>DGFE01000080.1:14641-19993 GCA_002391525.1 Competibacteraceae bacterium UBA3908
ACCCTGGCCAAAATCATCTTCCTGGTTTCCAAGCCAAAGTAGATCAAGACGTTGCGCATGAAAACCACGTCCAGGAGCGGCAGGGGCGGCCAAGCCTCGGCCAGGTTGCTCTGCTGAAAATCCACCAGGCGCCGGATTTCGGACTTGATCCGCCAGCGCGCGCCCTGTTTATCGAAATATCGGGCGAGCGCCGCCGTCGGCAGGCCGCGGTTGATCTCGGTCTGGCTGTACACGCCGTCGCGCGCCTGGGCGAGAATGGCGCCGGACAGGTCGGTGGCGACGATCCGCAACCTGCCCCTGATCAGGGTGGGAAAATGCTCGTGCGCGAGCATCGCCACGCTGAAGGGCTCCTGCCCGCTGGAGCAGGCCGCGCACCAGATCGTCAGCGGCTGGCCGGGCGGCCGCTTGGCCAGCAGTTCGGGCAGCACGGTGGTCCTGAGGGTCTCGAAGGGATGCAAGTCGCGGAAGAACGAGGTTTCGTGGGTGGTCATGGCTTCCACCACTTGCCGCGCGAGGCCGTCGCCCGCGCCGCTCCGCAGGGACGCGATCAGCGCTTGCAGCGAGTCGAATCCGCGCTGGCGCGCCAGCGGCGTCAGGCGCGTCTCGATCAGATAGGCTTTGTCGGCCTCCAGCACGATGGCGGAGCGGCGCTGGACCAGTTCGCGGATATAGTCGAAGTCGCTTCTGCTGATCGTATTCATGGCGATGGACATGGGCGTGGACCGTAAGGCGTCGCTCAGCGGCCCGCTCGCGCGCGGTTGAGGATTTCGCCGGCCAGTTGCGCCAACCCGATCTGGCCGTCCGCCAGGCCGGCTTTCGCCACGAAGCCGGGCATTCCCCACACCACCGAACTGGCCTCGTCCTGCACCAGAATCTGCCCGCCGGCCTTGCGGATCGCCTCGCAACCCCGCAGTCCGTCGTTGCCCATGCCGGTCAGGATCACCGCGAGCGCGTTGGCCCGATAAACGTCCGCCACCGACCGGAACAGCACGTCGACCGCGGGCCGGCAGGAATTCTCGGGTTCGTTCTGGTTGAGTTGCAGGCGGACCTGCGTTCCCTGCCGTTCCAGCACCAGGTGCGAGCCGCCGGGCGCCAGACGGACCTGCCCCGGCCGCAGGATTTCGCCCGCCGCACCCTCGGCGACGGCGAGCGTCGATTGGGCGGCGAGCCGTTCCGCCAGCAGCCGGGTAAAGATCGGCGGCATGTGCTGGACGATCAGGATCGGCACCGGGAAGGTGGCCGGCAATCGGGGCAGCAGCGCGGCCAGCGCATTGGGGCCGCCGGTGGAGACGCCGATGGCGACGATGTCCACCCGCTGGCGCGGTCGCGGAGCAACCGGAAACGGGCTTGGCCGGCTCTCCGGCTGGGGGACGGGCGCGGGTCCGGCCCGTTCCTGCCGGTGGCCCGGAAGATGGGGATCGGGCGCGCGTTGGACCGGCTCTTGCCGGTGGCCCGGAAGAAAGTCGAAGGGTTTGAAAAAGGGCGCGCGCCCGGCCGGTGGAGGCGACGGCAGCGGCGCCGGCACCGCGACAGGGCGGCAGAACGTCTTGATCCGGGGAATCAGTTCATCGCGGACCCGCTGCAACGCCGTGGCCATGTTGCCGGTGTTGGAGGGCTTGGTGACGTAGTCGCTGGCGCCCAGCGCCAGCGCCTCGAGGGTCACGATAGCCCCCCGTTCGGTCAGCGAGCTGAACATGATGACCGGCAGGCGCGGTTCGCGCTTGCGGATTTCGGCCAGCGTCTCCAGCCCGTCCATCTCCGGCATTTCCACGTCCAGGATGACCAGATCGGGCTTGAGGGCGGGCAGCTTTTCCAGCGCCACCCGGCCGTTGGGAGCCTGGCCAACGATCTCCAGGGCCGGATCGCCGGACAGCACGTCGGCCAGCAACCGACGGATGACCGCCGAATCGTCGACCAGCAACACACGGATTCTGGCGTTCATTCAAGTCACCGCGCGGATGCTGGCCCGCCCCGGACGGACGCCCGCGGGCGCGGCGGCGGACTGATAGCGGAAGCGGTCGACCAGATGCTGCAACTCGGCGGCCATGCGCGCCATTTCGCCGGAGGCGTTGTGGACATCGTTGGCGCTGCCGAGCGTGCTGTGGGTGGCCTGGGCCACGTTGGTGATGTTCTGGGCGATTTCGGCGCTGCCCCGGGCGGCCTCGGCCACGCTGCGGCCGATTTCGTTGGTGGTGGCGGTCTGCTCCTCGACGGCGCTGGCGATGGTGATCTGAATGTCGTTGATCTGATTGACGATGGCGCTGATGCCGCCGATGGCGTCCACCGCGCTGCCGGTATCCATCTGGATCGCCTCGATCTTGCGGCCAATCTCCTCGGTGGCCTTGGCGGTTTCCTTGGCCAGTTCCTTGACTTCGTTGGCCACCACCGCGAAGCCCTTGCCCGCCTCGCCGGCGCGCGCCGCTTCGATGGTGGCGTTCAGCGCCAGGAGGTGGGTCTGTTCGGCGATGGAGGTGATCACCTTGATGATGTTGCCGATGCCGGCGCTGCTTTCGCCCAGCTTGCGGACGGTGGCGTTGGCGCTTTGCGCCATGGTCACCGCCGAGGCGACCACCTTGGCGGCCTCGGCGGCATTCTGGGCGATTTCGCGGATGCTGGCGCCCATCTCCTCGGTGGCGGTCGCCACCGCTTCGACGTTGGCGCTGACCTGATCGGCCGTCGAGGAGGCCCGCGCGGCCTTGACCGAAGCGGCTTCGGCGTTGCCGCCCATCTGCTGGCTGACCATGGTCAGTTCTTCGGCGGCGCTGGCCAGGGTTTGGGCGGTCTGGCCGATGCGCGCCATGCTCTCGCGCAGCGTGGCCAGCAGTTGATCCAGGCCCTGGGCCATGCGGTCGACGGCGTCGGCGCCGGTGATCGCCAGTTCCTGGGTCAAATCGCCCCCGGCGGCGGCGTTCACCACGTTCAGCATCCGGTCGACCTTGGTTTGCAGCATCTGAGCCTGTTCCTTTTCGCGGGTGATCGCGTCCTGAACGGCGTGCTCGTTCCTGACTTTCTCGGTCACGATCTCCCAGGTGATCATCGGCCCCAGATAGGCGCCGTCGCGGTCGTGGACGGCGCTGAAGTGCAGTTCGCAACGCTCCTTGCCCAGCGTGACGGTGGCCGTGTGCGGCAGTCGGGCCGGGTCGGCGACGATCCGCCGCAACTCGTCCTCCCCCGGATAGAACAGCTCGAGCGGCTGACCGATCAGCCCGGCGACCGGAACCGGCAATCGGGCCTCCAGTCCGCGCAGCGTGCGTTCCATCGCCGGATTCAGGTAGCACAGCCGGAGGTCGCGATCCGCGACCATGATGTTGGAAGGCGTGCTCTGCACCATCGACATGACGCGTCCGGCTTGCCGGCATTCTTCGGCGACCTTGGCCCAATCGACCCGGTCGGCTTGCAGGACGGAGTGGATGTTTTTCACCGCCTGGTTCAGCGCCTGGGTCATGTAACCCAGTTCGTTCCGAGAGCCGATGGGCGCCTGATGGGACAGGTCGCCGTCCGCCAGCCTGCGCGCCAGTTCCAGGACCCCGGCCACACCGGCCCGCAGGCAGCGGCGCAACCAGAGAAACAGCGCCAGCAGCGGCGCCGCCAGGGCGAGGACGAGCAGTCCTTCGCGCGCGGCCACGCCGAAGAACGCGTTGCGCACTTGATCCACGTAGATGCCCGAGGCGAGCACCCAGTCCCGGGGGGCGAATTCCCGGCCATAGGCGATCTTGAGGATAGGTTCGTTCGTGCCTGGCCGCGGCCATTCATAGGTCAGGAAGCCGCTGCCGTTCCGCTGGACCGTGTTGAGCAGTTCGGCGCTGATCGCGGCCATGTGGTGGGCGTCGTGGCCGCTGCGCGGCGTCTGGCCTTCCAGCTCGGGACGAGGGGGGTACAGCAGCAGCCGCTGGTCCCGGTCGAGCACGACGAAATAGAAATCGTGATGACGCATGTTGCGGAGCGTTTCGAGCGCCAGCTTTTGGGCCTGTTCGCGGGTGAGCGCGCCGGCCTGCTCCTGTTTCTGGTAGCGTTCGAGGACGCCGCTGGCGGTTTCCACCAGACCGAGCGCCAGCGCCTTGGGCTCTTCCTGCAGGTGTTGCCAGCGAATCCAGAGCGACAGGGCGGCCAGCAACACCATGCTGGCGACGGCCCAGCCGGCCATCAGGAGCAGCTTGCCGTTCAGGTTCATGTTTTTCAGTACATTCATCGATGGGGTACTCCTCGAAGCAAGCTTGCGCGGGGTGGCCGGCGCGGAATCGGGCAGCTCTTTTGTTCCGGCCTTCATGGTTTCGCCGCCCCGCAATCGCGATTCAGAATTTCCGGGCTGAACAGTTTTTCGACGTTCAACACCAGCAACAACCGGCCCTGAAGTTTGTAGGCGCCCCGAATCAGCTCCCGCGCGATCCCGTCGAGGGTATCCGGCGGATGTTCGAAGCTGGCCTCGTCCACCTCCAGCACGTCGCCGATCCGGTCCACCAGCAGGCTGAAAATGCCTTGCCGGGTCTGGATGACGATGTTGATCGGCAGGCGTTCGTCCAGCCGGTCGCCCACTTGCAGCAGGCGCCGCAAGTCGACGGCGGTGACGATCTGGCCGCGCAGGTTGATCAGGCCGCGAACCACGGACGGCGCCAGCGGCACCGGCGTGATGGTCTGGTAACGGATGACTTCCTGAACTTTTTCGACTTCGACGCCGAAAAACCGGGTATCCAGGAAGAAGGTGCAGAATTGCCGCGAGGCTCCCATGGCTTCAAACCTCCTCGGTTGACGCCAGCAACGGGGCTAGCCGTTGCAGGAACCCGTGAACGTCGAACAGTTCGGTGACCCGGTTCTGGATCACCAGCGTGCCCGCCACGCCGGCGCGGGTGGCCCGGCCCTTGATTTCAAAGACATCCTGGACGATGTCGATGATTTCGTCGACGACCAGCCCTACCCGGCGGGCGCCGTCGCCGAAGACGATCACTTGCAGCAGGTTTCCGCCGCCGGAAACGGCGGCCTCGGCGCGGGTCAGGCGATCGGGCACGCGGCGTTCGCTCAGCAGGTCCCGGAGCCGGATCAGCGGCAGAATCTGGCCGCGATACTGGACGACATCCATGTCGCCGGCGCCCTCGATCTGGTCGGCTTCGAATTCCTCCAATCGGGAAACGGGCGCGAGCGGGATGGCCAGCCGACCGTTGCCGGGGGAACGGACCAGCAGCAGGGTTTGGCGTTCGGCGTCGCGCTCCCAGGCGTCCCGCAGTCGCGCCGCGACGTTCTGGTCGTGGCTGTCGCTGAGGATTCGGGCCTGTTGGGCGATGCCCAGCACGTCGAGGATGAGCGCGACCCGGCCATCGCCCATGATGGTGGCGCCGGCGAACACCGGAATGTCCTGCA
>DGFE01000080.1:20268-21510 GCA_002391525.1 Competibacteraceae bacterium UBA3908
TGGTGGCGGCGGTCAGTTTCAGCTCCCGGTTTAGGTGAACGATCGGCAGCAGTTTGCCGCGCAATCGGTACACCGGGTTGCTGTGGACGTATTCGATGGCGATGTCCCGCTGTTCCTCGTTGACCCGGATCAGTTCCAGCAGGTTGACCTGGGGAATGGCGAAGCGCTCCCGGCCGCTGGTGACGATCAGCGCCGGCACGATGGCCAGGGTCAGGGGGATGCGGATCTTGAAAGTGGTGCCGTGGCCGAGTTCGCTTTCCAGGTCGATGACGCCGCCGATTTTTTCGATGTTGGTCTTGACCACGTCCATGCCGACGCCGCGCCCGGAGATGTTGGTGATCTTTTCGGCGGTGGAGAAACCCGGCAGGAAGATCAGCCGCCGGATGTCCTGGTCGCTCATGGCGGCGGCGCGTTCCGGGGTGATCAGGCCCTTTTCGAGCGCCTTGTCGCGCAATTTGACCGGATTGATGCCGGCGCCGTCGTCGCCGATTTCGATGTGCACCTGGCCGCCTTCGTGGTAGGCGCGCATCGACAGGCAGCCTTCCTCGGGCTTGCCGGCGGCGCGGCGGACCGCCGGAAGTTCGACGCCGTGGTCGATGGCGTTGCGGATCAGATGGGTCAGCGGGTCTTTCATCGCCTCGATCAGGCTTTTGTCGAGTTCGGTTTCCTTGCCTTCCATGTCCACCCGCACCTGCTTGCCGCAACTGACCGACAGGTCACGCACCACGCGGGGGAATTTGGCCCAGATGTTGTTGATGGGCTGCATCCGGGTGCGCATGATGCCTTCCTGGAGTTCGCTGGTGATCAGGTTCAGCCGTTGCGACGCGGCCAGCAGCGGCGGATTTTCCTGAAGCGCGCTGTATTCGAGGATCTGGTTGCGCGCCAGCACCAGTTCTCCGACCAGGTTCATCAATTTGTCCAGCAGCGGCACGTCCACCCGGATGGAGCTTTCCGCGATGGTGGTCGGTGCGGCGGCGCGTTCCGGCGGCGCGGGGACCGCTTGGGGCGTGGGGGCGGCGCGGACGGGCGGCGCGACCGGTTCCGGGGTGGGGTCGGGCGGCGGCGCGCCGACGACTGCGCTAGGCGGCGGGGGCGCCGGTTCGGCAAAGAAAACCAGATTGTCCGGCAGGGGTTGCGCGGCGGGAACGGTTTTGGCGTCCTCGTCCGTTGTGACTGCCTCTTCCACGGGAAGCGAAGCCGGGGGTAAGAGCGGGAGCGGTTCCGGGCGTGGCGGCGTGGCGG
>DGFE01000080.1:21879-23303 GCA_002391525.1 Competibacteraceae bacterium UBA3908
GTAGCCTTCCGCGCCGTCGTTTTCGGTGCGTTCGACTTCGCCCAGCATGGTTCGCACCGCGTCCAGCATGCTCAGCAGCGCGCTGGCGATTTCCCGGCTGAAGCTCAGTTTGCCGTCCCGCAGCAGCGACAGCAGGTTTTCGCCGGCGTGGGTCAGTTTCTCCAGGTGGCCGAAGCCGAGGAAACCGCAGGTTCCCTTGATGGTGTGGACGGTGCGGAAGATGCTGGAGAGCGTGTCCCGGTCGTCCGGGTTCTGTTCCAGCATCACGAACTTGGTGTCGAGCTGATCCAGGCCCTCCAGGCTTTCGGTCAGGAACTCTTTGATGATGTCATCCATAGCTGGAGGTGCTCGGACAGTTACCCGGTTTTCCGCGAACTAGGTGATTGATGATGGTGTTCAATTTTTGGGTGCTCAATGGCGAGCATCTGCAAAGCAATAACCGAACCAATTTGTCCGGCGGTCCGCGATTGAGGATGGCGATGCCTCGCCCGAGGCTGATTCTCACTGCAAAGGTGGGTTGTCGAGCGTAGCGGGATGGAATGGCGACGAAGGCTTGACTCGGGGTGGACCGTGAATCGCCAAAATATTGGCATCTCGAAGGACTCTTGTGCCGCTGCCAGAGCCCGCGCGGAACCGGTATTGCCTCTGGACAAGGGGATTTTTCAGGTCTGGTATTGATATTGCTTCCTCGTCGTCGTGGCCGCCTGTACAGGCTGGCATGACAATTTTCCCTAACGCGGAGCGGGCGATAATCCCATGAAAATCAGCAACGGTTCTTACTTGAATTTAATCAAGGAGCAGAATAACGATTTCGGCAATCGTCGTCAGGAACGGCTCGAGAATCGGCGGGAACGTCTGGATCAGACTTTTGATGAGTTGCAGCAGAAAGCTATCGATGAAGGCGATGCTGAAAAAGCCCAAAAAATCTTCAAGATGTCGGAAGTGATAGAGAACAGACTGGATCGGAAGCTGGACAGCCTGGAGAAAAAAACGGGCAGCTATAACTGGGACCGCCATTTGGACAACGCTTTCGATGAGTTACAGGCCGAGGCTTATGAAAATGACGATGCCGATATGGCTGAAAAGATTTTCGGCTTGTCCCAGGCAGTTAAGAGTGATGGATCCGATGTTCAAAAGCAATTGCTGCTGAGTAAGTTGCTGTCGGATTGGCGTGATACCGGCACCACGAACCAGGTTGCGATTGAGCAGCAGGACAGCGCCGAGGTTAACAGCAGTGCCGCGGTTGACACCAGTCCGGTTGAGATTAGAACATTCGGTTGATGGACCTCTGGATACTCTATGGGGTTACTTTATTATGATTGAGCCCAGATAGGGTATCGAACTCCTTGAGCTGAGTTTTTCTTGGGGTTTTTTTGTGGAGAATTATCGTGGGGATTATTTAGAAGCCGTCTTGAAAAAAATAG
>DGFE01000115.1:0-12308 GCA_002391525.1 Competibacteraceae bacterium UBA3908
TAGGCCGCCGCGCACAGGATCGCCAGCGGCAACAGTTTCTTCAGCACGCCGGCGCTCACGAGATAGATCAGCACCGCCCCGATCAGCGCGCCGACGAAGGTGCCGAAACTCATCGCCCACCACAGCGCCGGCTTGAACAGTCCCTTGCGGATGAAGGTCAACGAGGCGCTGAAGGTGCCGAAGGTGCCGACCAGTTTGTTGGTGCCGATCACCAGATGGGGGGGCATCCCGGTGCTGAGCAGCGCCGGCATGACCAGCATTCCGCCGCCTCCGGCGACGGCGTCGATGAAGCCGGCCAGCAGGGCGGCGATGCCCAGCAGCAGGAGGGCAGTGAAATCCAGGGGGAGTTCCATGGCGGGAAAGGGCCTTGGTAAGAGGTTGGTTCCGGGGTTTTTGCCGGTGGACCAATCCAGCGAATTTGGCGGCGCCCGGGACGGGCGGGGGGCATCATCGAGCCGTAACGAAACGGAAACAAAATGTTCAAGGATAATGAATACGATAGAAAATCAAATTGTTAATCGATCCTGCTCGAACCGTCTTTTTCCCGGAAGCCTGGAGCGTTTCATGCCACTCAGTAAAATCCTGTTGACCGCCGCCGTGCTTGGCGGCCTGTTCGTTCCCGCGCTGATCGCGCGCGCCGGGACGGCCGTGCAGCTCGGCCCTCGCCCGTTCTTCCTGGTCGAGGACATGGATGCCGGCAAGCTCAAGACCACCCTGCAAAGGTGCGCGAACGGTCCGTTCAGGAAAACCGATTTTTCCATCGGCCACCGGGGCGCGGCGCTGCAATTCCCCGAACACACCAAGGAATCCTACGAAGCGGCCGCTCGCATGGGCGCGGGTATCCTGGAATGCGACGTGACCTTCACCAAGGACCGGGAGCTGGTCTGCCGTCATTCGCAATGCGATCTGCATACCACCACCAACATTTTGGCCATCCCCGAACTGGCCGCCAAGTGTACCAAGCCCTTCAGCCCGGCGGTTATCGACCCCGCCACCGGCGCGGTCGTGACACCGGCCTCGGCCGAGTGCTGCGCCAGCGACATCACGCTGGCCGAATTCAAGACGCTGTGCGGCAAGATGGATGCGGCCAATCCCAAGGCGAAGACCGTCGAGGAATATCTGAACGCCACCCCGAGTTGGCGCACGGATTTGTACTCCGCCTGCGGCACGGTGCTCAGCCACCGGGAGAGCATCGAACTCTTCAAGCGCCTGGGCGTGAAGATGACGCCCGAACTCAAATCCCCCAGCGTGCCGATGCCGTATGAAGGCGACTATACGCAGGAAGCTTACGCCCAGCAGTTGATCGACGAGTACAAGGCGGCGGGAGTCTCGCCCCGGCGGGTGTGGGCGCAGTCCTTCAATCTCGGCGACGTGCTCTACTGGATCGACCGCGAACCGGCGTTCGGGGCGCAGGCCGTGTATCTCGACGATGCCGACAATCCCGGCGAACTCCCCACGCTGGCCGAGTTGCAGTCGTATGCCACCCGGGGCGTGAGAATCGTCGCGCCGCCGATGTGGGCGCTGCTGGCTCTCGACGGCAACAAGAAGATCGTGCCTTCGGAATACGCCTTGAACGCCAGGGCCGCCGGCCTGGACCTCATCGCCTGGACTATCGAACGTTCGGGTCCGCTGGAAAGCGGCGGCGGCTGGTACTACCAGACCGTCACCGACGCCATCGACAACGACGGCGACATGCTGGAGGTTCTCGATGTGCTCGCCAGCCAGGTGGGGATCCGCGGGCTCTTCTCCGACTGGCCCGCCACGGTGACCTACTACGCCAACTGCGTGGGTTTGCGGTAGCGGGTGTTACGGCGGAGCGGCGGCGGCCAGTTCGACGGTCAGCCTGGTCAGCAGGGCGTGCAGGGCGGCGGGATCGGGCAGCCGGTAGACGGCCGCTGCCGGCGGTTCCGGGCCGATTCCGAGCGCGACGCCGCCCAGTTCCGCCGCCAGCGCCAGCGCCGGCGCGTCGTTGGCGGCGTCGCCGGCATAGAGCACGGTCGCCGGTTCCGGCCCGGCATGGGTGACGATGGCCCGCAACGCCGTGCCCTTGTCGCGCTCGATGGCCGGCACCACCTCGATGGCCAAGGGTCCGTCCAGGATATGCAGGGCGTTGACGTGCGGTTCCAGCAGGGCCATGGCTTCGGCTTGCAGCGGTTCAATCCGATCCGCCACCAGTTGACGGTAGTGGACGGTAAAGCCGAACGGCTTTTTTTCCACCCAGGCCCCCGGATAAGCGGCTAGCCGCTGTTCAAGGGCGACGCTCAGGGATTCGAGCAGGGCGCGGTTTTCCAGCGCTTCGATGGGAATGAGGCGCTCCCCGGCCAGTTCCAGTTCCAGGCCGGTGGAGCCGCCATAGCTCAGCCTCCCCAGACCGATCATGCCGATGAGATCATCCAGTCCCCGGCCGCTGACCACGCCCACCGTGACGCGCGGCATGACCGCCAGCCGGGCCAGTACGTCGCGCAGGGCAGGATCGAGATGGGCCAGGCTGGGATGCGCCACCAGTGGGGTCAGCGTCCCGTCGTAGTCGAAGACCAGGACCAGCCGTTCGCCCCGCGAATAGGCGTCGAGCAGCCGTTTCGGAATGATGGAGTCAGCTGGCGGCATCAGGCGACCTCCTGGGTGGTTGAGGTCGAGATCGGCACGGCGGTAAGATCGGCCAGGAAGTTGGCGGCCCAGCGGTAGATATTGTTTTCCTCGACCTGTCGCCGCATCCGGTTCATCCGCGCTTCCCGCTCCGCCGGCGCCATCTCCAGCGCCCGCCGGATCGCTTCGGCGAACTGCTCGGTATCGTAGGGATTGATGATCAGCGCGTCGCTCAGTTCGCGGGCCGCGCCGGCGAATTCGGAGAGAATCAGCACCCCGTCCTGGTCCTCCTTGGCTGCGACGAATTCCTTGGCTACCAGGTTCATGCCGTCGTGCAGCGAACTGACGACACCGATCTCGGCCATGTGCAGGAAGGCATGGACCGTGACGCCGTCGTGATGCCCGACCAGGAAGCGAATCGGTTTCCAGGACTCGGTCTGGAAGCGCCAGTTGATGTCGTCGGCCAGCGCCTCCAGTTCGTTGATGTAGTTGCGGTAGCGGGGAATGTGGGTGCGGCTGGGCGCCCCCAGTTGCACGAAGGTGAATTGCTCGCGGTATTGTGGGCAGCGTTCGAAAAATCGGGCTACAGCTCGAAATCGTTCCGTCAAGCCCTTGGTGTAGTCGATGCGATCCACCCCGACCGCGATTCGCCCCTTGTCCAGCTTGTAACGCGCCTTGAGTTCGGCGATCTGCCGTTCCAGTTCCACGCCAGTCAGGACATGGCGCTCGGTCCAGCTTTCGACGCTGATCGGGAAGGGTCGCACCCGCGAAACGTGGCCTTGCAGTTCCACCGCGAAATGGTCCCAGTCCAGCCGCGCCTCGATCATCCGGTCCACGGTGTCGAGAAAGTTGTTGCAATGCTGCTGGAGGTGAAAGCCAATCAGATCGGCGCCCAGGAGACCGCGCAGCAAATCCGGCGCCCAGGGGCAAATCCGGAACGCCTCCGGGTTGGGCCAGGGGATGTGCCAGAAGATGCCCACCGCCAGATCGGGGCGGCTCTCCTTCAGAAAACGCGGTGCCAGCGCCATCTGATAGTCCTGCACCAGCACCACTGCCGGCTCGGAGCCGGCTTCCTCCAGCGCCGCGTCGGCGAAACGGCGGTTGGCGCGGACGTAGTGTTCCCAGTCGCTGGCCCGGAACACCGGCCGCTCGTGGGCCAGGTGGCACAGCGGCCACAGGCCTTCGTTGGCGAAGCCGTAGTAATACCCCTGTTCCTCTTCCCGGCTCAGCCACACCCGCCGCAGGGTGTAGGTCGGATCGTCCGGCGGCACCGCCAGCCGACCGCGCGCATCGGCCATCTGGCGGTCGGCCTCGCCGGAACCGTGTGCGATCCAGACCCCGCCGCAGGCTTGCAGCACCGGGTCCAGCGCCGTTACCAGCCCGCCAGCCGGCATGATCAGCCGGGGTTTGCCATCGCGCAGTTCGTGCATGTACGGCTCGCGGTTGCTGACCACCAGCAGTTGGCCGCCGCGCAGGCAGTCCACGACATGGGCGCGCAGCCGGTCGCGAGTCCAGACGTTGTCGGCGCGCACCACGGCTCGCGCTTGCGCCTGATGGGCCGAGCGAGCGGCCCGGAATGATGCGGCCAGCCGGTCGCTTTCGGTGACCAGTCGCGCGATGGGAAGTTCGACTGGCGACGCTGCGATAGCCTCGCCGGTGCGCAATTGCCGCATCCATTCCGCCAGCCGGTTGAGCGGCCGGTCGTACAGCAACCAAGCGCCGGCGACGGTCAGAATTAACAGCGACAGCACGATGAAGCCGATCCAGAAACCGAACAGCGCCTGCCGATGAGTGGCTCGTTCGTTCAGGCTGACCAGGTCGTGGAGCACCGCCAGCACCCCCTGTGGTTGGCCATCCGGAGTGCGGATCAACGAGGCGAGGAGGTGAATGTGGGCGTCGGCCGTGCGTCGGGTTTCGACGATATCCTTCGATTCCGCAAGAGCCCTGTCGACAACCTGGTTCAATACGTCGGCAAAATCAGCCGCGCCCTTGCCGGCGGCGACCAGCCGGCCGTCGGTGCGATAAATCGCCAATCCGATCAATCGTCGATAGCCTTCCAGCATGGAGCCGAGTACGGTGGCCGCTTCGCTGTCCGGCAGTCGCAACGCCACTTGTACCGGATACGCCATCTGGTGGGCGAGGATGTAGGCGCGCCGGTCCATTTCCTCCAAGTCGTTGCGGCGCTCGCGTTCGATCTGAAACCAGGCCAGTGCCGCGATCAGCAGACCGACCAGCACCGTGATCAGCAGGCCCATTCGCAGCGAGTTGGGCAGTTGAAACGGAGATTTGGGTAACATGATTAGAGTTGCTCCGAGCGAGCGGCTTCCGAATGGCGTGGCTGGCGTCTCCGAATGAGAGCCACCGCTGTCTGTTCCGACGACGACTCTCGCTTACTCTGTCGGTTCGCCCGTCATCGATCAGGGAGTCGGTCGAGCGCGGCGATATCTTCGGCGCTCAACCGCAACTCCGTCGCCCGCAGGCTGTCGCGGATGCTGGCGACCTTGCTGGCTCCGGGAATCGGCAGGATGTGCCGGCCCTTGTGCAGCAGCCAGGCCAGGGCGATGCGGTGCGGCGAGGCTTGATACTGGTCGGCCAGCCGTTGCAGCGACGGCTCCCGGGCGAGACGAACATGACCGTGATGCCCGCCGACCGGGCTGTAGGGGATGTAGGTGATGTGCCGCGCCCGGCAGAAATCGATCATCCCGTTCTGGAAATCCCGCTTGTCGAAAAGATTGCAGTGATTTTGCACCGAGGCGATCAGGGTGAAGTCGAGCGCCTGTTCCAATTGCGCGGGACTGACGTTAGACAGGCCGAGATGGCGAATCTTGCCGTCCTCCTTCAGCTTGACCAGGGCTTCCAGCGAGCGCCGGAAATCCACCTTGGGATCGATGGCGTGCAGCTGGTACAGGCCGATGCAGTCAGCTTGCAACGCCTGCAAACTGCGTTCGCAGGAAAGCCGCAGCCAGTCGGGATCGCCGTCCACCACCCAGGCGCCGCCGGGGCGGCGCAGTCCGCCCTTGGTGGCGACCAGCACCCGGTCGGTCACGCCCAATTGGTCCAACGCCTGCCGGATCAGCCGCTCGTTGTGGCCGATGTCGTCGTCGTCCAGACAGTACACGTTCGCGGTGTCGATGAAATCGCCGCCGCCGGCGATGAACGCTTCGATCACCGCGAACGCCTGCGCCGCGTCGGGCCGGCCGCCGATGGAGAGCGGCATGGCGCCCAGGCCGATGGCCTTGAACATCAATCCGGTACTGCCGAGTTCGCGTTGTTGCATGGGTTTGTTCTCCCGTGGGTTGCGGTTTGATGGCCGGCGGAATCCGGGTGGCGCCGGTCTGGCGCGCTGGCCGGGTTTCGCCATCGATCCGATGGGTCAAGGGGTCGGCTGAGGTGGTGGGCCACTTTCCCGGAATGGCGTTTCAGGCCAGCAGCCGGGTCAGCACGCTCTGGTAAATCCGGCTGAGCCGCTCCAGATCGGCGACGGCTACTCGTTCATCCACCTTGTGGATGGTGGCGTTGAGGGGGCCGAGTTCGATGACCTGCGCGCCGGTGGGAGCGATGAAACGCCCGTCGGAGGTGCCGCCGCTGGTGGAGAGTTGCGGATCCAGGCCGGTTTCGGCATGGACGGCGGCGGCGGCGGCAGCCACCAGGTCGCCGGGCGCGGTGAAGTACGGCGGGCCGGACAGCCTCCATTCCATCTTGTACTGAAATACCTGGCCGGTTTTGACCTCTTCGTTCAGCAGAGCGGTGTCGACGATCAGCCGGGTGCGTTCCTGAAGCCGTTCGACCGTCGCCGCCGGCGAGAAGCGAAAATTGAACAGCATCTCCAGATCGCCGGGAATGACATTGTCCGCGCCGGTGCCGGAGCGGAGATTGGAAATCTGAAACGAAGTCGGCGGGAAGAACTCGTGGCCCTGGTCCCAGATTTCGTCGGCGAGGGCGGTGATGATCGCGCCGACCGCGTGGATCGGATTCCGTGCCAGATGCGGATACGCGACATGACCCTGCACGCCGCGCAGGACCAGTCGGCCATTGAGCGAGCCGCGCCGACCGTTCTTGATCGTATCGCCCAGCCGGACGGCGCTGGATGGCTCGCCCACCAGACACCAGCGCATTTTCTCGCCGCGCGCCTCCAGTCGTTCCACCACCTTGACCGTGCCATCGGTCGCCACGCCTTCCTCGTCGCTGGTAATCAGGAAGGCGATGGAGCCGCGCGGTTGGGGATGATCGGCGAGGAAGCGCTCGCAGGCGGTGACCATCGCCGCCAGGCTGCCTTTCATGTCGGCCGCGCCGCGCCCGTACAGGTAGCCGTCGCGGATTTCCGGGACGAACGGCGGCGATTGCCAGTGCTCAGATGGGCCGGACGGCACCACGTCGGTGTGGCCGGCGAAGGCGAGCAGCGGTTCCCGGTCGCCGAATCGCGCCCAGAAATTGTCCACCTCGCCGAAGCGCAACCGTTCCACCCGGAAACCGAGGGCCGCCAGCCGGGCGATGAGGACTTCCTGGCAGCCGGCGTCTTCCGGCGTGACCGAGGGCCGGCGGATTAAGTCGATGGCAAGGTCCAGGGTGGTGGACATGGGTGCGGAAGGCTTCGGTATCGCTCGCTCGGCGGAGAGAAGGTTTAGTGGGTGTCCGCGAAGACTTCCATCAGCGTTGCGGCGGTCAGCACCCGTTCGCCCCACGATAGCAGCGTTTCTGGGTCCGCTTCCGCGATACGGCGCTGACAGCTTGGGGGTAACTGGCCGAATTTGGCTTGGAGCAGACGTTCCAGGAACAGCGTCTCTCCCTCGATCTTGCCCTCGATCTTGCCCTCGATCTTGCCCTCGATCTTGCCCTCGATCTTGCCCTCGATCTTGCCTTGTTCAAATAGTTGCTGCGCGGTTGAAATCATGGTTGCCTCCAAAGCCGGCGATGGTGGCGGGGTCAGCAAAGCCCTCCATTGCGCCGGTTTCAAATCCGTCACCTGAAACAGATAAACCAGTAACGCATGGACGATGCGGGTGCTCTCGGGTTCCCGGAGCAGTTGATCCGCCAGCCGCAGCACCCCGGCGAGTCGTGCCGGTTCCGGGCTGCGCGCGCTGTCCAGCGCCGCCAGGAACACTCGTAACGCCAGCGATTCCCATGCTCGAGGTTCGGTGTGGGCGAGATCAAACAGCACGTAGCCGAAGTCCGGGATGTAGGGTTGGTAGAACGCCCGCCGTTCCAGGGAAAGCGACAGGTCATCGATAAATCGCTGCCCAGCCGGATGCGGCGCGTCGCCGTGATAGAACACCAGCGCGATCACCGGCGCCGGTTCGTGCTGCGCGGCGTAAATTCGCGCCAGATAACCCAGCAGTTGCCGCGACAGTCGCCGGTCCAGCGCCGATTTGTGCTCGAACAGCAGGTAGACCTGTTGCGGTTCGCCGGTTTGACTGGGAACTGAGAACAGTAGATCGGAATGCTGTTGGCGTAAATCCTCGTCGATGAAAGTGGCCGGCTCGCCACGCAACCGTGTCCAGTCCAGAGTTTCCGCCAGCGCCGCCGGCAGCACGGCGCTCAGGAACTCCCGCGCGTGTGCCGGCTCGCTGAAAAATTCACGCACGAAATGATCGTGGGGGTGTTGCAGCCGCATGAGGTGTCGGTGATTCGGCGAGCCCGGTCCTCAGTCGCGCAACAGTTCGTTGATGCCGACCCGGCTGCGCGTTTTCTCGTCCACCTGCTTGATGATGATCGCGCAGTACAGGCTGTGGCTGCCATCCGGGGCGGGCAGGGCGCCGGGGACGACCACCGAACCCGCCGGCACCCGGCCGTAACTCACTTCACCGGTCATGCGGTTGTAGATTTTGGTGCTCTGGCCGATGTAGACGCCCATCGAGATCACCGAGCCGCGCTCGACGATCACGCCTTCGACCACCTCGGAACGGGCGCCGATGAAACAGTCGTCCTCGATGATGGTGGGGCTGGCCTGCAGCGGCTCCAAAACCCCACCGATGCCGACTCCGCCGGACAGGTGGACGTTTCTGCCGATCTGCGCGCAGGAGCCGACCGTGGCCCAGGTGTCCACCATCGTGCCGGAATCCACGTAAGCGCCGATGTTGACGAAGGACGGCATCAGCACCACGCCGGGGGCGATATAGGAGCCGCGCCGGGCGGCGGCGGGCGGCACCACCCGCACGCCGGCGGCCAGGAAGTCGTTCTCGCCGTAAGCGGCGTATTTGGGGGGAACCTTGTCGAAATAATTGGTGTAGCCGTCGCGGATGATCAGGCTGTCGTTGAGGCGGAAGCTCAGCAACACCGCCTTCTTCAGCCAGGTGTTGACGGTCCAGACTCCGTCGCGCCGCTCCGCGACCCGCGCCTTGCCCAGTTCCAGCAGGCCCAGGGCTTCGTCCACCGCCTCGCGCAGTTCGGGCGGCGCGCTGGTGGGGCCGAGTTCGCCGCGGCGCTCGAAGGCATCGTCGATAATCCGCTGTAATTCAGTCATCGGGCAGCATCCTCGTTCAAGCAATCTTAAGGTTTGGGCACAACCGCAAAAAATCGTCATAATAAGAAGGGATAAATGGTGACCGATCACCGCGTGGACGACCTGGACCCAAGCGGTAACTTTAGCACCTCAGCCCCCGGGCGGCAGCAGGCTGGCTACCAGAATCGCGGCGATTGGCGTACAACGAGAAACCATGCCAGCAAGAACGAGGATAATCGGTATGACCAAGAAAACCGTGGCGGATGAAAAACCCCGCGTTACCGCCGAGCCAGCGCTGGGTTCGACCAGGATTCCGGCGGATGACAGGAAACCGGTGGTGGTCGAGCCCGTCGTGGTTCCGATGCCGGAGACGACGCCAGCGCCAGGGGCGGCGGGGGGCGTGGCGGATGGCCGCAAACGGGTGATCGTCGAGGGTGTCATTCCGGAAATCGACGGTGGCCGATTTCCCATCAAGCGGACCGTGGGCGAGACCGTGGTGGTCGAAGCCGATGTGTTCACCGACGGACACGATTCGCTGTCCTGCGTCCTGCAATACCGCAAGGCGGGCGAGACCGGCTGGCAGGAAATCCCGATGCGGTTTCTGGTCAACGACCGCTGGCGCGGCCAGTTTCAGGTACTGGAACTGGGTCGCTACGAATACACCATCGTCGCCTGGGTGGACGCCTTCAAATCCTGGCGGCACGACCTGAGCCGCTGGGTGCAGGCCGAGGATATCACGCTCGCCCTGCGGGTGGGCGGGCAACTGGTCGAGAAGGCCGGCCAGCGCGCCGCCGGCGACGACGCCAAATGGCTGACCAAGCGGGCCAGGGCGCTGATCGGCGACCAGGATCTGGACTACCGCCGCCAACTGGGGCTGGACGAGGAACTGGCCCGGCTCATGGACCGTTACGCCGACCGCCGGCTGGAACTGGGTTACGACAAAGTGCTGGGCGTGACGGTGGACGACGAACGCGCCCGTTTCAGCACCTGGTATGAGATGTTCCCCCGCTCCTGCAGTCCGGTGCCGGGCAAGCACGGCACCTTCAAGGATTGCGAGGCCTGGCTGCCGCGCCTCGCCGCCATGGGCTTCGACGTCCTGTATTTCCCGCCGATCCACCCCATCGGCCGGGTCAACCGCAAGGGCAAGAACAACACCCTCACCCCCACGCCCGATGATGTCGGCAGCCCGTGGGCCATCGGCGCGGCGGAAGGCGGCCACAAGGACATTCTGCCGGCGCTCGGCACGCTGGAGGATTTCCGCCGGCTGGTGCAGAAGGCCAAGGAACACGGCATCGAGGTCGCCCTCGACATCGCCCTGCAATGCGCGCCGGATCATCCCTACGTCAAGCAGCACCCCGACTGGTTCCGCTGGCGGCCGGACGGCACGGTGCAGTACGCCGAGAATCCGCCCAAGAAGTACCAGGACATCTATCCGTTCAACTTCGAGACCGGCGACTGGCGGGCATTGTGGGACGAGATCAGGAGCATCTTCGAATTCTGGATCCAGCAGGGCGTGCGCATCTTCCGGGTGGACAACCCGCACACCAAGCCGTTCGCGATGTGGGAATGGCTGATCGGCGAGATCAAGAAGACCACGCCCAACGCCATCTTCCTGGCGGAAGCCTTCACCCGGCCCAAGGTCATGCACCGGCTGGCCAAGCTCGGCTACAACCAGTCCTACACCTATTACGCCTGGCGCAACACCAAGTGGGAGCTGACCGAATACCTGACCGAGCTGACCCAGGGGCCGGGCCGCGAATACTTCCGGCCCAATTTCTGGCCCAACACCCCGGACATCCTGACCGAGGCCCTGCAATTCGGCGGACGGCCGGCGTTCATGTCCCGGCTGGTGCTGGCGGCGACTCTGACCGCCAACTACGGCATCTACGGACCGGCCTACGAAATGATGGAGCACGTGGCGGTCAAGCCGGGCAGCGAGGAATATCTCGATTCCGAGAAATACCAGGTGCGCTATCGCGGGTTTCAGGAACTGGACGGACCGAACAGCCTGCGCGACTTCATCGCCCTGGTGAACCGCGTCCGCAAGCGCAATCCGGCCTTGCAGGCCGATTGGAACCTGCGGTTCCATCAGGTCGACAACGAGCAGATCATCTGCTACAGCAAGGCGACCGGCAACCGCGCCAACGTCATCCTGGTGGTGGTGAACCTGGACCCGAACTACACCCAGGCGGGCTTTACCCAGTTGAATCTGGAGGAACTGGGCCTGGATCCGCACCAGCCGTTCGAGGTGCACGATCTGCTGACCGGCGCCCATTACATCTGGAACGGGCCGCGCAACTACGTGGAACTGAATCCGCACCGGATGCCGGCGCACCTGTTCCGCATTCGCAGCAGCCTGCACACGGAGCGCGATTTCGTAACGTTCGACGGTTGAGGAAAGACCCATGACTCGTCTCTCCAGGGGTTGGGCCGGCGTGGAGGATCCGCTCTGGTACAAGGACGCCACCATTTATCAATTGCACGTCAAGGCGTTCGGCGACAGCAGCCAGGACGGCATCGGCGATTTCCGGGGCCTGAGCCAGCGGTTGGACTACCTCCAGGAACTGGGGGTGGACACCCTGTGGCTGATGCCGTTCTATCCGTCTCCGCTGCGGGACGACGGCTACGACATCTCCGATTACCAGAACGTCCATCCCGATTACGGCACGCTGGCCGACTTCCGGGTCTTCGTCCGCGAGGCGCACGCCCGGGGGCTCAAGGTGATCACCGAACTGGTCATCAACCATACCTCCGACCAGCATCCCTGGTTTCAGGCCGCGCGCCGCGCACCGCCGGGTTCCCGCGAGCGGGCGTTCTACGTCTGGAACGACGACGACAAGAAATTCCCGGAAACCCGCATCATCTTCACCGACACCGAGACCTCCAACTGGGCCTGGGACCCGGTGGCGCAGCAATACTACTGGCACCGTTTCTTCTCGCATCAGCCGGATTTGAACCACAACAACCCGGCGGTGGTGAAGGCGGTGATCAAGGTGATGCGCTTCTGGCTGGATCAGGGCGTGGACGGGCTGCGGCTGGACGCCATCCCCTACCTGTGCGTGCGCGAGGGCACCCACAACGAAAATCTGCCCGAAACCCACGCGGTGATCAAGCAAATGCGGGCGGTGGTCGACCGGTATTACCGCGGCCGCATGTTTCTGGCCGAGGCCAACCAATGGCCGGAGGACGTGCGCGACTATTTCGGCGACGGGGACGAATGCCACATGGCCTACCATTTCCCGTTGATGCCGCGCATGTACATGGCCATCGCCCAGGAAAACCG
>DGFE01000115.1:12591-18678 GCA_002391525.1 Competibacteraceae bacterium UBA3908
CTGACGCTGGAGATGGTCACCGACCGGGAGCGGGACTACATGTACCGCGCCTATGCCAGCGACCCGCGGATGCGGGTCAACGTCGGCATCCGTCGGCGGCTGGCGCCGCTGATGGACAACGACCCGGGCAAGATCAAGCTCATGAAGAGCCTGCTGCTGTCGATGCCGGGGACGCCCATCGTCTATTACGGCGACGAAATCGGCATGGGCGACAACATCTACCTCGGCGACCGCAACGGCGTGCGCACGCCCATGCAGTGGAGCCCCGACCGCAACGCCGGTTTCTCCAGGGCCGACCCGCAGCGCCTGTACCTGCCGCCGATCATGGACCCGATCTACGGTTACGAGGCGGTCAACGTCGAGGCGCAGCAGCGCGAGCCGGCCTCGCTGCTGAACTGGATGAAGCGGATGATCGCCGTGCGCCGGACCAGCCAGGCGTTCGGGCGGGGCCGGCTGGAGCTGTTGCGACCCGGTAACTCCAAGATTCTGGCCTACGTCCGTACCCATGGCGACGAAGTGGTGCTGTGCGTGGCCAATCTGTCCCGTTCCGCCCAGCCGGTGGAACTCGACCTGAGCCCGTACAAGGGCATGGTGCCGGTGGAAATGCTGGGCCAGACCGCGTTTCCACCCATCAGCGAACTGCCGTACCTGTTGACCCTGTCCCGCTACGGCTTCTACTGGTTCCGGCTGACCCGGACCGCGCCGCCGGTCTGGCACGAGGACAAGACTCCGGGCCTGGAATTGCGGGTGCTGGTGCTGTTCCACGGCTGGAAGAGCTTTTTCCCCGAACTGGTCGAGCCTGGCCGCCGGGCGTTGGCCGAGGCACTGCACCAGCGGCTGATCCGGCAGGCGCTGCCGGAATTCCTGCCGACCCAGCGCTGGTTCGCCGGCAAGGGTGGCCGGATCGAACGGGTGGAGTTCGAGAAGTACGACATCTGGTCCGACCAGACCGAATGGCTGCTGGCGCGAGTGCGGGTCTGGCTGGCCGGACGGCCGGAGCCGCAGGATTACGGATTGCCGCTGGCGCTGGCCTGGGAGCCGGATGGCGAGGAGGGCTTGCGGGCGTTGTGGCCCTATGCGCTGGCCCGGGTCCGGGCTCGCGCCCGGATGGGGTTGCTGTACGATGCCTTCGCCGACGAGCGGTTCAGCCAGTCCTTGCTCAAGATGATCGCCCGCGGCGCACGGATCCCGCTGGGGGACGGCTGGTTGAAGTTCTCGGCGACCCGCGCCTTCGCGGAGCTGGCCGGCGACACCCCGGAACAGTTGCCAGCCCGGCGCCTGGCGCTGGACAGCAGCAATACCACCATCGCCATCGGCGACCGCATGTTGCTCAAGGGATATCGCCGGTTGCAGCCGGGTGTCAACCCGGAGCTGGAGATGGGCCGCTTCCTCACCGACGTCGCCGCCTTCCCGAACGCCGCGCCCCTGGCCGGCGCGCTCGAATACGAGAACGAAGCGGACGGGACGGTCATCGCGCTGGCGCTGTTGCAGGGATTCGTCGCCAACCAGGGCGATGCCTGGAGCTACACCCAGGATTACCTGAAGCGGTTCCTCGACGATTGCCAGCAGCAAACGGAATCCGTCAGGGAAGCCGGCGAGGGCGTCCACGCCGTGTACCTGCTGTTCGCTACCACCCTGGGCCGGCGCACCGGCGAATTGCACCGGACGCTGGCGCAAACGACCGGCGATCCGGCCTTCGATCCCGAGCCGATCACCGCGACCGATGTGGCCGGATGGCTGGACCGGATCCGGGGCGAGGCGGAAACGACGTTCGAGCGGTTGCGGCAGGCCCGGAACCGGCTCTCGGAGCCGGCGCGCACGCTGGCCGACCAGGTGCTGGCAGCGCGGATCGGCGTGCCGCGGGCGGGCCGTTACGCCTCGCTGGCCGAACAAGTGCTGGAGTCCCGCGGCGCGGCGGCGGCGCGGGTCGCGCAGGTGGAGGCGTTGACTCCACAGGCCATGAAGACCCGCTATCACGGCGATTACCATCTCGGCCAGGTGCTGGTGGCCAGGGATGATGTCGTCATCATCGATTTCGAGGGCGAGCCCTCGCGGTCGCTGGCGGAGCGGCGCGGCAAGCACTCGCCGCTGCGGGACGTGGTCGGCATGTTGCGCTCGTTCAACTATGCCGCGCATGTCGCCCTGCGGCAGGCCACCGCCGACGGGACCTGCGACCCGGCGGCGCTCGCCCCGCACCTGGACGACTGGGAACGGCGGAGCCAGGCCGCTTTCTGGAGTGGTTATCTCGAAACCGCCGGGGACAGTCCGGGTTATCCCACCGACCCCGATCAGGCCAGGGTGTTGCTGGAGCTGTTTACGCTGGAAAAAGCGTGTTACGAACTGCGCTACGAATTGGATAACCGCCCCGACTGGGTCGACGTCCCGCTCGGGGGCTTGTGTGAACTGCTTTCACTCAAAACGAAGGGTGTGCCGCGATGAAACAACCGAAAATTCTTGCTTTCGTGATGGCCGGCGGCGAGGGTGCCCGCCTGAGTCCCCTGACAGCGTACAATTCCAAACCTTCGCTTCCGTTCGGCAGCCGCTACCGGATCGTGGATTTCGTGCTGAGCAATCTGCTCAATTCGGGAATTCAGTCGATTTACATGCTGGTGCAGTACAAGTCCCAGTCGCTGATCGAACACGTCCGCAAGGCGTGGGTGGTGTCGCCGATGCGCAACGAGGAGTTCGTGACGGTCGTGCCGCCGCAGATGATGCGGGGCGGCGACTGGTTCCAGGGCACCGCCGATGCCGTTTATCAAAATCTCAATCTGATTCAACTGCATAATCCGGATCTGGTGGTGGTGTTCGGCGCCGATCACATTTACCGGATGGATCTCCAGCAGATGGTGGATTTTCACCTCGAGCGGGAGGCCGACGCGACCGTCGCCGCGTTGCCGGTGCCGATAGCCGAGGCCAGTTCGTTTGGCATCATTAACGCCGATCATGCGGGCCGGGTCAACGACTTTCAGGAAAAGCCGGCCAACCCGCCATCCATGCCCTCCGATCCCACCCGCGCCTACGCCTCGATGGGCAACTATCTGTTCAACGCCAAGGTGCTGGTGCAAGCGCTCAAGGAAGCCAACGAGCGGGGCGAGCACGACTTCGGCCACCACGTGTTGCCGCATCTGAAGGAGACCCATCGGGTGTTCGCCTACGACTTCGCCACCAACAAGGTGCCGGGGACCAAGCCCTATGAAGAGCCAGCCTACTGGCGCGATGTCGGCACGCGGGACGCCTACTTCAACGCCCATCAGGACTTGCTGGGCCTGACGCCGCGCTTTGATATGTTCAACCCGCAGTGGCGGATCTTTTCCAGTAATTATCAGGGACCGGTGGCGCGCCTGTTCGACGCCAGGATTCATAACAGCGTGATCGCCGCGGGTTCGATGGTGCGTCAGGCCACGATCAGCAATACCATCATCCGCCGCGAGGTCACCATCGAGGACGGTGTGGAAATCGAGGATTGCTTGATTCAGGACTACGTCCACATCAAGCGTGGCGCCAAGCTGCGGCGCGCCATCATCGGCGGTTATAACGTGATCGAGGCGGGTACGCGGATCGGCCACGATCTCGAACAGGACCGCAGCCTGTACCAGGTGACCCAGGGCGGCATCACGGTGGTGGGACCGCGCGAGGTAACCTCGACCATGCGGGCGTTTAGCGAATAGGGGCGAAGTGGTGGTTTGCCTCTCCGCTCGCGGCGGGGAGGCGCCCATGAAGACGTGAGCACCGATGAGCAAACCGACGACCATCGTCTGGCCGGGCCGGCCATATCCGTTGGGCGCGACCTGGGACGGCGAGGGCGTCAACTTCGCCCTGTTCTCGGAGCACGCCGAGCAGGTGGTGTTGTGCCTGTTCGACGCCAGGGGCAAGCACGAAATCGAGCAGATTCCGCTGCTCGAGCGGACCGGCGGGGTCTGGCACGGTTATTTGCCGGAAGCCCGTCCCGGCTTGCTGTACGGCTATCGGGTGCATGGCCCCTACCAGCCGGACGCGGGCCACCGCTTCAACGCCCACAAACTGCTGCTCGATCCCTACGCGAACAGCATCGTCGGCCAGATTCAGTGGAGCGATGCCCAGTTCGGCTACCGGCTCGGCAGCCGCAACGAGGATTTCAGTTTCAACACCCGCAACAGCGCGGCGGGAATGCCGAAATGCCAGGTAGTGGACACGGCGTTCGTCTGGGGCGACGACCGGCCACCGCGTATTCCCTGGCACGATACCATCATCTATGAGCTGCACGTGCGCGGTTTCACCATGCGCCACCCCGACGTTCCCCAGCACCTGCGCGGTACCTATGCCGGACTGGCCTGCGGCCCGGTGATCGATTACCTGAAGGCGTTGGGCGTGACGGCGGTGGAGTTGCTGCCGATCCAGTATTTCGTGGACGAGCGCCATTTGCTCGACAAGGGACTGCGCAATTACTGGGGTTACAGCCCCATCGGCTATTTCGCCCCCGACCCGCGTTACGCCTCCACCGACAATCCGGTGAGCGAATTCAAGAGCATGGTCAGAAGTCTGCACTCGGCCGGCATCGAGGTGATCCTCGACGTGGTCTACAACCACACCGCCGAAGGCAATCATCTCGGTCCGACCCTGAGTTTTCGCGGCATCGACAACGCGGTCTATTACCGGCTGTCCCCGGAGCATCCGCGCTACACCATGGATTACACCGGCTGCGGCAATACCCTGAACACCGCGCATCCGCGGGTGCTGCAACTGGTCATGGACAGCCTGCGCTACTGGGTGCGGGAGATGCGCGTGGATGGCTTCCGCTTCGATCTGGCCACCGCGCTGGCGCGGGAAACGCACGGCGAGGTGGATCAGGCGGGTGCGTTCATGGACGTCGTTCAGCAGGACCCGGTGCTGGCGCAGGTCAAGCTGATCGCCGAACCCTGGGATGTGGGTGAGGATGGTTATCAGGTTGGCCAGTTTCCGGTGAGTTGGAGCGAGTGGAACGGCAAGTACCGCGACGTGGTGCGCGACTACTGGCGGGGCGAAGGCGGCCTGATCGGCGAACTGGCCTATCGACTGACCGGCTCCGCCGATCTGTACGAGCACAACGGCCGCCGACCCAATGCCAGCATCAACTTCATCACCGCCCACGACGGCTTTACCCTGTACGATCTGGTCAGTTACAACGAGCGGCACAACGAGGCCAACGGAGAAAACAACCAGGACGGCGAACCGCACAATCGGAGTTGGAACTGCGGGGCGGAAGGCGATACCCAGGATCCGGAAATCCTCGCGCTGCGGTTGCACCAGCGGCGCAATTTCCTGGCGACCCTGCTGTTGTCGCAGGGAGTGCCGATGCTGCTGGCCGGCGACGAAGTGGGCCGCACCCAACGCGGCAACAACAACGCTTATTGCCAGGACAACGAAATCAGTTGGTTCGACTGGGATTTGGCCTGGTTGGCGGAAAACCGCGAGTTGCTGATGTACGTCCAACGGCTGGTGCGATTGCGCCGCGAACATCCGACTTTTCGACGCCGTCATTTTTTTCGGGGCATTCACGGCAGTGGGGTCCGCGACATCCTCTGGTTCAACCCCGACGGGCGGGAAATCGACGACGACGAATGGAGCCACGACTACGCGCGCTGTCTGGGTTTGTATCTGCCGGGCGATGGTCTGGGCGATTGGGACGAACGCGGCCACGCGCTGGAAGATGACGATTTCCTGTTGCTGTTCAACGCCCATGACGAGGAAATCTCGTTCGTGCTGCCGGCGTTGTGGAACGATGCCCTGTTCGAGGTGCTGGTGGACACCATGCTGCCGCACGGCCAGCCGACCGAGGGCAACCAGCATCCGGCGGAAGAGCCTTATCCGACACAGGGGCGCTCGCTGGTGCTGCTGCGGCATCGTCGTCAGCGACCATCCTGATTCGTTCGGTTTGAAATCACGCCGCTTTCGTCCGGTTGGGGATGCGGTGACGATCTGGTCGAATCTCGCAATCTTGCATTTGAAATGCAAAATCGCTAACCCATTATTCCTCAATACATTTGTCGTACCTGAGTCATGTTCCGCAATGCCCTTGCTCAGCGTTGACAATCTCTCCATCGCCTTCGGCGCCGAAAAGCTGCTCGACGG
>DGFE01000107.1:0-4500 GCA_002391525.1 Competibacteraceae bacterium UBA3908
AACCGCAGCACCCGCGCCACGGCGTCGGCGAGTTCGACGCCGGTCAGATCGAGCGGTCTGGACGCGGTCGGTTCATGCACCACGTCGCGCAGCATTTTTGGCGGTTTGCCGAACAGGACGTTCATGGGCAAATCCACCGGCTGGTTGGCGAACTGCCGGTCGTTCACCGCCAGTCGCGGTTCTGCCGTGGCGACGCCGATCACCGCATACGGGCAGCGTTCGCGCTCGCACAGCGCCTTGAACGTTTCCAATCCCTCGGCGGCAATCGCCAGCACGTAACGCTCCTGAGCCTCGTTGCACCAGATCTGCATCGGCGACATGCCGGGGTCGTCGTTCGGTACTTCGCGCAACTCGAAGGAACCGCCCCGGTCTGCGCCGTGGACGATCTCCGGCACGGCGTTGGACAGTCCGCCCGCGCCCACGTCGTGAATCGAAAGAATGGGATTGTCCTCGCCCAGCGCCACGCAGCGGTCGATGACCTCCTGGGCGCGGCGCTGCATTTCCGGGTTGCCACGCTGCACCGAGGCGAAATCCAAATCCTCGTGCGAGCTGCCCGCCGCCAGGCTGGACGCCGCGCCGCCGCCCAGGCCGATCAGCATGGCCGGCCCGCCCAGCACCACGATGGCGGTGCCTGGAGGCAATTCGGCCTTGTGGACGTGCGGTTCCCGGATATTGCCCAGCCCGCCGGCGATCATGATCGGCTTGTGGTAACCGCGCCGCTGGCCATCAGGACCGTCCTCCTCGAACGCACGAAAGTAACCGGCCAGGTTGGGACGGCCAAACTCATTATTGAAGGCCGCCGCGCCGATGGGGCCTTCCAGCATGATGTCCAGCGCCGAGACGATGCGGTCGGGCTTGCCGTAGTCGCATTCCCACAGCTGGACGAAACCGGGAATCCGCAGATGCGAGACCGAGAATCCACACAGACCGGCCTTGGGCTTCGCGCCGCGTCCGGTGGCACCTTCGTCGCGGATTTCGCCGCCGGAGCCGGTGGCCGCGCCGGGGAACGGCGAAATCGCGGTCGGGTGATTGTGGGTCTCCACCTTCATCAGAATATGCACCGCTTCCGGGTGATAGCGATACCGGCCGTCGTCGGGGTCGGGGAAGAAGCGCCCGGCGGAAAAGCCGGCCATCACCGCCGCGTTGTCGCGGTAGGCCGACAACACGTCGTCGGGATGGCGTTCGTGCGTGTTGCGGATCATCGCGAACAGCGAGCGGTCTTGCGCCGCACCGTCGATGATCCAGTCCGCGTTGAAAATCTTGTGCCGGCAATGCTCGGAATTGGCCTGCGCGAACATCATCAGTTCCACGTCGGTGGGATTGCGCTCCAGCCGGGTGAAACTGTCCAGCAGGTAGTCGATTTCGTCTTCCGACAGCGCCAGGCCCAGTTCGCGATTGGCGGACACCAGGGCATCCCGCCCGCCGTCGAGTACATCCACGCGATTCAGCGGCGCCGGTTCCGCCTGGGCGAACAGCACGGCGGGATCGTCGTCCGGCTCCAGCACCGCTTCGGTCATCCGGTCGTGCAGCAGCGGTTTGAGCTCGATCAACTCGCCGTCGGTCAGTGGCCGTTCAAAATCGACGTAATAGGACACGCCCCGTTCGATGCGGCGGACCCGGCGCAGGCCGCAGTTGTGGGCGATGTCGGTGGCCTTGGACGACCAGGGCGAAGTCGTACCGGGGCGGGGAATGACCAAGAACAGCGGCGCACCGTCCGGCTGGGGCCGCGTCGCGGCGGGACCGTACCGAAGCAGCCGATCCAGCACCTCGCGCTCATATACGGTCAGCGAGCCATCCACGAAATGTGCGAACTCGGCGTAGACGTCGGTGACGACCGGAACCCGCTGCCGCAGCGCGGTCAGCAGCTTCTCCAGACGAAACGGCGACAGGGCGGGGCCTCCACGGAAACGCAGCATCGCGAACACTCCTGGGTCGGGCGAGGAACGCGGATGATAGCAGCAAACCCCTGGTGTTCTTTATCCATGACCGTGTTGCGCGACAGAAGAAGCAGATCGATGAAAGGGTGACGCCTCTCGAAAAACGGTGCTGCATCGCCTAAAGTTACAGGGGCTTAACCCCAACGATACAATCCTACCAACGCTAGTCAAGCAAAGGAGCCACGATGTTTCGCCCGCAATTACCCCCCCCCCATTAAATTTATCTTACTGATTTTAATATCTATTTTTACTCATACCGCCGGGGCGGCCACCTTCACCGTCACCAATCTGAACGACAGCGGCGTCGGTTCGCTGCGACAGGCCATTCTCGACGCCAACAACGCGGTGGGCAACGATACTATCGTGTTTCAATCTAGCCTCGGCGGTATTCTGCTGAGCTCGGGCGGCTTCACTATCACCGACAATCTGACCATCAACGGGCCAGGAGCGAGCCTGACGATCAGTGGCAACAATGCCCAGCGGATTTTCACGATCAACAGCGGCGTAACCGCTACCTTCTCCGCACTGAAGCTGCAGAATGGCGGCATTCAAAACTCCGGAACGCTTACCCTCAACAACAGCACGATTCAATCCAGCATCTGGGGAAGTGCCAGCATCGCGGGGGGCGCCATTGGCAACACCGGCACGATGGTCGTGAACAACTGTACCCTGTCCGGCAACTCGGCAACCGATAACTACGGTGGCGGCATTTACAACGCTGGAACACTGACGGTAAACAGCAGCGTTCTATCCGGCAATACAGCGCCGAACTGGAGTGGCGGCGGCATTTACAATACCGGCACGCTGACGGTAAACAACAGTACTGTGTCTGGAAATTCGACTGACGGCAGCGGAGGCGGAATAAGAAACGGTGGTAGATCTGCCACGGCGACGGTGAACAACACTACCCTGTCCGGGAATTCGGCTCAATATGGCGGCGGCGGTATCAACCACGAGAGTGGCACGTTAACGGTACGCAACAGCACCCTGTCTGGTAACTCAGTTTTGGACTCCTCCACCAGCTCTGGCGGTGGCGGTATTAGCATCAGGGGTTCGGCAACCATACTCAATAGCACCTTGTCGGGCAACGCGGCTTCGGCATCCCGAGGGGGTGGCATTCATATCAGTAGGGCCTCACTGTCAATCGGCAACACCTTGGTGGCTGGCAACACCGGATTCAACGGCAAGGAGATTTACAATACCAGCGGCGTCTTCACCTCTCTCGGCGACAACTTGTTCGGTGAAAACGGTACTTCAGGGCTGGTAAACGTCAATCCCATCGCCAGCGATATTATCCTCCCCGGCCCCATCAGCACTGCCATCGGCCCGCTGGCCAACAACGGCGGTCCAACTCTGACCCATCTGCCGGTCGCCGGCAGTCCGTTGATCAACGCCGGCAACAACACCTTGGCCCAGTCGGCGGGCCTCACCACCGACCAACGGGGCTTTGGGCCACGCATCGTGAACGGCACCGTGGACATCGGTTCGGTAGAGGTGGGGGCGGTCTCGACCATAGCAGCGCTCGTCACCCACTACTACCAATTCATTTTGGGTCGGGCACCGGACACCGGGGGCCTGGCCTATTGGCAAGGCGAGATCGCCCGGCTGCAAGGGCTGGGGGTGGACGTGCAGGAAGCCTTCCGGGTGATGGCCGGCCAGTTCTTCACCAGTGCCGAATACCTCGATCGCAACACCAGCAACACCCAATACGTCACCGATCTGTACCGCACCTTCTTCAACCGCACCCCCGACAGCGGCGGCCTGAGCTACTGGGCTGGCCAACTGGCCGCCGGCATGCCGCGTGGCATGGCGCTGTATTCCTTCCTGTTCTCCGCCGAGTTTGGCAGCTACATGCAGGCCCGGCTGGGCAACACCACCAGCCGGGGTGAAGTGTACGCCGTGGTGGATTTCTACCGGGGCTTCCTCAACCGGCTGCCCGACAGCGGCGGCTTCGGCTACTGGATCGGCCGGTTCCGCACCGCCCAGTGTCAGGGCGTGGCGGCGGTCAACGCCGAGGTGGAATCCATCTCCCGCCAGTTCGCCGCCAGCACCGAGTATTTCAACCGCAACCGGGACAACCGCAACTACGTGGCCGACCTGTACTACGCCTTCCTGCGCCGGGGCGGCGAGTTGACCGGCTTCAGCTTCTGGGTCAGCCAACTGAACACCGGTGTCCAGACCCGGGATCAAGTACGGCGCAGCTTCCTCCAGTCCCCCGAGTTCCAGGGTCGCGTCCAGCAGATCATCAACCAGGGCTGTCTCAATTAGCGACAGCGCCCAACCCCCATGTCTCCACGGATAAGGCTGGACATGGGGGATTTTCGCTCCTTGTCCTCCGATCCCCGCGCTACGAATCCATGCCCGCGCCCAGCCGCGCCAGCCACGCCGCGCCATCGACGCAGTCCAGCAATGCCTCGCCCAAATCCTCGAATGCACTCGTTTGCTCAATCCGCGCCAGCAGCGGGCCGCTTTGCGCGGCAACCGTCTCACCGAAACGGCGGCGGACTTGCCGCAACAGCAGCTTGCGTTCCGCTTCCAAGCCCTGTTGCAGACCCTGTTGCAG
>DGFE01000107.1:4662-16809 GCA_002391525.1 Competibacteraceae bacterium UBA3908
ACCCTGTTGCAGACCCTGTTGCATTCCAGCCTGCAAACCCTCTCGTTTCCATTGCTCGGTCCATTCCACGATCCGTTCCGCAAGCATGGCGCGCACCTCCTCAAGTTCACTCAATTCAGGTAACTGAACACCCGGCAAGCGGGTCGCGAGAAACACTCGCTTGAGCCAGAGCACGAAAGAATGCCGGAGTTCCCGCTGCTCCGGCGCTTGCAACCAACCCGTCAAAGCGGCCAATACGTCTTGCACCCGCTGTGGTTCCTGGCTGTTTTCCAACCGGAACAGGGCGGCAACCAGGTTGCGCAGAGACGCCAATTCGGTATCGTCGTAAGCGCTTTCGTCGATCAACAGATAACGTAATCGAGGCCGGTATTGAGACAGTTCCCCCGGCACGTCGGCTACGAGATCGGCGATGTCACGGGCCGCCATCCAGCGCCGTCGCCCGTTGTACAACACCACCGGCAACACCGGCGGCAAGCGGGCGCCCACGGCAAGCTGCCGGGTGTGAATCAAATCCTGGTAGAGCAGGCCGAGGTAATTGAACATCCGTACCGCCATGTGGGGATTGACGCCGGACTGGAATTCCAGCAGCAGATACACGTAGAGCCAATCCGATCCCCAGCGCAACCGCCAGATCACATCGTCGCGGCGCTCTCGCAACCGGTCGTCGATAAAATGGGTGGGGTATTTTTCCAGGGTGGCGAAATCAAGATCGGCCACCCAGTCCTCGCGAACGAAGCCGCGCAGCAAATCCGCCACCATTTCGGGATGGGAAAACAGCCGTTTGTAACCACCATCGTGTCCCACCATATCCGTCCATCCTCCACCCACAGGGTCTCCAGCCCTACCTCCCCACCCTGAGCAAACCGCTCAAGCCCTGCTGTTCCAGAAAGAGAGTGGCGCGGCTGCGGATGGCGGCGGCGTTGTCGAAGGTCATCACCTCGGCCAGCAATTCCTGGGCGGCGGCATAGCGAATGCTGCGGATCATCCACTTGATCTTGAGCAGGCTGCCCAGATTCATGCTCAGGCTGTCCACCCCCATCCCCAACAGCAACAAGGCCGACGCCGGATCGCCCGCCATCTCGCCGCAAATGCCAATCGGCCGACCAGCGGCCTGGCCCCTCTCGACCACATGGCGAATCGCCGCCAACACCGCCGGATGCAAGGGATCGTACAGCTTGGCCACCCGGTCGTTGTTGCGGTCCACCGCCAGCAGATACTGCGTCAGGTCGTTGCTGCCGACGGAAGCGAAATCCACCATCCGCACCAGGGTGTCGATCTGATAAACCGCCGACGGCACCTCCACCATGATCCCGACCCGCGGAGTCCTGACCGGTACGCCATTTTCTTGCAGTTCCACCTGGGCGCAACGCAGCAGTTCCAACGCTTCCCGCAATTCGCCGACGCTGCTGATCATCGGAAACAAGATGGCCAGGTTGGCATAGACCGACCCGGCCCGCAGCATCGCCCGCAACTGGGTCTTGAACAGGTCGGGCTGATCCAGGCTGATGCGGATGCCGCGCCAGCCCAGAAACGGATTCTGCTCGTTGATCGGGAAATAGGGCAAGGGCTTGTCGCCGCCCACGTCCAGCGTGCGCAACACCACCGGATGCGGGTCCATGATCCGCAACACCCGGGTGTAGAGGGTGGCCTGCTCTTCCTCGCCCGGAAACCGGTCGCGCAGGAAAAAATGCAGCTCCGAGCGGTACAACCCCACACCTTCCACTCCGCTGTTACGGGCGGCGGCGATGTCGGCGAACAGGCCGGAATTGGCGTGCAGTTCCAACCGATAGCCGTCCGGGGTTTCCGCCGGCAAATCCCGCAGGTGTTGCAGGCCGCGCGACAGTTCCGCTTCCTCGGCGATCAGCTTCAGGTATTCCTGGCGCAGCGGCGGGCTGGGTTGGATGCAGACCCGCATCGTATACCCATCCACCGCCACCTCGCGGCCGTTCAGCCGGCCCGGCGGCAAATTGCTGACCCCGAATACCGCCGGAATCCCCAGCCCGCGCGCCAGCAGGGCAACATGGGAGGTGCCGGTGCCGCGCACCGAGACCAGCCCCTTGAGTTTCTCGGGCGGTACGTCCAGCAGTTGGGAAACGCTGATCTCCTCGCCCATCAGAATGGTGTGGTCGGGGTAATGGCGGTTGACCACCTGCTCCTCGTGCAGGCGATCCAGCAAGCGCTGTCCGAGATCCAGAATATCGGCGGAACGCTCGCGCAGATAGGGGTCGTCCATCTCCATGAAGATGTTGGCGTATTCGAGCACGGTGGCTCGCAACGCGCCCGGCGCCCAGTTGCCGGCGTAAATCCGCTCCAGGGTGCCGTTGACCAGGCTGTCGCTGCTCAGCAGCAGCGCGTAGGCGTCGAACAGCGCCCGGTCACCGGGCGACAACAACAATCGCATTCGTTCGTTGAGCCGCTGCAGCTCGGCCAATTCCGCCGCCACCGCCTGCCGGAAGCGCGCGGCCTCGGCCTCTGGATTCGCGATGTCCTTGTCCGGCACCCGGTCCAGCGCGGTGGCCGGAAACACCACCACCGCCTCGCCGATGGCCAGCCCGCGAGCGCTGGCCACGCCTTCCAGGAACAAGGTACCCGACAGCGCATCGCCGTCGAGCCGCGCCAGCACCTGACGGATTTCCGCCTGGTTGATGCAGCCGGCCAACTGCGCGGCCAATGTCACCAGAAACGATTCTTCGTCGGCGCTGTACTTGCGCTGCTCGCGCTGCTGCGCCACCAGCACGCCCAACACCCGGCGCCGACGGATGACCGGCACCCCGATGAAACCATGGAACGGAGCTTCGCCGGTGGCGGCGACGTAACGGAAGGCGGGATGGGCGGGCGCATTCTCGACGTTGATCGGCTCGGCCCGACTGGCGGCCAGTCCGGTCAGTCCCTGCCCGAATTTCAGTCGCACCTTGCCAACCGCACCCGGACGCAAACCGTCGGTGGCCATCAACACGTATTCGCCACGATTGTAATCGGTCATGTACACCGAGCAGACGTCGGTGTGGAGAGCCGCCTTGACCTCGGCTACGATGAGATTGAGCGCTTCGCTCAGGTCGCGAGTGGCATTGATGTCCTGCACGATGCGCCGCAGGGTGTCCAGCATGGAACCGTCCTCAACAGACAACAGGCAGCGAAGCGGAAAGGGTCAACGCCGGGACCAGTGCCGCGGGCTCGACGTCGTCGGGCGCGGTTTCCGAATGTCCTCCGGGGACGCGGCGGCTGATTGTTCCGGCGCTGGCGCGGCTGGCACCGCATCGAGTGCACTCAAGCACCGCACCGAAATGACCATGCGGGTGATGACCGGGTGCTGGCGGGTCTCCAGCCGTTGCAGCGGCGTGACCGTCACGTGCCGGGCCGCCGCGGCGGGCCGAACCGGTTCCGACTGTCGGGCTACGGCGGCCAGTGGCGCGACCGTCACGGGATGGCGGGGCCGGACCGGCGCTGCCGGCTTGCGGCGTGGCGGCTTGCCATCCGGTTCGGGGGCATGGAGCGCCGTTTCGGCATCCCCGGCGCTGGGCGGGATTACCCTTGGCTGGCAACCGGCAAACAGGAGAGGCGCCAACTCGCACAGCGCACGCCAGTAAACGTGACGTTTGAAGGGGACCACGGCGCGCAGCGGATACCAGTAATCCACCCATTGCCAGTGATCGAATTCGGGTCGTTCCGATAAATCTAGCCGTACCGCCTCCTCGCTGCTCAACATCCGCAGCAGGAACCAGACCTGTTTCTGGCCAATACAGGCGGGCTTGCCACTGCGCCGGACCAAACGCTTGGGCAAACGGTAACGCAGCCAGCCCTTGGTGCAGCCGATCACTTGCACATGCTCCGGCCGCAGGCCAACCTCTTCGGCCAGTTCGCGAAACATGGCCTGCTCGGGCGATTCATCCCGCTGGATGCCACCCTGGGGAAACTGCCAGGAACGCTGCCCGATTCGTTTCGCCCAGAACAAGCGCCCTTCTTCGTTACACAGGATGATGCCAACGTTCGGCCGATACCCCTCCGAGTCGATCACGATGAGAACCGATAAAATGAAAATTACTTGTTTTATTTTTTCATAACAAACCGCTTTTCGCCATGGCGAATGCGCCGGTCAGACGGGCCGCGACCGGCTATCATCGAAACCGATGGCGCGCCGGGTCTGCATCGGGTCGCGCCGGCTGGCCCCGTTCCGCTCATAACCCGTAGCCTTCAGGAGTCCATGATGCATCGTTTGTCCTGTCTGTGCGCCTTGCTGGCGCTGCTGCTGTCCGTCAGCGCCCATGCGCTCGACGACGCGCCCCTCGCCGTATCGGCGACCCAATACCTGCAACTGATCCGCGACAGCCGCGATGCCGCCGGACAAACAGCTGCCGCATTAGCGCAGCAAGCCGAACAGCAAGCGCTGCAAAAGAACTGGACCGCCGCCATCGCCAGCCAGGAAACCGCCATCGCCGCCGGCGCCGATCCCGTCGCGGCGTGGCTGAACCTGAGCCAGCTCTGGCAAGCCCGGGCGGAACAAAAGCAGGACGACGAAGCCCGCAACCGCGCCCGGGAGCGAACCCGGCAGGCCGCCTGGAACGCCTATCAGGCGACGCGCGCGCCGTTCGAGCGCGCCCGCACCCTGTTTCGCCTGGGCGAACTGTACGACCGCGACCAGGAACCGAAACAGGCTATCGCCGCGTTCCGCGAAGCCCTGGAACTGGAGGATAACCCTCGCATCGCCAAGCGCTACCAGGAATTGGCGGACGCCAACGCCTTCCAGATCAAGGGTGTCGAAGTCGAATCGGACAGCGCCACGCCGAAAATCTGTCTGAAATTCTCCGACGACCTCGCCAAGGGCCGGCAACTGCATTACGAGGACTACCTGGTCATCGAGCCGACCATCCAGCCGGTGGCCAATGCCCAGGGACCACGATTGTGCGTGGAAGGGGTCAGCCACGGCCAGAGCTACACGATCAAGGCGCGGGCCGGGATTCCGTCGGCGACCGGCGAGAAAACCAGAACCGGCCAGGACTTCACCGCCACGGTGGCAGATCGCCAACCCACGCTCGGCTTCCGCGGCGCGAACTACGTGCTGCCGAAAGCCGGCGGCCAGCAGTTGCCATTGATCAGCGTCAATCTCGACTCGGCGCGGCTGCGGGTGCTGCGCATCAACGACCGCAACCTGTTGCGCGAGATCGAGAGCCGCCGCATCACCAAGCTGCTGGATGGTTACGATCTCAACGCCATCGCCCAGCGTTCCGGCGAGCCGGTGTGGGAAGGCGTGCTGACCCTGGCCGGCGGCGAGCGCAACCAGGAAGTCACCACCGCCGTGCCGGTCAACGAGTTCCTGCGCGATCCACAACCGGGCATCTACATCGTCGCCGCCCAGCCGGCCAAGGAGGACCCAAACAGTTACGAGAACCAGGCCACGCAATGGCTGGTGGTTTCCGATATCGGCCTGTTCACGCTGCGCGGCGGCGACGGGCTGCACGTGTTCGCCCGCTCGCTGGCCACCGCCAGGCCGTTGACCGGGGTGGAGCTGCGGCTCTACGCCCGCAACAACGGCGAACTGGGCAAGGCCGTCACCGACGGCAAGGGCTATGTCCGCTTCGATCCGGGCCTGCTGCGCGGCGGCGGCGGTCGGGAGCCGGCGGCGTTGATGGCTTTCGGCGACGGCGATTACAACTTCCTCGATCTGACCAAGCCGGCTTTCGATCTCAGCGACCGGGGCGTCGAAGGTCGCCCCGCGCCGGGAGCGGTGGACGCCTTCCTGTACACCGAGCGTGGCGTCTACCGGCCCGGCGAAACGGTGGAATTGATGACGCTGGTTCGCGACAGTCGTGGTCAGGCCCGGCCGGACGCACCGCCGATCCTGAAGGTATTCCGGCCCGACGAGGTGGAAACCGCGCAACTGCGGCCGGGCCAGCCGGCGCTGGGTGGCTATCACGTCCAACTGCCGCTGGCCCTGAACGCCCGCACCGGAAGCTGGACGGTCAAGGCTTACACCGATCCCAAGGGCGAACCGGTCGGCCAAATCAGCTTCCAGGTCGAGGATTTCGTGCCGCAACGGTTGAAGCTGGAACTGAGCTCGACGGCGACGGTGCTGAAACCGGGCGAGCCGGCGGTGGTGGACATCGACGGCCGCTTCCTGTACGGCGCGCCGGCGGCCAATCTCAAGGCCGAGGCCGAGATCGTGCTGGGCGAGGATCCCCATCCCTACCCCGCCTTTCCCGGCTACCGCTTCGGGCTGGCGCAGGACAGTTGGACCGCCCAGCGCTTCCCGGTGGCCCTGGCCGGCACCGATACGCAGGGCAAAGCCCAGGCTCAGGTCACCCTGAATGAAATACCCGACACCACCCGGCCATTGCAGGCGCGGGTACGGGTGTCGCTGTTCGAACCCGGTGGCCGACCCGTGACCCGCAGCCTGAATCTGCCCTATCGTATCCAGCCGTTCGTCATCGGCATCAAGCCGCGCTTCGGCGACGAGGGGATCGGCACGGGCCAGGAGGCGGCGTTCGACGTGATCGCGCTCGATCCGCTCGGCCAGCCCTTGGCCCGGAATGGGCTGCGCGCCGAGCTGGTGCGCGAGGAATACCAATACTACTGGTATCACGACGACGGCCGCTGGAACTACAAGCTGGTCATCCGCGACAGCGCGCCGGTCGCCAGCCAGACCCTCGCTCTCGCCGCCGGGCAGCCGGCGCTGATCACGCAGCGCGGACTGGACTGGGGTCATTACCGGCTGGATGTCCTCGACCCGAATACCGGCATCGCCTCCAGCGTGCGTTTCACCGCCGGCTGGTTCGAGAGCCCCGGCGAGGGCGACACTCCCGACCAGATGAAAGTGACGCTGGACCAGCCGCGCTATCAGGCCGGCCAGACCGCCAAGCTTTTCCTCCGGGCGCCGTTCGCCGGCGAGGTGCTGCTGAACGTGGTCGGCGACCGGTTGTGGCTCAGTAAAACCGTCAACGTTCCGGTGGATGGCGCGACGGTGGAATTGCCGATTCCCGCTGAATGGGGACCCGGTGTTTACATCGCCGCCACCGCCTTCCGGCCCGCGGACAACACCGCCCAGCGCGGGCCAGGCCGGGCCATCGGCGTCGCCTGGGTGGGATTGGATCCCGCGCCACGCACCCTGAATATCGCGCTGAACGCCCCCGCCGAGTGGAAACCGCGCCAGACCGTGGAACTGCCGGTCACCGTGACCGGCCTGGACCCCGGTCAACCGGCCTACGTCACCGTCGCCGCCGTGGACGAGGGCATCCTGCAATTGACCGATTTTCCCACCCCGGACCCGGTCAAGCACTTCCTCGGCAAGCGCCGGCTGGGCATGCAACTGCTCGACCTGTACGGCAAGTTGATCGAAACCGGCGGTCGACCGGGACAACTCAGGGTCGGCGGCGACGCCGACAGCCGGCAACTGGACGCTTCCGGGGTGCGGACGGTGAAAACCCTGGCGCTGTTCTCCGGTCCCGTGGCGCTGGACGCCAACGGACAGGCGAAGATTCCGCTGACGCTGCCCGATTTCAACGGTCAATTGCGGCTGATGGCGGTGGCCTGGGACCGCACCCGGCTCGGGCGGGCCGAAGCCGCGCCGCTGGTGCGCGATCCGCTGGTGGCGCGCGTCTACCTGCCCCGCTTCCTGGCGCCGGAGGACGAAAGTCGGGTCAGCGTGACCGTGCAGAACCTGAGCGCCGCGCCTGGCGATTACTCGATCCGGCTCAGCGCCGACGGCGCGGTGGCGGTAACGGAACCGGCGGCGTTCACCTTCACGGTCGCCGATTCCACCGTGCAGAACTCCGCAAGCCGAACTTTCGCTCTGCGCGGACTGAAGCCCGGCGTCGGTCGAGTACGGCTGCATCTGGACGGACCGAACGGCTTCCAGTTGGCGCGCGAGTCCGAGATTGGCGTCCGACCGGCCCAGACCATCGCCGGCACCCGTGCCGCGCGGCGCCTGAACCCCGGCGAGTCGTTGCGACTCGACGCCGGGTTGCTGCGCGATTACCTGCCCGGCACGGGTCAGGCCAGACTGAGCTTCGCCAGCCGGCCCAATCTCGATGTCCCGGAACTGCTGGCGCAACTCGACCGCTATCCCTACGGCTGTCTGGAACAGACTGTCAGCCGCGCCCTGCCCCTGCTGTATTTCAACCGGGTGGCCGAGGTCTGGGTTGGCCAGGACGCCACCGAGGCCGGATTGCGGGCGCGGGTGCAGGAGGCGATCCAGCGCATTTTGACCCTGCAGGACGCCAATGGCGGCTTCGGGCTGTGGAGTCCCGACAGCGAAGTGGAGGACTGGCTGTCCGCCTACGCCATGGATTTCCTGGTCCGCGCCCGCCAGGAACAGTACCTGATGCCGGAAAACGCCTGGCAGCGCGGCTTGCAGCGTTTGCAGGAACGGCTGAACGACGAGGATTTCGCCGAGGCGCAACTCGGCTGGCGGGCCTACGCCCTGTACGTGTTGGCGCGGGCGCAGCAAGCCGCCATCGGCGATCTGCGTTATCTGCACGACAATCATCTGCGCAAGCTGCCGACCGCCCTGGCACAGGCGCAGCTGGGCGCGGCGCTGGCCCGCTACGGTGAAATGGGCCGGGCCCAGGAGGCGCTCACCGCCGCCCTGAACCGGACTGACCGGGCGTCGGTGCGCGATTACGGCAGCCTGTTGCGCGACCGGGCGGCGCTGCTGGCGCTGCTGGCCGAATCCGGGCTGCTGCCGGAACGGACGCCGCAACTGGCCGAGGAACTGGCCGCCGAAGCCAATCAGCGCCGCTACGCCAGCACTCAGGAACAGGCCTGGCTGCTGCTGGCCGCCCACGCGCTACTGAAACAGCGGGGGCAATTGCGACTGGCGGTGGACGGTCAACCGGTGACCGCCGATCCGTTCTATCTGTCGCCCACCGCCGAGCAACTCTTTAAGGGAACGAGCGTAGTCAATCAAGGAAGTGAGCCGGTCTGGACTGTAACGAATCTGAGTGGCATACCGGCGGCGATACAACCCCCCGCACAAGAGGGCTTCACCATCAGCCGCCGCTATTACACGCGCGCCGGCAAGGACGTAGATCCAAGCCGGATTCGCCAGCACGAGTTGCTGGTGGTCGTCATCACCGGCGAAGCGCGGGGTCGCGAACCACAGCAGGCGCTGGTGGTGGATTTGCTGCCGGCGGGACTGGAAATCGAAAACGCCCGCCTGGCGCACAGCACTTCGACCACGGAAATTGCCTGGTTGCCTGAATTGACCGAGGCCCTGCACACCGAATTCCGGGATGACCGCTTCGTGGCGGCGCTGGACATCGATGCCGGTGCAAAGCGGACATTCACCCTGGCTTATCTGGTTCGGGCGGTGACGCCGGGCGTGTATCGACAACCGGCGGTTTACGTCGAGGACATGTACAAACCGTGGCAATTCGGGCGCGGGGCAATGGGGACCGTCAAGGTCGAGTGAATGGCAGACACGGCCTCAGTCATCTGCCATGACTGACGCCTCTGACGGCGCTGGCGAGTTCGGGTCGCCAGCGCCGAAAGCCCGCCTGTTTGGGGACAGCGCGCAGCACTCGCGTGGATGGTTTCAACCGATCAACAGGCAACACCAGTACGACAGAGCGCGTGCGAGAACTGTCATTCAGAGCGAACGAATACGGCGCGATTTGACCTGTGAATAGATTTGGATCAATACGCGCAATATCCATTCTGAGCCTCCGAGAAGAAACACTCAAAGGCGATCAGCTTCGATGCTAAAAAGCTTTCTCGGAACGTTGCCAGGCTTCTGACAGACGATCACAGTTTCCGATATCACGCTCCACGGCATCCGGGAAAAGGCAAAATCTTGCCGTTCAATATGATTGATAAATACGCGGCAATAGACACAATTTCAATATGGATTTGCTCCCAGGAAGCTTGCATACTTATAAACAACGATTAATTATAAATTTTTGCAACTTTTTTAAGCCAATCGACCAAAAAATGCTTTTAGAACCACTCAGCTGAAGTTATTGATGGCTCGCTGAGTCCATCTCCTCAAGTCGAATCGTTCTGATTCGTTACAGCATTTGCCGATTGCCTGAAGGGCAAACACCATCCGATCACTCCTTTATCGCTGCTCAAAAAATACGAGTACGCGGTGTGTAAAAATAGCTAGCCATAAATTTGTATTTACCAAAGACTTGGCCTTCAGGGGTTTCAATTCTATTTTCAATATTGTAGGATGCCGCCCCATGAAAAATTCTTCTCGACAAGAGCTTATTGGTTTTCTCCAAAAAACGAGAAATTTCAGTCAGTAAAAAATAAATCTCAATTCACCGGACGCTTAGTCCGAACGCTTGCAAGGTGATCATCCCATCGAAAATTTCCTGTGAAGATAAATCCGAACCATTCCCCGGCTGGAAATAAGAAGTCGGCTGGGTAGTGATGACAACGGATTGCGGGGCCATCAATCCCGGTTCCAGAATGGCCGCAAGCAATCAATGTTCGATTCGTTCCATCAGGATATTCAATGGTAGATAGCAGCTCTTCAAACCGAGCTTCGTCTTCTCGACCGGTTGTCGTAGCGCCTTCGCGGGCGGACTCGCTGCCGATGGCCATGGCCACTTTCGGTCGCAATCGACAACCGGTATTCCCGCGAACACTTCGGCTGATCGACGTTATTTCACTCGTCGCGCAGCCCCTTCCCACCCGGCGCGGAAAGCCTGCGCGTCGGCTCTACAACCAGGAGAAACACGGAGATTCGTCTCGCCACTACCCGATGATTCCGAGGATACGACGCGATCCTCGTGGCCATTCTTCCAACCCCACAATCCTTATCTCGTCACTGGCCCCACGCTGTCGCCGCCGCTCGTTCGGATGGAACCGCCACCATTCACGATCACTGCCGAACAAGACTGGAATCCGTGATCGTCAGCCCGGTGTTCAGCGCTCTGAATCGTCGTTTGCTTGTTTCATTTCTGTCCATTTCAAAGCATATGGGAGGCCACGCCAATGCCTGTTTCCTTCAACGATCACCGCTCGCACGATCCAGCCTCATTCAGGCCGGATTCGCCATCTATCCGCATTCCCCTGCCGGTTCCAATAGGCGCTGTGGATTTCGGTGGCTTAACGTCAGGTGCGGGGACGGCCTTCGGGGTCGAAAATTCAGGCGTGGGAGGCGGCGCGATATTGCTTGGCAAGGCCGCGCTCATCGACCACCACCCTGTCAAGATATTGTTTTTTCTGATGGGATTGGCGGCTATGCTGTTTTTTTCCATTGCCACCGCCCAGGCCGCGCAAGTGACCCTGGCCTGGAATGCCAGCTCCGGTCCCGTGAGCGGCTACAACGTCTACTACGGGCAAAGCAGCGGAAACTATCCGACCAAGAAAAATGCTGGGAATGTAACTACTTATACAACGCCCGATCTTGCAAACGGCACGTATTACTTTGTGGTCAAGGCTTACGACAGCACCGGGAAAGAAAGCGGTCCCTCGAATGAAGTCAGCAAGACTATCACTTCGACCGCCACCGCGGCTCCGAACGCCAGCTTCACCGCCAGCCCGACCTCCGGGAGCGCGCCGTTGCTGGTGACCTTTACCGATACCTCGACCGGTAGCGTCGCCAGCCGCTCCTGGAATTTTGGCGACGGCACCAGCAGCACCGCCAAAACCGTCATGAAAACCTACAATAAACCCGGCACCTTCACCGCCAAGCTGACCGTCAGCAACGCGGTGGGCAGCACCACGACGAGCAAGACCATTTCGGCGACCGCAGCGGCACCGGTGGCCAACTTCAGCGCCAGCCCGAGGTCGGGAACGGCGCCCCTGACCACGACGTTCACCAATACCTCCACCGGGACCATCGACAGCTATTCCTGGAATTTCGGTGACGGCAGCACCAGCACCGCGCAAAACGCCACCCATAGCTACACCAAGCCAGGCACTTACACCGTAAAACTCACCGCCACCGGTCCCGCCGGCACCAACACCAAGACGCAGACCGGCTACATCACCGTGGCCACGGCGAGCACAACAAATATCAGCGGACTGGTTGCAGCCTACTCCTTCGGGGAGACCAGCGGCGCGACCGTGGTCGATGCGTCCGGCAAGGGCAACCATGGCACCATCAGCGGCGCTGCCCGAACCGGCAGCGGCAAGTTCGGCAACGCGCTATCCTTCGATGGCGTCAACGACTGGGTCGCGGTCAACGACTCGGCCAGCCTGGAC
>DGFE01000146.1 GCA_002391525.1 Competibacteraceae bacterium UBA3908
TCGAGACCGCCCGGCTGTTCCAGATCGGTCTGGCCGTCCTGGGCGTGCTGGCCCTGCCCCTGGCCCTGGCGACCGCATTGCGCGCCATCCGGCACGCGCCCGACCACGCCCTGGAGCTGGCCGCCATCGGCCTCGGCGGCTTCGCATTGCCGCCCTTGTGGTTTTTCGCTTTATATTTCTGCGTCTTGCACAGCCCGCGCCACTTGGCGCGGTATTTCGCCGCCGCGGCCCGCGGCGCCCCGCGCACGCTGTTGGCGGTCGGCATCGCCTTCAGCCTGCCCGTGATCGTCGCGGCGGTCTGGCATATTTCCGATACTGCCCAACCCCGGATGAGCGAAGCCTTCGCCCGGATTCTGTTTGCCGGCCTGTTCGCCCTCACCGTGCCTCATCTGCTGTTGGTGGAGTGGGTGGAGAATCGAGCGCCCGGCTCATGATCAGGGTGTTCACCCCGTCCCGCGCCTGATACTCGACCGAATCCATGCAGGACTTGATGATGGCCAGCCCGCGACCGCGTAGGCGCCAGGTCTCCGGATCGGCTCGATCCGGTTCGCCGAAGACCTCCACCGCCGCCAGATTCAGCGGATCCATGGCTTGGCCGCGATCCCGCACCAGCAGATGGAAGCGATCCGCCGCCAGCTGGAACTCCACGACCACCGCATGGCCGGGTTCGCCGCGATAGGCATGTTCGACCGCATTGTTGACGGCTTCCACCAGGGCCAGTTCGATTCTGGCGATCTCGGCCGCCGGCAACGGCGTCAACCGGCACAGGCCGCGCAGCGCGCAGCTCAGCAGCTCGATGCATTCGGGTCGGCTATCGATGGTCAGGCTGATCGTCCGGGTCATGATCTACGGTTCGCGCTCCAGGACCAGCACGGTAATGTCGTCCCGATGCTGATTGTCGCCCTTCCACTCCCGCAGGGCTTGCCCGATCCGTTCGGCCACCGTCGTGGCCGACAGTTCGGTCGTGTCCTCGACGAGTCGCAGCAGTCGGGGGCCGGAAAAAAATTCGCCGGCCGGATTGGCGCACTCGGTGACCCCATCCGAATACAAAAACAGCCGATCTCCGCGCGCCAGACCGAAACTCGTGGTTTCATATTCAGCCTCGGGGAGCATACCGACGGGAAAGCCGCCACTGCCTACCCACTCGGCCCGCCGGCTGGCGCGCCGCAGCCAGATCGGCCGTGGATGCCCGGCCAGGGTCAGATTCACCTGACCGGAAGGCAAATCCAGATTACCGTAAATCATGGTGAAATACAGAAGCGGGTCGATGCCCGACTGAAACCGCCGGTTCAATTCCCCCACCACCAGTTGTGGGATGGAAGCCTCGTTCTGGCCGGTTTCCTGCCGGCGCAGCCGTTTTTCCTCGGCGCCCTGCGACAACAGCCGGCTCAGGGTAAAGGACAGCAGCGCCGCCGGCACGCCGTGGCCGGCCACGTCCAGTTGGTAGAAGCTCAGCTGCCGCCCGCCGAGCGTGAAGTAATCGAACATGTCGCCGGCCACGAAGGAACACGGCTGGAACAGCCACTCCACCGTGACCTCCGGTAACCGCAGCGGTGGCGGCAGCAGCGCCTGCTGCATACCGGCGGCTGATTCCAGGTCGTGGCGAATGGTGGAGTACGCCTCCGACAGCGTGCGGTTGGCCTGATCGAGGCGGTGGTTGCGCTCTTCCAGCTCCGCCTCCAGCCGGAGAATGCGCTCGCCGGCGCGCACCCGCACCCGCAGTTCCTCCCGGTAGACCGGCTTGACCATGAAATCGTCGGCCCCGGCATCCATGCCCTGCACCAGCGAGGTCCGGTCGTTACGGCCGGTCAGCAGGATCAGATAGATATAATTGGCGAACTCGGCGGCCCGCACCCGTCGACACAACTCCGGGCCGGTCAGGCCCGGCATCATCCAGTCGCTGATCACCAGCCGGATTTGTCCCTGTCGCAGGATGTCCCACGCTTCCAGGCCATCGTGCGCCACGGTCACTTCATAGCGCCATTGGCGCAGCAACGCCGCGATGATCCGCAGCACGTTCGGGTCGTCATCCACCACCAGGATGCGCAGGGTCATCGGGCAGGTCCAGCGGTCTCGAGTCGGCGCCAGCGGCGCGTTGATCGGCGGCGCCGGAACCCGTGCCGGAGGCGAACGGGAACGGGCCGGGATGAGTCATAAAATGTTAAGTTTAGCGCCCATCATCCGCGTTCGCACCGGAACCCGTCCGCGTCGCGAACCGGGCAATGTACCGTTCCGCTCGCAAACTGCATCAGGAGGGACCAGCCATGCCAGTCGCGGCTCCCGTCAAACCGCTTCGTCTGGCCATCACCGGCATGAGTTGCGCCGGTTGCGTCGCCGCCGTGGAAACCGCCCTGCGCGGAACGCCCGGCGTGGTCGAGGTCCGCGTCAATTTCGCCGAACGCACCGCCCAGGTCGCCGGCGTTGCCGAAGCCGCGCCGTTGATCGCGGCGGTCCGCGCGGCGGGCTACGACGCCGCCGAACTGCGCGACGCCGCCGCCGAGATCGAGCGCGACGCCGCCGAGCGCGCCCGCTATCGGCGGCTGGTCCGCAACACCGTCGCCGCCGGGGCGCTGGCCGCGCCCCTGATGGTCGCCGAACTGGCCGGCTGGCTGCCGGCGCTGGCGACGCCGGGCGGCCAGGCGTTCTGGATCGCGACCGGCCTGTTGACCCTGGCGGTCATGCGCTACGCCGGCGGCCATTTCCTCAGCGGCGCCTGGCGGCAGTTCCGCCACCACAACGCCAACATGGATACCCTGATCGCGCTCGGCACCGGCGCGGCGTGGTTCTATTCCATGCTGGTCGCGCTGTTTCCGGCCGGCGTGCCGAGTCTGGCCCGGCACGCCTATTTCGAGGCGGCGGTCACCATCATCGCCCTGATCAATCTCGGCTCGGCGCTCGAAAGCCGGGCGCGCGGCAAAGCCTCGGCGGCGATCCAGCGCCTGCTCGGCCTGCGCCCGAAAACCGCCCGCGTGGTGGAAGGCGACCAGGAGCGGGACGCACTCCTCGAAACGCTCGGCGTCGGCGTCCTGATCCGGGTACGGCCGGGCGAAAAGATTCCCGTGGACGGCGAAATCGTCAGCGGCCAGTCCACGGTGGACGAGTCCATGCTCACCGGCGAACCGCTGCCGGTCGTCAGGCGGGAAGGCGACGCCGTGACCGGCGGCACGCTGAACAAGACCGGGACGTTCGTGTTCCGCGCCACCCGCGTCGGCGAAGACACGGTGCTGGCCCACATCGTCGCCAGCGTGCGGCAGGCCCAGAACAGCAAGCCGCCCATCGGTCGACTGGCGGATCGGGTGGCCGCCGTGTTCGTGCCGGCGGTGCTGATCGTCGCCGTGCTGGCGGCCCTGGCCTGGTTCAATTTCGGCCCGGAACCCAAGGCCGGCTACATGCTGGTCACCACCCTGACGGTGCTGATCATCGCCTGCCCCTGTGCGCTGGGCCTGGCCACGCCGATTTCGATCATGGTCGGCGTCGGCAAGGCCGCCGAGCACGGCATCCTGATCCGCGACGGCGAGGCGCTGCAACGGGCCGGGCAACTGACCACGGTGGTGCTGGACAAGACCGGCACCGTCACCACCGGTCGACCGACGGTGACCACCGTAACGGCCGCGCCCGGATTCGACGAAACCGAGATTTTCCGGCTGGCCGCCGGGCTGGAGGCCGGTTCCGAACATCCGCTGGCGCAGGCGATTGTGGACGCCGCCCGCGAACGCGGTCTCGCCATCCCCGTGCCGGAACGATTCGAGGCCATCCCCGGCCAGGGCGCCGGCGGCACGGTGGAAAACCGTCCGCTGCTGGTGGGTAACCGCCGGCTGCTGAACGCGGGCGGGATCGATGCCGCCCCGCTCGCGACCGAAGCCGACCGGCTGGCCGCCGCCGGACAAACGCCGGTGTTCGTGGCCGTGGCGGGTCGGCTGGCCGGCATCGTCGCGGTGGCCGATCCGCTCAAACCGGATTCCGCCGCCGCCGTTCGCCGGCTGCGGGACTTGGGGCTGCGCGTCGTCCTGCTGACCGGCGACCACGCCGCCACCGCCCGCGCCGTCGCCGCGCAAACCGGTATCGACACGGTGTTCGCCGAAGTGCTCCCCACCGACAAGGCCGGGGTGATCGCCGAGCTGCAAACCCGCGGCGAAGTAGTCGGCATGGCCGGCGACGGGATCAACGACGCGCCGGCCCTGGCCCAGGCCGACGTCGGCTTCGCGATGGGCGCCGGCGCCGACGTCGCCATCGAAAGCGCCGGCATTACTCTGGTGCGCGGCTCCCTGCACGGCATCGCCGACGCCATCGCCATCTCCCGGGCCACGCTGATCAACATTCGCCAGAACTTGTTCGGCGCTTTCCTTTACAATATTTTGGGAATTCCGGTTGCGGCGGGCGCGCTCTACCCCGCGACCGGATTGTTGCTCAACCCGATGCTGGCCGGCGCGGCGATGGCGTTGTCGTCCTTCACCGTCGTCAGCAACGCCAACCGCTTGCGCGGTTTCCAACCGCCGGGTAAACCGACATGATCACCGCCATCGTCAACCTCGCCGGACTGGGCCTGATCGCCCTGATCGTCTGGTGGTTCTGGATCGCCCGCTCATGACCTTACCGCCCCTGCCCAAACCGTCCTGGCCGAGCCGGCTGGGACTGGCCCTGACCTCGATGTTGGCCGTGGTGGCCGGTTTCGCCATCGCCTCGCTGCTGTTCGCCGTCCTGCTGGTGGCCGGACTGGCGCTCGGCGGCTGGCTCTGGTGGCACTACCGCCGGCTGATCCGGCGCGCCCGGAACGCGGCGCCCGGCTTCATCGAAGGCGAATACACGGTCGAGCCCGCGCAACCGGCCCTGACGGACCAACGGACGCTCACAGCCCCCCGGGATCGGATCTCGCGCGAATCGCGCCGCGTGCCGTGAATGCCGTCGCGCCCCCCGACCTCGCGCCCGATACCATCGCTCGGCATATCCACGCCAAACAGGTCCGGCTGCTGTACGCCCAGGCCCCGCTGGGCGCCGTCGCCAGCCTGCTCGTCGCCCCGATACTGGCGCTCGTCCTCTGGGAGGCCATTCCCAGCGCGGTCTTGCTGAGCTGGCTGACGCTGCTGGAGATCACCGTCCTGGTCCGGCTGGCCCTGGTCATCGCCTTCCAGCGCCAGCCGGATCGGGACGCCGCCATCGACCACTGGGCCACCCGCTATACCTGGGCCTGCGCCGCCAACGGAGTCTGCTGGGGCGGCTGCGTCTTTCTGCTGGCGCTGTCGCCGTCGCTGGTGCATCAGGCCTTCATTGCCCTGGTGCTGGGCGGCGTCCTGATGGGCGGTGTTCTCACCATGACCCCGGTCCTGGCCACCTGCGTGGCCTACGCCCTGCCTCTTACCTTGCCACCACTGCTCTGGCTGCTGCTGCAGGACGATCTCTTGCGCGCCGCCATGGGCGCCACTGGCGTTCTGTACCTGCTGCTGGCGCTGGGAACCGCCCATCGCTATCACCAGAGCCTTACCCACTCCTTAAGGCTGGCGCTGGAGAATCTGGGGCTGGCCCGGTCATACGCCACGGCCAAGGAACAGGCCGAGGCCAGCAACCGGCAACTGGCCGACCAGCAGGCGGCGCTGAAGGACAGCGTGGAAGCGCTGCGGGAATTCTACCAAGCCATCTCCACGCCGCGCCGCCACGCCAGCGAACAGATTCAGGCCATGCTGGCGCTGGGCTGCCAGCGGTTCGGGCTGGCCATCGGGATTCTGGCGCGCATCGAGGGCGAGCGCTACGAAGTCATCCAGGTTATCGCTCCCCATGGCGAAATCGCCGAGGGCGATGTCCTGGCTCTCGGCGACACCTATTGTCACGACACCGTCCATGCGCAATCTCCCCTGAGCTTCGAGCACGCCGCGGCCGACCACTGGTGTCAGCATCCCTGCTACCTGAAATTCAGGCTGGAAGCTTATCTGGGCGCCCCGGTTCAGGTCGGAGGTCAACCCTACGGAACCCTTTGCTTCTGCGATTTCCCGCCGCGGCCCGCGCCGTTTTCCACCGTGGATCGCGAGTTGATCCAGCTGATGGCCCGGTGGGTGGGAGCGGTCATCGAACAGGACCGCATGGCCCTGGCCGCCCAACGGCAACAAACCCTGCTCGCGCACGCTTCGCGTCTCAACCTCCTGGGCGAAATGGCCTCGGGACTGGCGCACGAAATCAATCAGCCGATCACCGCCATCACCCTCTACACCGAAACCTGCCTGGCCCGACTGCGGAGCGGCCCGGTCGACCCGGACGAGCTGCGGGAAACCCTGAAAAAAATCGCCACCCAGAGCGCCCGGACTCACACCATCATCCAGCACGTCCGCCAGTTCGCCCGTCAGAGCAAACCTCAATACCTCACCGTCCGGCTGCAGGATCTGCTCGACGACATCGACGACTTCCTGCACCTGGAAGCTCGCCGCCATCACGTGCATCTCCAGCAGAATATCGCCCCGGATTTACCGCCGGTGCTGGCCGACCCTCTGCAAATCCAGCAGGTGATTCTCAACCTGGTCCACAACGCGGTGGATGCCATGGGCGCCAGCGACGGCCCGCGCGTGATCACCGTTCATGCCCGTCTCGACCGGGGGGTCGTCGAAATCGGCGTCAGGGACACCGGACCCGGCGTGGCGCCCGACCTGCTCAATCAACTGTTGCACCCGTTTTTCACCACCAAGCCCGATGGACTCGGTCTGGGACTGTCGATCAGTCAATCCATCGTCGAAGCCCACGGCGGGCGACTGTGGGCGACGCCCAATCAAGGTCCCGGCGTCACATTCCGCTTTACCCTGCCCGTCGCCAGCCGCGCCAACGCCTCCGAACGGACGGTCGCGGCCCTGTCGGCGGACTAATCCGGGAGCCCGAGCGATGAGCGGCTCCAAAAACGTCATGACTCAAAATTCCGCCCCCTCTCCCCCCGCCGCGACCCCGCGCCTGGACGCGGTTGACCGACCAGCCGTCTTCCGGCCGGGACGCTTGCGGTATTGGCTTGTCTATCCGGCCACCATCAGCCTGCTCTATGTACTCGGCGGTCTACTCTGGTTGCTGGTCGCCAACCCCCTGTTAAGCGCCTGGCTTCACGACGCCCCACCCTCGCCCCTCTCCCGTCAGTGGCCGAACGTACTGGCGATCATCGCCAGCGGCGGTTTGCTCCATTGGCTGCTGAAAATCCACGACAAACCGGCCTACCGCGACCTGGAAGCACGTGTCCGGGAACGCACGGACGAACTCCTGGCCAGCAACCGGACCCTGGAGCAGCAAATCGCCGCGCGCATCCAGGTGGAATATGCCCTGCGCGACAGCGAAGAGCGGTTTCGCCAATTGGCCGAACATATCCGGGAAGTGTTCTGGGTGTACGGCATCGGGGAAGAGAGGCTGCTCTACGTCAGTCCGGCTTACGAAGAGGTTTGGGAGCGGCCCATCCAGGGCTTGTACGACCGGCCGCTGGACTGGATCGAGGCGGTTCATCCCGACGACCGGCCGCGGGTCCAGGTCGCCCGCCTCGCCATGCTGGGACGGGGCTATCTCGACGAGGAATATCGGATCGTCCGTCCCGACGGCGCGATCCGCTGGATTTGGGATCGCGGCTTTCCCATTCATGACGAAGCCGGCTACGTCTACCGCATCGCCGGCCTGACCGAGGATATCACGGCCCGCAGGCTGGCCGAGGACCGGCTGCGGCGGCAGCAGGTGGAACTGGCCCGGATGTCGCGGCTCAGCCTGGCGGTCGAACTGGCCTCCAACCTGGCTCACGAACTCAACCAGCCGCTGGCCGCCATCGTGGCCTACACCCAGGCGTGCCTGACCCTGCTGCGGCAGGATCACGCCGATCCCCGCGAACTGACCGGAACGCTCGATGAAATCGTCAATCAGGGGCTGCGAGCCGGCGGGATCATCCGCCACCTGCGCGAACTGGTGCGGAAACATCCGGCCGCCCAGGCCGCGCTCGACCTCAACAGTCTGATCGAGGCCGTCATCCACTACGCGCAACTGGAGCTGCGTCAGGCCGGGGTCACCCTGAAACTGGAACTGGCGGAAGCCCTGCCGCCGGTCCTGGCCGATGACATCCAGACTCAACTGGCGGTGCTGTACCTGATTCGCAACGCCATCGAGGCGATGCCCGAAACGGGCGACGGACCGCGCGAACTGACCCTGCGCACCGCTCCGCTCGACGCCGACCGGATACTCGCCACCGTTCGCGATACCGGATCCGGTTTCGGCGCGGAAACCGTCGAGCGGCTGTTCGAGCCCTTCTTCAGCACCAAGCCGGGCGGCATGGGACTGGGACTGGCGGTCAGCCGCTCCATCATCGAATCCCAGGGCGGCCAGCTGTGGGCCACGGCGAATCCCGACCGCGGAGCGTCATTTCATTTTACCCTGCCGATTCACAACAACCCCCAATGCTCGGCCGCGCGCTCATGAACGATACGCCGGCTGTCTTTCTCATCGACGACGACCAGGCCGTGCGCGATGCCGTCGGCCTGCTGTTGCAAACCAGCGGGCTGGCCGTGGAAACCTTCGCCAGCGCGGCCGGCTTCCTCGAATCCGGCGCCGCCCAGCAGCCCGGCTGCCTGGTGCTGGACGTGCGGATGCCGGGCATGAGCGGCCTGGATCTGCAAAAAAAGCTCAGGGAGCAGGGCTGCCGCATCCCGATCATCTTCATGACCGGCCATGGCGACGTGCCGATGGCGATCCGGGCCATGAAGGCCGGCGCTTTCGATTTCATCGAAAAACCTTTTCAAGGCCAAACCCTGCTGGCGCGAGTCCACGAGGCGCTGGCGCTCGATGCCCGGGAACGCCGCCGGCAAGGCCGGCGCGAGGAGGTCGCGGCGCGGATGGCGCTGTTGTCGCCGCGCGAGCGGGAAGTGCTGGAGCGGGTGGCGGCCGGGCAGTACAACAAGGTCATCGCCGCCGAACTCGGGATCAGCCTCTCCACCGTGGAAATCCACCGCAAACGGGTCATGGAGAAGCTGCGAGCCGAATCGCTTTCGGATTTGATCCGAATGCTGGCGCTGCTGAACGACGAAGGGTGAACGGGACGGTCACCCGCCGCCGCAAGGATTTACTGGCCCGGGCGCCGGTGCTCCACGAACGCCCGCAAGGCGGTCAGCGCTGCCGGCGTGCGCAGTTGCTCCATAAAATGCCGGCTCTCCAACGCCATCGTTTCCCGCACGGCGTCGCTCTCGCTCCGTTTCAGCAATGCCTTGGCCAGCCGCACCGCCGCCGGCTGCCGGGCCAGCCGCCGCGCCTTGGTCAGCGCCAGTTCGAGCGTCGCCTCCGCATCGGCGCCGACTCCGTTGATCAAACCCCATTCCAGCGCCTGCTCGGCGCTGAACGGTTCACCCAGCAACACCAGTTCCGCCGCCCGCGGATAACCGACCAGCCGCGGCAACAGCAGGCTGGACGCCGCTTCCGGACACAGCCCGAGATTCACGAACGGCAACAGCAGGATCGCCCCGGCCCGGGCGTACACCAGATCGCAATGCAGCAGCAGGGTGACACCGATGCCGACCGCCACCCCGTTCACGGCCGCGAGCAACGGCTTCTCGAACTGGCGCAGCGCCGTCAGGAACCGGAAAACCGGGCTGTCCACGCCGGTCGGCGGCGCCGCCAGGAAGTCGGCGATATCGTTGCCGCCGGTGAAACTGTCGCCGCTGCCGGTCAGCACCACCACGCCGACGGACGGGTCCCCGGCGGCGTGCTCCAGCGCCGTCGTCAGCGCGGCGTACATCGCCAGCGTCAGGGCGTTCTTCTTGTCGGGACGGTGCAGGCGAACCAACAGCACCCCATCCCGTCGCTCGGTTAGAATTTCCCGCGTACTCGTATCCGTCACGGCAAGCCCTCCGCTATGCTGTTGAAACCCGACTCCACGAATCCCGCCGCTCTCTCGCCGAGCGACGGCCCATCGGCCTCGTCAACACGGTAACGGTGCTTGCCCGCATCCTCAGACTCAGGTAACACCATGAACATTGCGAACAGCGTGCTGCTGACCGATCTCTATCAGCTCACCATGCTCCAGACTTATCACGCCGAACGCATGCAGGAAACGGCTGTGTTCGAGCTGTTTGCCCGCCGGCTGCCCCCCGAACGGGGTTTCCTGCTCGCTGCCGGACTGGAGCCGGCGCTGAACTGGCTGGAAAACCTGCATTTCACCGCCGGGGAACTGGACTGGCTGGCCGGCTGCGGTCGCTTCAGCCCCGAGTTCCTGGCCTCCCTGGCGGGCTTCCGGTTCACCGGCGCGGTGCACGCGCTGCCGGAAGGAACGGCGTTTTTCGCCGACGAACCGATCCTGCGGATCACCGCCCCGCTGCCGCAGGCCCAACTGGTCGAAAGCCGACTGATCAACCTGATTCACTTTCAGACCCTGGTCGCCACCAAGGCCGCCCGCTGCGTGCTGGCCGCGCCCGGCAAGCTGCTGGTGGATTTCGGGATGCGGCGCGCCCATGGCGCCGAAGCCGCGCTGCTCGCCGCCCGGGCGACCTACGTGGCCGGCTTCGCCGGCACCGCCACCGTGCTGGCCGGAATGCATTTCGGCATCCCCCTGTTCGGGACCATGGCGCACTCGCTGGTCCAGGCCCACGACCGCGAGGAGGATGCCTTCCTGCATTTCGCCGCCGCCCAGCCCGGCAACGTGACCCTGCTGCTCGACACCTACGACACCGAGGCCGCCGCCCGCAAGCTGGTCGAACTCGCCCCCGGTTTTCAGGCGCGCGGCATCGCCGTCAGGGGCGTGCGCCTCGACAGCGGCGACATCGGCGAACACGCCCGGCGCGTTCGGCGCATCCTCGACGACGGCGACCTGCGCCAGGTCACCGTGTTCGGCAGCGGCGATCTCGACGAACACCGTATCGGCGAGCTGCTGGCCAGCGGGGCGCCGTTCGACGGGTTCGGCATCGGCACCCGGCTGGACGTCTCCACCGACGCCCCGACCCTCGACATGGTCTACAAGCTGCAGGAATACGCCGGCAAGCCTCGCCGCAAACGCTCCGAGGGCAAGGCCACCTGGCCGGGTCGCAAGCAGGTGTACCGACGGATCGTCGATGGCGCGTTCGCCGACGACTGCCTCGGTCTGGAAGACCACCCGCGACCGGGCGAACCGTTGCTGATCCCGGTGATGGAAAACGGCCGGCGCTTGCAGCCGCCAACACCGCTGGCCGCCATCCGCGACCGGGTCCGGGCGCAACTGGCGGCCCTGCCGCCCGCCTTGCGCGCCAACCGGACCACGCCACCCTACCCGGTGCACATCGCCCCCGAACTGCGCGAACTGACCGACCGACTGGATCGGGAACCCCACTGAAATCTCCATTGACAGGATCGTATCCATGCCCGCGTCTCACCCCCATCCCCTGCTGTCTTCCCAGCCGTTCACCAGCAAAGGCAAGATCGTCACCGCCGACGAGGCGGTGCGGCTGATCCGCGACGGCGACACCGTGGCCACCGGCGGTTTCGTCGGGATTGGCTTCGCCGAACATCTGGCCATCGCCCTGGAAAACCAGTTTCTGGAAACCGGCCGACCGCGCGATCTCACCCTGGTCTACGCCGCTGGCCAGGGGGATGGCCGCGAGCGCGGTCTGAACCATCTCGGTCACGAGGGGCTGGTTCGGCGGGTGATCGGCGGCCACTGGGGGCTGGTGCCCAAGCTGGGTCAGTTGGCCATCGCCGGCAAGATCGAAGCCTACAACCTGCCGCAGGGCGTGATTTCCCACCTGTTCCGCGACATCGCCGCCCACAAGCCCGGTTCCCTGAGCACGGTCGGGCTGGGTACCTTCGTGGACCCGCGCTTCGGCGGCGGCAAGATGAACGCCATCACCACCGAGGACATCGTGGAATTGATGCCCATCGGCGGCAAGGAGTATCTGTTCTACAAGGCGTTTCCGATCAACGTCGCCCTGATTCGCGGCACCAGCGCCGATCCCGACGGCAACATCTCGATGGAGCGGGAGGCGCTGACCCTGGAGGTGCTGGCCATCGCCACCGCCGTCCACAACTCCGGTGGCGTGGTGATCGTCCAGGTCGAGCGCCTGGCCGAACGCGGCAGCCTGCATCCGCGCAACGTCAAGATTCCCGGCGTACTGGTCGACTGCGTCGTGGTCGCTCCGCCCGAACATCACTGGCAAACCTTCGACACTCCCTACAACCCGGCCTTCAGCGGCGAAATCCGGGTGCCGCTGCAATCCATTCCGCCCATGCCGTTGAGCGCGCGCAAGCTGATCGCCCGCCGCGCCGCGTTTGAAATCCTGCCCAACAGCGTGGTCAACCTCGGCATCGGGATGCCGGAAGGCATCGCCAACGTCGCCAACGAAGAAAAGATCATCAGCCTGATGACCCTGACCGCCGAACCGGGGGTGCTCGGCGGCATTCCGGCGGGAGGACTCAACTTCGGCGCGGCCAGCAACACCCAGGCGATCATCGACCAGCCCTCGCAGTTCGATTTCTACGATGGCGGGGGGTTGGACATCGCTTTCCTCGGCATGGCCCAGGTGGACCGGCAGGGCAACGTCAACGTCAGCAAGTTCGGCAGCAGGTTGGCCGGCGCCGGTGGCTTCATCAACATCAGCCAGAACGCCAAGCGGGTGGTGTTCGTCGGCACCTTCACCAACGGCGGCGAAGTCGCCATCGAGGATGGCCGGCTGCGGATCGTCAAACCCGGCAAGGGCCGCAAGTTTCTCGACGAAGTGGAGCACCGCACCTTCAGCGGTTCGCACGCCATCGCCAAGGGTCAGCCGGTGCTCTACGTCACCGAGCGCTGCGTGTTCCAACTCGGCCGCGACGGCATGGAACTGATCGAAATCGCGCCCGGCGTGAACTTGCAGCGCGACATTCTGGAGCAGATGGATTTCCAGCCGGTCATGAAACAGCCGCCGCGCCCGATGGACGCGCGCATCTTCCACGCCGAGCCGATGGGCCTGCGCCGCGCCCTGCTGCGGCTGCCCATCGAGCAGCGCTTCACCTACGACCCGGAGGAGGATTTGTTCTTCGTCAATCTGGAAGGCTACGAAATCAAGACCCTGGACGACGCCGAAGCCATCCGCCGGCAGGTAGCGAAACATCTGACGCCGCTGGGCCGCAAGACTTACGCCGTGGTCAACTACGACAACTTCACCATCGATCCGGACCTGATCGATCCGTACACCGACATCATCAAGGACCTGATGAACCGCTTCTATTCCGGCGTGACCCGCTACACCACCAGCGCCTTCCTGCGCATGAAGCTGGGCGACGCCCTGGAACAGCGCGACGTGGCGCCGTACATTTTCGAGAGCGCCGGCGAAGCCCGTCGCCATGTACGCGACGCCCAGTCCGGCCTGACCGACGAGGAGCTGGAAATCGCCAGTTACGGCGGCACCGGATGACACCCGCCGCTTTTTTGTATCGGGCCATGGCCGAACGGGTGTATCCTACGCTGCATCGCAACATCGTTTATCCGGAAGGGCACGGCCATGACTACCGCAATTCTCGTCGTCCCCACCGAGCAACGGGTCGGGCTGACCACCGTTGCCCTCGGCCTGGTGCACGCGCTCGACCGCGAAGGGATTCCGGTCGGTTTCTGCAAGCCCATCAGTCAACCACACGCCACCGACACCGGCCCGGAGCGCTCGACCCGGCTGGCGCGGATCGTCTCCAGCCTGAAACCACCCGAACCGATTCCCGTCGACGAAGCGGAAAGCCTGCTGGGCCACGACCGGGAAAACGTGCTGCTGGAGGAAGTCATCGCCCGCTACGAGCAGGCGGCCCAGCACGCCAGCGTCGTCATCGTCGAGGGGCTGGTGGACACCGAGGAGCAATCCTACGGCACCCGCCTCAACGCCAAGATGGCCCAAACCCTGGACGCCAAGATCATCATCGTCACCGCCCCCGGCCGCGACAGGCCGCGACAGGTCGCCGACACCGTGGAAGTGGTCGCCCGCGCCTACGGCGGCATCCGGCACGAGCGGATGCTCGGCTGTATCCTGAATCTGCTGGATGCCCCGGTGGACCAGACCGGCCACCTCCGCTTCGATTTCAGTCGCGCCGAAAACGGCTACAACCCCAGCCACGAAGCCGAACTCCGCGCCGAGTGCGCCCGCCACTGGCCCGAGACCTTCAAGCTGCTGGGCTGCATTCCCTGGGAGCGGGAATTGATCGCCCCGCGCGTGGTCGACATCATGCACCTGATCGGCGCGCAGATTCTCAACGAAGGCCAATTGAACCGGCGCGTCACCCACGTCGCCCTGGGGGCCCCCACGCTGGCCAATTGCAGCCGGGAACTGCGACCCGGCGCCATGGTGATCATCCCCGGCGACCGCGACGATCTGCTGCTGGCCGTCTGCATGGCGGCGATGAGCGGCACCCACGTCGCCGGCGTGCTGCTCACCGGCGGGTTCAAACCCGACCCGCGGGTCTGGAAACTGTGCGACCCGGCGCTGGAAGCCGGCCTGCCGGTGCTGACCATCCCCTTCGGCACTCTGCAGTCGGTGCTGTACCTGCCCTACCTCAATCTGGAAGTCCCGCTCGACGACCGCGACCGCATGCGACAGGCGGTGGAAACGGTGGCTTCCCACATCAGTCTGGACTGGAAGGAACCACTGCTGAGCCGGATCGAGGAGCGGCGGCTCAGCCCGCCCGCGTTCCAGCATATGCTGGTGGAGCGTGCCCGCCGGGCCAACAAGCGCATCATCCTGCCCGAGGGCAACGAGCCGCGCACCATCGAAGCGGCCATCACCTGCCATCAGCGCGGCATCGCCCGCTGCGTGTTGATGGGCGACGCGGCGCGCATGCACCGGACCTGCGCCCATCGCGGCTTTAACCTCCCGCCGGACATCGAGATCATCGACCCCACCCGGATCGACCGACGCTACATCGACGCGATGGTGGAACTGCGCCAGCACAAGGGGCTGACGCCGGGGCTGGCCGAGGAGGAGTTGCACGACGCGGTGGTGCTGGGCACCATGATGCTGCATCTGGGCGAGGTGGACGGCCTGGTCTCCGGCGCCGTGCACACCACCGCCAATACCATCCGTCCGGCCTTGCAGTTGATCAAGACGGCGCCCGACGTTCGGCTGGTCTCGTCGATCTTCTTCATGTGCCTGCCGGAACAGGTGCTGGTTTACGGCGACTGCGCCATCAACATCGACCCGAACGCCGAGGAGCTGGCCGACATCGCCATTCAGAGCGCCGAATCGGCCAAAGCCTTCGGCATCACCCCGCGGGTGGCGATGCTGAGCTACAGTACCGGCACGTCCGGCAGCGGCAGCGACGTGGAAAAGGTCAAGGAGGCGACCCGGATCGCCCGGGAACGGCGGCCAGACTTGCTGATCGACGGTCCTCTGCAATACGACGCGGCGGCGATCAAGGACGTGGCGCAAAGCAAGGCGCCGGACAGCCGGGTGGCCGGCCGGGCCACGGTGTTCAT
>DGFE01000011.1:0-7398 GCA_002391525.1 Competibacteraceae bacterium UBA3908
CAACCCTTGGCCTGATACAGCGCCGTATCGGCATGTTGCAACAGCGTCTCCGGATCGCGGCCATCCATGGGGTACAGGCTGATCCCGACGCTGGCGGAAACGCTCAGGGTGTGGTCGTCCACGAGCAGGGGTTGCGCCAGATCGAGCAACAGCTTGTCGGCGACGCGGGCGACATCGCTGGCCTGGCTGACCGCGGTCAGGACGATGACGAACTCGTCGCCGCCCAGCCGGCAGACGGTGTCGCTGCCGCGCACGTGATGGCCGAGCCGCTCGGCGACCACGCACAACAACCGGTCGCCGAGCGCGTGGCCCAGTGAATCGTTGATGATCTTGAACCGGTCCAGGTCCAGAAACAGCAACGCCACCAGGGTTTCCTCGCGCTGCGCCTCGCTGATGGCGTGCCGCAGACGGTCTTCCATCAGCGCGCGGTTGGGCAGATCGGTCAGGACATCGTGCAGGGCCAGATGCCGGATGCGCTCCTCGGCTTCCCGACGCTCGGTAATATCCTCCACGATCCCGATGGCCAGCGGCTCCTCGCCGGTCTGCCCGGGAAGCAGAGCGGCGGTGAGATTGACCCAGCGGACGGCGCCATCCTTGCGCAGATAACGCTTCCGCAGCGTCCGCACGGCCCGCTGTTCGGGGGATGAGGCCGCGAACAGGCTCTGCGACTTGGACCAGTCGTCGGGATGCGTGACGTCGGCGACCGTCAACCGCCGCAATTCCTCGAGCGAATAACCGAGCAATTCGCAATAGCGCGGATTGGCGTGCACGAAGCGATGGTCGCTCTTGGACACCAGGGCGATGCCCAGCGGACTCAACTCGAAAATGCTGCGAAAGCGCGCCTCGCTGGCGCCCAGCTCGGCCTCCATCCGCTGGCGCTCGGTGACATCCCGGCCGACCACCACCAGACCCTTGCGCCGGCCATCGGGATGAAAGGTCGGGATCTTGACGATATCGAAGACCCGCGCCGTACCGTCCGGTCGCGGGATGATCTCGTCGCCGCGGCTGGGCCGGGCCAGCGCCCACGCCTGCTCGTCGCTGTCCTCGCAGGTCAGGAAAGCATCCCGGTAGAACGGGCTGAAGGCGGCCAACTCCGAATCCTTTTTGCCGCGATAGTCGACCCCTTCGAGCTGAAAGAGCTGCAGATCATAGTCGTTCGCTTCCAGCCAGCGCCCTTCTCCATCCTTGAAGCAGACGATATCCGGCATCGTGTTGATGAGCGTGCGCAGGCGCTCCTCGCTTTCGGCCAGCGCGGCCTCGGCGCGCTCGCGCTCGGTGATGTCGGTCAACATGGCGAAGGCTCCCTGAAACACGCCATCCCGGTCCAACAAGGGGGTCACGGAGACCAAAACGGTCACCGTGTGGCCATCCCGATGACGCAGACGGCGCTCGAACCGGTCGCGGCCGCCTTGCTCCCGGTATCCCCGCGAGCGTCGTTCGTAATCGGTGATTTCCCCGGGCAGCATAAAATCGCGGATCGAGTGTCCCACCATGTCTTCCGGCGCGTAGCCCAGCATCCCGGCCATGCGCTCGTTGACAAAGACGGCGCGAAATTCCACATCCAATTGCCAAATACCTTCATTGGCGGTTTCCACGATGCGGCGATACATGGCGGCGTCATATCGCGACAGTTCGCCGCCACCGTTTGGCTCCACGCCCGGAACAGTCAGAGTCGTCGTCATCGCCATTCCCTCGCATGCCAGAACCCGGGTTTTTCGTTGAAGTGTAAAACGGAAAACGCCGCCGTGGCCGAATTGTTTATACTTTCATCGAATTGCCGCATTGCCGTAGCAGCATCGGCAAGCCACCCGAGCGCGCGAATTCCGTAACCTCTCAACCCGCCCATGCCTGCCATCCTGCTCTCGACCCTGAACGCCCGTTACTTCCACTCGTCGCTGGGGCTGCGTTATCTGCTGGCCAACATGGGCAAATTGCAGGCCAACACCGCCATCCGTGAATTTATCATCACCCAGCGCCCTCTGGACATCGCCGAAACCCTGCTGGCCGACGAGCCCCGCATCGTCGGTTTCGGCGTCTATGTCTGGAACGTGGCGGAAACCACCCAGGTCGTGGCCCTGCTCAGGCGCGTGCGGCCGGATCTGGTCATCGTGCTGGGCGGCCCGGAAGTCAGCCACGAGTGGGAGGAACAGCCCATCGTGCAATTGGCCGACCATGTCATCACCGGTCCCGCCGATCTGGCCTTCGCGCGACTGTGCCAACGGCTGCTCGCCGACGACCCACCGGTGGAAAAGGTCATCGCCGCCGAGCTTCCGCCGCTGGGTCGACTCACGCCGCCGTACCGATTTTACAGCGACGAGGATATCGCCCACCGCCTGATCTACGTCGAAGCTTCGCGCGGCTGCCCGTTCAAATGCGCGTTCTGCCTGTCGGCGCTGGACAAAACGGCTTGGCCATTCCCCTTGGAGCCGTTTCTCGCTGAACTCGGGACGTTGTACGACCGGGGCGTGCGCCATTTCAAGTTCGTGGACCGCACCTTCAACCTCGACGCCGGGGTCGGCGCGCGGATTCTGGATTTCTTTTTGGAACGGTTGGACGAGCGGCTGTTTCTCCATTTCGAACTGATCCCCGACCGGCTGCCGGAGGCGCTCAAGGAGCGAATCGTCCGCTTCCCGCCCGGCGCCCTGCAATTCGAAATCGGGATTCAGACCTTCAATCCCGCCGTGCAGGCGCTGATCAGCCGCCGACAGGACAACCGCAAGACCGTGGAAAATCTCATCTGGCTGCATCGGCACAGTCACGCTCACCTGCACGCCGATCTGATCGTTGGTCTGCCCGGTGAGGATCTGGCCAGCTTCGCCGCCGGCTTCGACCGGCTGGTGGCGCTCGACCCGCACGAAATCCAGGTCGGCATTCTGAAACGCTTGCGCGGCGCGCCGATCAGCCGCCACACCGCCGCTTTCGACTGCCGCTACAATCCGCAGCCGCCCTACAACCTGCTGTGCTCGGCATTGCTGGATTTCGCGACGATGCGGCGGCTGGAACGCTTCGCCCGCTATTGGGATTTGATCGGCAATTCGGGGCGGTTTCGCCACGCTCGACCGCTGCTGCTGGGCGACGAGCCATTCCGGCGCTTCATGGCGCTGAGCGACTGGCTGTTCGCCGCCACCGGCCAGTCTCACCAATTCGCCCTGGAACGATTGTTCGATCTGCTGGATCGGGGTCTGGTCGAGGCGTTGGGCGTCGCCGAAAGCGCGGCGCGCGAGGCGCTGGCCGCGGATTACCGAACCGGCGGCGCGAAAGGCTGCCCGGAATTCCTGCGCACCGCTCACCCGACACGAACCAGGCCGATCATCGGCTCTCCACAAGCGGCCACCCGCCAAGCCCGACACCGGACGGTCGACGGCTGACTCGGTCAACCGGACCTCCTGACCCGGTCACCGCGAATTCGACGCCGCGGCAAAAGCCCCCGTCGTCGACACCCCCGAACATCCGGGCGGCGGTTTTGGCGGCAGGCGGGCTTGCCGTGCCGATGGCGCGGTCGCGGCAGGCGCCGCGGAAATCGACTGGAAACGGCGATGGGGCTGTTCTACAGTCGGAGTAGCGTCGCGCAGAGTGCCGTCCCACCAGCCTCCGGTTTCGCGGTCGGAGGTCGTCCGTCCAACCAGCGAAGTGAATCGACATGACCAAGCCGAGCCCCGCCTCTCTGCTGTTCCTCCTGCTGGCCTTGGCGACGTGCGGCTTTGCACGGGCCGAAGCCATCGACCGCCCGATTCAGGACGACGTGTTCTACTTCGTGCTGCCGGATCGTTTCCACAACGCCGACCCCGGCAACGACACCGGCGGCTACGGCGGCGACAAGTTCGGCCATGGCTTCGATCCGACGGACAAGGCGTTCTACCACGGCGGCGATCTCAAGGGACTGATCGCCAAGCTGGGCTATCTCCAGGGTCTGGGCATCACCGCCATCTGGATGGGTCCCATTTTCAAGAACAAGCCGGTGCAGACCGACGCCAACGGCACCTCGGCGGGCTACCACGGCTACTGGGTCACGGACTTCACCCAGGTGGATCCGCACCTGGGCACCAACGACGACCTCAAGACGCTGGTGACCCAAGCCCATGCCAAGGGTATCAAGGTATTCTTCGACATCATCGTCAACCACACCGCGGACGTGATCCAGTACCGCGAGTGTCACGACCCGGCCTACGACGGACCGGGAAAGGCAGGACCGGGCAACGCCTGTAAATACCGCACCAAGACCGAATATCCCTACACCACCCGGGGTGGCGTCGACGGTCCGCCCATCAACCCGGGTTTCCTGGGGGACCATATCCAAACCGAGGAAAACTTCGCCAAGCTGACCGATCCCCGCTGGGCCTACACCCCCTACGTGCCGGAAGCGGAACAGAACCGTAAGGTTCCGGCCTGGCTCAACGACCCCCTCTACTATCACAACCGCGGTGAAACCACCTACAGCGGTGAAAATTCCGAATACGGAGACTTCGTCAGCCTGGACGATCTTTTTACCGAGCATCCCCGCGTGGTCCAGGGCATGACCGACATCTATCAATACTGGATCCGGGAGTTCAGGATCGACGGCTTTCGGGTGGACACCGTCAAGCACGTCAATATCGAACTCTGGCAGCGGTTCGTACCGGCCATCATGGCCTATGCCCGGGCCCAAGGCATCCCCGAGTTCTTCGTATTCGGCGAGGTTTACGATTCGACCCCGGAATTTCTGAGCCGCTACACCACCGCGGGCCGGATGCCGGCAGTGCTGGACTTTGGCTTCCAGGGAGCGGTGGCGAGCTTCGTCACCAGTCCCAAACCCTCGGACGAATTGAAGGGGTTCTTCGAGAAGGACGATTATTACAGCGACGCCGACAGCGACGCCTATCTGCTGCCGACCTTCATCGGCAACCACGACATGGGCCGCATCGGCTATTTCATCGAACAGGCGGCAGGCGCCACCGCGTCCGAGGCGGAGAAGCTGCAGCGTTCGCGGCTGGGCCACGCCCTGATGTATTTCGCGCGCGGCGTCCCCGTGATCTACTACGGCGACGAGCAGGGTTTCACGGGCGATGGCAACGATCAGGATGCTCGCGAGGATATATTCCCCTCCCGGGTGGCCAGCTACAACGACAACGAGCTGCTGGGCACCGACGCCACGACCGCCCAGGACAATTTCGATACCGGCCATCCCCTGTACCAAACCCTCAGGCGCTACGGGGAGATCTATCGAGCGCATCGACCCTTGCGCCGGGGGGTGCAAATCCATCGCTACAGCAGCGACGCGCCCGGCATCTACGCCTTCTCGCGCGTCGATCCCGCCAGCCGTCAGGAATATGTCCTGGCCTTCAACAACGACACCAAGCCGCACAGCGCCCGCTTCAAAACCTATGCGAAAGGGGGTTTCACCCCCGTTCATCCGGCGGACGGCAAGCCGCTCACGGCGGACGGTACCCTGACGGTCGAGGTGCCGGGCCTGGATTTCGTGATTTTCAAGGCGGAGCGGCCGATTCCGCGTGCGGACGCGGCTCCCGCCGTGCGCTTTGCCGGCCTGGTGGACAACGGCGTGTTGATCCAGGATCAGTTCGTCTCCGTCGAGCTGAGCGACGATGCGCTGGCCGATGTGACTTTTGAAGCCAAAATCGACGACGGCGAATTCGAGCCTCTGGGCCGCGACCTCAACCCGCCCTACCGCGTCTTTTTCAAACTCGGCAACCGCGCGAACGGAACACCGGTCGTGTTTCGCGCCACCGCCGGCGATTACGCCGGCCACACCCGGACCGCCCAGGTCAAGGCCCGTATCGACACCCGCCTGCCGCGAGTCATCGTGGACTACCGAAACGGCAACGGACGCGACTCGGTCTACGCGATCTTCAGCACCGGCGGGATGCTCTTCCCACGGCCGCTCACCGACCGCCGCTTCGAGTTCGACTGGCCCGAAGGCGCGGATGGCGTGACGATCATCTTCGAAAGCCGCGATGGCCAGCGTTTCCGCTTCGACGAACCGGTCTATCTGAGCCTGACCGACACGGTGCTGCCGCGGTCGCGGGACGAGGACGGCAAGCTCGTCGCCACCATTGAAATCGACACCCGACCGGCGCTGCCCGACGATCCCGCGCCCAAACCGCCCCTGGCCGAAACGGTCCACGTGCGCGGCGGCATGAACGGCTGGAAGGATACCGATCCGCTGGCCTACGTTGGCAACTATACCTACCACCGCCGCCTCAATCTGGCCGGTGACTGGATCGAATTCAAATTCGCCGACGCCACCTGGCAGTCCCTCAATGTCGGCACGCCGGTGGGCGCGGACGGCGCCAGCCGCGGCAGCAACCCGGGCAACCTGCGGATTCGGCCCGAGGACCAGGGCGGGCCGTATGACGTGTGGTTTTTCGCCTTCCCGAAGGGCGAAGGTCATTACTTCTTCTACCGCTTCGAGCCGGTTGGCCAAAAAAATGAGTAGCCGGATCGACAGCCGTCCCGCGGCGGCGAGCAGCGTGAGGGAAGGTTGCCGGGGACGGGCCGGTCACTCCGGCCGCAGGTGCGGGAACAACAGCACGTCGCGGATGGAAGGGGCATCGGCGAACAGCATCACCAGCCGGTCGATGCCGATCCCTTCGCCCGCCGTCGGCGGCAGACCGTATTCCAGCGCCCGGATGTAATCGGCGTCGTAGTGCATGGCCTCGTGATCGCCGGTAGCCTTGGCCGCCGCCTGCCGGCGGAAGCGTTCGGCCTGGTCCTCGGGATCGTTCAACTCGGAAAAACCGTTGGCGATTTCCCGTCCGCCCACGAACAGTTCGAAACGGTCGGCGACGGTGGAATCCTGATCGTTGCGCCGGGCCAGCGGCGACACTTCGGTCGGATAGGCGGTGATGAAGGTCGGGTCGCGCAACCGGTGCTCGACCGTCTGCTCGAAAATCGCCAGTTGCACCTGACCCAGGCCATGATCCGGCTGAACTTGCAAGCCCAGCCCGGCGGCGATGCGCCGGGCGGCGTCCGGATCGTCCAGTTGCGCGGCGTCGATGGTCGGATTGAAGTGTAAGAGGGCTTCCTTGACCGTCAGCCGCCGGAACGACTGGCCGAAGTCGTAAGTCTCGCCCTGATACTGAATCATCGTGTCGCCCAGCAGGGTTTTGGCCATGTCGCGCAGCAGTTCCTCGGTCAAGTCCATCAGGTCGCGGTAGTCGGCGTAAGCCTGATAGAACTCCAGCATGGTGAATTCAGGGTTGTGGCGGGTGGACAGCCCTTCGTTGCGGAAATTGCGGTTGAGTTCGTAAACCTTTTCGAAGCCGCCCACCACCAGCCGCTTCAGATACAGCTCCGGGGCGATGCGCAGATACAGTTGCATATCCAGCGCGTTGTGATGGGTGATGAAGGGCCGGGCCGCCGCGCCGCCGGGAATCGGCTGCATCATCGGCGTCTCGACTTCCA
>DGFE01000011.1:7580-22129 GCA_002391525.1 Competibacteraceae bacterium UBA3908
GTGGACTCGTTCATGATCAGGTCCACGTAGCGCTGGCGGTAGCGGGTTTCCTGATCGGCCAATCCATGAAACTTCTCCGGCAGCGGGCGCAGCGATTTGGTCAGCAATCGCAACTCGTCCACCTTGATCGACAATTCGCCGGTTTTGGTTTTGAATATCGTGCCTTCCGCGCCGAGGATATCGCCCAAATCCCAGCCCTTAAAATCCTCGTACAACCCTTCCGGCAAGGCGTTCTTCTGGACGAACAATTGAATATCGCCGGACATGTCGCGCAGTCGGGCGAAGCCGGCCTTGCCCATGATCCGTTTGGCCAGCATCCGCCCGGCGACTCGGACCCGTCGGGGCTGGGCGTCCAGTTCAACGTTGTCCTGGTCGCCATAAGCGGCGTGCAGTTCCGCCGCCAGGGCATCGCGGCGAAAGTCGGTGGGATAGGCATTGCCACACTGGCGCAACTCGCGCAGCTTTTGCCGGCGCAGGGCGATCAATTTGTTTTCGTCGAGGGGTTCTTCGGGGGAATCCATCGTTTTTTGACTAAGTTATGCTGTCGGCGACAAAAAGCTAAACATCAATCTCAATTTTCTTCGGAAAATCAGGAGCCAAAACCGATTTTTCCATCTTCCCGTCAGCGTTGTAAAAACGCATGACGCCGTTCTCACAAATCCAGACTTCGCGAGCGCCTTTGTCAAAATATAAATCTGCTTTTTCCTTCATTTCATCTTCGGTATTGCTGGTAGATATAACTTCAACACAAATTTCAGGCGCTATCGAACACTCCACTTCGTCTTTGATTTTTCGCACCGTATTCGTTGTCGCCCACGCCACATCGGCAACCTTGGTTCCTTTGGATGTTCTAATCGCGCATTCAGGCAGTGCTTTTCCTCCTCTCAATAAAGTGCGTAAAAGATATTCAATCTCTCCCTGATACAGGGAATGAATAACTCTTACGGCATTCATAATGATTTCCCCTTTCTCGTTCAGTTCTATTTTGAAGGGCAAATCCTGTAGGCTTGGATTTTCACAAACTTCCTGCCAGTTCATGTCATTGCCTTAAATGAAAGAAAAACCCGAAAAGAAGAGGAAATTTTCATACAAACAGAGACTACAGCCCACTCTTCAAACTGGCCTCGATGAACTCATCCAGATCGCCATCCAGCACCGCCTGAGTGTTACCGGTCTCGACGCCGGTGCGCAGATCCTTGATGCGCGACTGATCCAGCACATAAGAGCGGATCTGACTGCCCCAGCCGATATCGGACTTGGTGTCTTCCACCGCCTGGGCCTTGGCATCGCGCTTCTGCAACTCCAATTCGTACAACTTGGCCTTGAGCTGCTTCATGGCCGTGGCGCGGTTCTTGTGTTGGGAGCGGTCGTTCTGGCATTGCACCACGATGCCGGTCGGCAGATGGGTGATGCGCACCGCCGATTCGGTGCGGTTGACGTGCTGACCACCGGCCCCGGAGGCCCGGTACACGTCCACACGCAAATCCGCCGGATTGATCTCCACTTCGATGCTATCGTCGATTTCCGGCGAGACGAACACCGCTGCGAACGAGGTATGGCGGCGGTTGCCGGAATCGAACGGCGACTTGCGCACCAGCCGGTGGACGCCGGTTTCGGTCCGCAGCCAGCCGTAGGCATAATCGCCCTCGAAGCCGATGCTGGCGCTCTTGATGCCCGCCACTTCGCCCGGCGACACTTCCAGCAGCTCGGTCTTGAAGCCGCGCCGCTCGCCCCAGCGCAGGTACATCCGCAGCAGCATCTCCGCCCAGTCCTGCGCCTCGGTGCCGCCGGAACCGGCCTGGATGTCGACGAAGGCGTTGTTGGCGTCCAGTTCGCCGGAGAACATCCGCTGGAATTCGAGATCAGCGACCACCCGGCCATGATTCTCCAAATCCCGCACCACCTCGGTCACCGCCGCCTCGTCGCCTTCCTCGCCGGCCAGGGCCAGCAGTTCGGCGACCTCGTTCAAACCCCGGTCGAGATTTTCCAGCCGGTTGACCACGGCTTCCAGTTGAGCGCGCTCCTTGCCGAGCGCCTGCGCCCGTTCCGGGTTGTTCCAGACATCAGGCTCCTGTAGTTCCCGGGTGACTTCGTCCAGCCGCTCGCGCTTGACCTCGAAGTCAAAGATACCCCCTGAGGGACGCGCAGCGCCCCCGCAAGTCGCTAATCTGGTTGAAATAGGGATTGAGTTCCTGCATGACCGCCGTCATCCGCGCCGTGTTGGCAAAGGGAGGAAATTGTAGCGGCGGGATGAGTGCAAGTCACCCATCCCTCTCGTCGGTCCGTCGGATCACGCCGTCGCCAAGGCGTCCTCGGGCGGCAGATAGTCGTAACCCAGCGCCGCCGCTACCGCCGGATAAGTGATCCGGCCACGATGGACGTTCAGCCCGGCGCGCAGGCAGGGATCGTCCCGCAAGGCCGCAATCGCGCCCTGGTCGGCCAGTTGCAGCACATACGGCAGGGTGGCGTTGCTGAGGGCGAAAGTCGAAGTCCGCGCCACCGCGCCGGGCATGTTGGCGACGCAGTAATGCACCACACCGTCGATGATATAGGTCGGATCGGCATGGGTGGTGGGTCGCGAGGTCTCGAAACAGCCGCCTTGATCGATGGAAACATCGACCAGCACCGAACCCGGCTTCATCGCCGCCAGCAACGCCCGTGGGATGAGTTTGGGGGTGGCCGCGCCGGGAATCAGCACCGCGCCGACGGTGAGATCGGCCGCCAGCACCTCCTCCTCGACCGCTTCCAGCGTGGCGAAGCGGGTCAGCAAGCGGCCCTGGAACAGATCGTCCAGTTCCCGCAATCGCGCCAGCGAGCGGTCGAGCACCGTCACCCGCGCGCCCAGTCCGACCGCCATCCGCGCCGCGCTGGTTCCGACCACGCCGCCGCCCAAAATCGCCACCGAGCCCGGCAGCACCCCCGGAACCCCGCCCAACAGCGTGCCGCTGCCGCCCTGGGATTTTTCCAGGCAGTGCGCGCCGGCCTGAATCGCCATGCGCCCGGCGACCTCGCTCATCGGCGCCAGCAGCGGCAGGCGGCCATTCAGGTCGGTTACGGTCTCGTAGGCGATGGCAGTACAGCCGGCAGCCAGCAGTCCCCTGGCCTGTTCGGGATCGGGCGCCAGATGCAGATAGGTGAAAATCGCTTGCCCGGCCCGCAGCTGCGGGCATTCGGACGGCTGCGGCTCCTTGACCTTCACGATCAATTCCGCCTCGGCAAACACCTGCGCAGCCGAAACAGCGATACTCGCGCCGACCTTTCGGTAAGCCGCGTCATCCAGGCCGATGCCCGCCCCCGCGCCGGTTTCCACCCACACGGCATGACCGCGCCGCACCGCCTCGCGCACACCCGCCGGCGTCATTCCAACCCGATATTCGTGGACTTTGATTTCCTTCGGCACGCCGATCAGCATGACGATCCTACCCGGCAGCCTTCAGAGCGATTCAGCACATTCACCCGTTGCCCTTGCTCGACGCGCTATTGTCGCTGCCGGACTTCCCTGGCGATCCCACGCTGCACCAATCGGGTCACGTCCGACAACCCCACCGCCAGCGCCGTCAGCACGTCCTCGACCGTCAGGATGCCCGCCAGGACGCCCTTTTCGTCCACGACCAGCAACCGCCGCACGCCCTTGGCGCTCATCCGGTCCAGGGTGTGCCAGAAGTTGTCGTCTTCCCGCGCGGTCACCAAATCGTTGCTCATGACATCCCCGACGGTAACGACATCAGGCGGGAGATTCTGGGCAAGCACCTCGACCACCAGATCGCGGTCGGTGACGATACCAATCGGGAATTCCGCATCATCACGCTGCTCCACCACGACGACGGTGCCGACGTGGTGCTGGCGCATCAGCCGCGCCACCTCGTCGATCTCGGTACTTTTGCCGGTCGTGATGACGTGGCGGTTACAGTACTGGCCTATTGACACGGTTGCTCTCCTTGTTGCAAACGAAGGGCGATCTATGCCGGCGATTGTTCGCCATTCCCGCCGTACCCGCAAGGGGTGGGGCATCCCTCGTCAACACCCGCGGCGCGGCTTGATGGATGACGGATATCCGCCGCGAGTCACAGCGCCAGATCCGCTTCGATAGCCGCCAGATCGACGTCCCGGCCCGGAACGCCGATGGAAAAGGCGTCGCCGAGCGCCAAGCGCCGCCGCTGCCCATGATGGCGATGGCGACGGCATCGTTCGGCGTGGCCGGAGAATTCATGAAACGATCATGAAAAATGAAAAAGCCCCGCCAGTACGGGGCCTTGAAACCTCAACGGCAAACCGCGCTCAGGCGACGGTCACGCTCTGGTCGAGATACACGTCCTGAATGGCGTTGAGGATGGCGACGCCGTCTTTCATGGGCCGCTGGAACGCCTTGCGGCCCGAGATCAGACCCATGCCGCCGGCGCGCTTGTTGACGACCGCCGTCATCACCGCCGCTTCCAGATCGCCCGCGCCCTTGGACTCGCCGCCGGAGTTGATCAGGCCAGCGCGGCCCATGTAGCAGTTGGCGATCTGATAACGGCACAGATCAATCGGGTGGTCGCTGGCGAGGTCGGTATAGATCTTCTTGTCGAACTTGCCGTAGCTGGAGCCGCCCATGTTGAGCGCCTCGAAACCGCCGTTATTCTCCGGCAGCTTCTGCTTGATGATGTCGGCTTCGATAGTGACGCCCAGATGGTTGGCCTGGCCGGTCAGATCGGCGGAAACGTGGTAGTCCTTCTCCTTGGTCTTGAAGGCGTTGTTGCGCAGATAACACCACAGCACGGTCGCCATGCCGAGTTCGTGGGCCATGTGGAAAGCCTGCGCGATCTCGACGATCTGCCGGCCGCTCTCCGGCGAACCGAAGTAGATGGTGGCGCCCACCGCCGCGCAACCCATGTCGTGGGCTTCCTTGATGGTGCCCCACATGATCTGGTCGGCCTTGTTGGGGAAGGTCAACAGCTCGTTGTGGTTGATCTTGGCCATGAACGGGATCTTGTGGGCGTACTTGCGCGCCACCATGCCCAGCACGCCGAAGGTCGAGGCCACCGCGTTGCAACCACCCTCGATGGCCAGCTTGACGATGTTCTCCGGGTCGAAGTAGATCGGGTTCTTGGCGAAGCTGGCGCCGCCCGAGTGCTCGATGCCCTGGTCCACCGGCAGGATGGACAGGAAACCGGTGCCGGCCAGCCGGCCAGCGCCAAACATGCGCTGCAGGTTGCCCAGTACGCGGTTGTTGCGGTCGGACGCGGCGAAAACGCGGTCCACGAAGTCCGGACCGGGCAGGTGCAGGGAGTCCTTGGGGATGGTCTTGCAGACGTGACCGAGCAGGTAATTGGCATTGGCGCCCAACAGTTCAGCGACTTTACTCATGTGACAAGCCTCCTTAGGGATTGGGATGACTGAACAGCGCGAACGGCTATTTTTTTGCGGGTTATTTTGAACCAGCGCCCGCGCGGGATCAATCCATCGCGCATGACCGGTTACCAGCGTCAAATCCTTGAGTCAAAAAAACGACTGAATGCCGATCCGCGCGACGCGGCTATTATGGCGACCGCACAGAGGCTATACTGACTTCGCAACCAGATGTTTTTCGTCCAATCCATCATCCGCAGAAGAGGATTCATTCATGGCGCAACTCAAACCCGGTGTCGTTACTGGCAAGGACTATCTGACCCTGGTCGCCGCCGCGAAGGCGGGCGGCTACGCGCTGCCCGCGGTCAACGTCTCCAGCAGCAGCACCATCAACGCGGTGCTGGAAGCGGCGGCCAAGAATCAGGCCGATGTCATCATCCAGCTTTCCAACGGCGGCGCCCAGTTCTACGCCGGGCAGGGCATGAAAGACGGCTCCAAGGCCAAGGTGCTGGGGGCGGTATCAGCGGCGCAGCACGTCCATTTGCTGGCCGAACATTACGGCGTGTGCGTGGTGTTGCACACCGACCATGCCAACAAGAGCCTGATTCCCTGGGTCGACGCGCTGCTGGATCATGGCGAGGCGTTCTACAAGCAGCATGGCAAACCCCTGTTCAGTTCGCACATGCTGGACCTGTCCGAAGAGCCGATGGAGTTCAACCTGAATGAGTGCGCGCGCGTCCTGAAGCGCATGGCGCCCCTGAACATGAGCCTGGAGATCGAGCTGGGCGTGACTGGCGGCGAGGAAGACGGCATCGGCAGCGAGCTTGAGGAAAGCGCCGACAACTCTCACCTCTATACCCAGCCGGAAGACGTGTTGCAGGCTTACGAGCGGCTGTCGCCCATCGGCCATTTCTCGGTCGCCGCCTCCTTCGGCAACGTGCATGGCGTCTATAAGCCCGGCAACGTCAAACTGCGTCCGGAAATCCTCAGGAACTCCCAGGTTCTGGTCGAACAACGGCACAAAACCGGAGCGAAGCCGCTGAATCTGGTCTTCCACGGCGGTTCCGGCTCGGAAAAGGACAAGATCAGCGAGGCGGTCAGCTACGGCGTGTTCAAGATGAACATCGACACCGATTTGCAGTTCGCCTACTCGGAAGCCATCGGCAAGTTCGTCAGCGAAAATCCCAAGGCGTTTTTGTATCAGGTGGACCCGGAAACCGACAAGCCCTACAAGAAGTTCTACGATCCGCGCAAGTATCTGCGCCTGGCGGAACAGAACATGGTGGCGCGACTGAACGAGGCATTCGAGGATCTGGGCTCGAAAGGCAAGTCGCTGGCGCTATAACGAAGAATCGATGGCAAGTCGGCAAGCGGGCGCCACAGCGTCCGCTTGCCGGCTCGGGCGAAGGGCGTTGGGGCGGCATTCCAGATGAGCATGGTTGTGAAAGTTTGCCAAGATCAAACTCAACCCAAGGGCTAGGGCCATTCTTCCTAGCCTATCTTAACTTACGAAAAACAAACCTTACGACCAAAGCGCCGAGTATTGAAAATAATACCCAACAGAGAAATAGCGCAAGCACGCCGTGGTTGGCGGCATCCCTAGACGAGATGCCATCAATTATTGGAGAGAGCAGGTACGCAATAGAAAAGGTAAGCAGTGATCCAGCAAGAACACCCGTCCACATGTAACCACCCGCGCGTTTGTCTACACTAAATACATACCCGATCCAAGCGCCAATGGCAGCAAAGGCGGGGCATGTCGTGAACAAAAAGTACTTGATTCGAATAGCAAAATCGTCTTCTCCGGCGAATGCAGGAAATTTTGGCGCGACCTCAAGCTTGTCTGTTACCAGAATTATCCCTAAACACACAAGTACTCCAAGTATTGTGAATACAGGAATTGAGATAGGCTTTCTCATGCAATGTACCAGAACAGTACTTTCGACGCAAGACGGAAATCAGACCAGTAGCCATCCCATGAAATACCTAGATGCACACGAATCCAACTTAAGGCGGATGTCATTTTGGAACCATTCCATAGGTCTATGTGATCGCCGGTTCGCGCCTTCTCTTTATCAGCGGGTCTCTGCCAATAATTTGCCAAAAAGATGATCCCCGTACGATCTTCGATTTTCTCGAATGCATCCTTACCTGTATAGGTTTCTGGTTTGGGGCAGCCGGGGAAGCGGTTTGGGCCTAACCAGTTCGCCAGATCTTGAGCGCTCGCGACCATCCCGCTGTTTTTGGAGGCGCTGGGGCAACGACCACCTCGGAAAGAGGCAAATGACACTCCGGACTTTTCAAGGGCGTACCCAACTCTTATCGCACACTGATTCTCGTAACCCGGAGGTATATTTCCTGTCTTCTTGTCGCGGCAGAGGGTTTCGTCATCTGGATAGTTTTTCCAGATGGTCTCAAACTTGATCGCGGTCACCTCCTATCCCCCCTAAGTTTGTCAAAGTGCAACTTGTTCCCGCCTATCACTACGGGCAAAGCAATTGACCCGCCTAAGCCTCGTCGGTCGTATCGAAAAGCGGTCGATGACGAGCTTCCTCTCCCATCAACCGCTTTATTTTCTCCGCGTTCGGCAGCAACACCACACCCCGTTCCGTCACCAGCGCGTCCACCAGCGCCGCCGGGGTCACGTCGAACGACGGGTTCCAGACTTCGGCTCCAGCCGCCGCGACCGCCTGTCCCCCCAGCGTCAGCAATTCCGTCGCGGCGCGCTGTTCGATGGGAATGGCTGCTCCACTGGCAATGCCCACATCCACCGTCGAAGTCGGCGCCACCACCATGAACCGCACGCCGTGATGACGGGCGGCCACCGCCAGCTGATAGGTGCCGATCTTGTTGGCGACATCGCCGTTGGCGGCGATCCGGTCCGCACCGACGATGGCCCAGCGTACTCCACCCTGCCGCATCAGCGCCGCCGCCGCCGCATCCGCCAGCAACGTCACCGGAATTCGGTCTTGCACCAACTCCCAGGCGGTCAGCCGCGCCCCTTGCAGCCAGGGCCGGGTTTCGTCGGCGTAGACCCGTTCGATCAGCCCCGCCGCGTACCCCGCGCGGATCACGCCCAAGGCCGTGCCGTAGCCGCCGGTCGCCAGCGAACCGGTGTTGCAATGGGTCAGCACCGCCCCCCGCTCGCCCAGCAACGCCGCGCCCAGTCGCGCCATCCGCCGGTTGGCGGCGATATCCTCCTGATGAATCGCCAGCGCCTCGGCCAGCAGCCGCTCCACCGGCTCATCACCCGCCTCCGCGATCACGCGCTCCATCCGCCGCAGCGCCCAGCACAGATTGACGGCGGTCGGGCGAGCGGCGGACAGCAAGGCCAAATCCTCGCCGATCAAGGTCCGCCAGCGATCCGGCGCCTCGGCATGGCGGGATCGGGCCGCCAGCACCACTCCATAGGCGGCGGCGATGCCGATGGCGGGCGCGCCGCGCACCACCATGTCGCGGATGGCCTGGGCCACCTCCGCCGCGGTCGTCAGCCGCGGATAGGACATCGTTCCCGGCAGCAGGCGTTGATCCAGCAGTTCGAGCGCATCGTCGCGCCAGACGACGGCGCGCACCCGATCATGTTCGGCGGACATGGGAAACTCGTTCAGGCGGCAATCCAGTGGACAACAAATAAATAATTTGTCTGTTGCGATCTTACGACAAGCCGGATTTGGCGCCGACCATCGCAAAAATCTCTTGCCAAAATGCCGAGATAGCGCGCAAAATTAGCTCATTTATTGTTGGAACAACATTTTTTGCAATTCTGACACAACGTTGTATCATTACACACCATGACCGGCCGGTTTGCTGATCGCGGCGATGATCGGTCGGGTATACTGGCCAAGTGGATGATCGCGGTTCAACCGACCCCGGTCCCCGCGACCTGAGAGTGACGACGTGCCACGCACAGAATTTTTTGGTGCCTATTTGGGAGAGTATACCGATGAAAGTGAAACTGTATAAGCTCGGCTTGGGCTTGGCTGCCTCGATGGTGCTGTTTGCCGCGCTGCCCGCGCAAGCGCAGGTCAACAAATACGGCTGCATCTACGCCGTGGACCCCTATGGCAAGATCGTCAAGGATCCTTACGGTCGTTGCATCCGCACGCCGTACTGGACGCCCGAAAAGGATGTCCCGGAGTGTGGCGCGGTCGCGGTCGAGCCGCCCCCGCCGCAGTGTGAAACCATCACCCTGGGCACCGACACGCTCTTCGATTTCGACCGCGCCAACCTGAAGCCGGCGGGTCGCGCCAGGCTCGATCAACTGGCGTCCGACATCAATCGGGCCGAGCGGGTCTCCACGATCAAGATCGTCGGCCACACCGACAGCAAGGGCACCGATGCCTATAACATGCGGCTGGGTCAGCGCCGCGCCGATACCGTGGCCGGTTATCTGGCTTCCAGGAACGTGCCCGCCGGCAAGCTCGCCACCAGCAGCATGGGCGAATCCCAGCCGGTCGCGCCCAACACCCTGCCCAATGGCCGGGACAACCCGGAAGGCCGCGCCCAGAACCGCCGGGTGGAGGTCACCACGATCACCGAGCTGTGCCGCGAGTAATTCGCGGGCTGCTTGATTCCGCTGTACCCACGCCCCGGTCCTCCGGGGCGTTTTTTTGCACTCCGAACCGCCGCCGCTATAATCCGCGCGCCCCCGTCCGGAGAACTCCCGCCATGCCGCAGCCCATCGCCACCCTGCTCAACGCCCGCTGGATCGTTCCGGTCGAACCGGAAGGTCTGATCCTCGACCATCACGCGCTCGCCATCCAGGACGGCCGTATTCTCGCCATCCTGCCGCGCGAGGAGGCGGCGGCCCGCTTCAGCGCCGAGCTTTGCCTGAATCTCGACCGGCATGTCCTGATTCCCGGCCTGATCAACGCCCATACCCATGCCAGCATGACCTTGTTGCGCGGGCTGGCCGACGACCTGCCGTTGCTGAGCTGGCTGCGGGAGCACATCTGGCCGGCGGAAGCGCGCTGGGTGAATCCCGAGTTCGTCCGCGACGGAACCCGGCTGGCCATCGCGGAAATGCTGCGCGGCGGCGTCACCTGCTTCAACGACATGTACTTCTTCCCGGAAACGACCGCCACCGTCGCCCGTGAATGCGGAATGCGCGCCTGCGTGGGGTTGATCGCGCTGGACTTTCCGACCGCCTATGCCCGTAATTTCGACGAGTACCTGAACAAGGGACTGGAATTGCACGCCCGCTTGCAAGCCGACCCTCTGGTCCGCACCGCCTTCGCCCCCCACGCCCCCTACACGGTGTCGGCGCCGGCACTGGAACGGATCGGCCAACTGGCGGCGGATCTCGAACTCCCGGTTCACATCCACGTCCACGAAACCGCCACCGAGGTCGCGCAATTCCAGGCCCAGCATGGTTGCCGGCCGCTGGCGCGACTGGAGCAACTGGGGCTGTTGTCGCCGCGACTGCTGGCCGTGCACATGACTCAGCTCGAAGCTGCCGAAATCGAACGGCTGGCGCGCGCCGGCGTCCACGTCGCCCACTGCCCGGAATCCAATCTCAAGCTGGCCAGCGGCTTTTGCCCGACCGCCCGGCTCGACGCCGCCGGCGTCAACGTCGCCCTCGGCACCGACGGCGCCGCCAGCAACAACGATCTCGACCTGCTGGGCGAACTGCGCACCGCCGCCCTGCTGGGCAAGGGCGTGGCCGGCGACGCCGCCGCGCTGCCGGCGGCGCGGATGCTGCGCATGGCCACCCTCAACGGCGCCCGGGCGCTGGGACTGGCCGGCGAAACCGGTTCGCTGGAGCCCGGCAAGGCCGCCGACGTCGTCGCCGTGAATCTCGGCTTGCCGGAAACCGAACCGGTTTACCAGCCGGTTTCGCAGCTGGTCTACACCGCCAGCCGCCATCAGGTCAGCGATGTCTGGGTCGCGGGCCGGCGGCTGCTGGCCGACCGTCGTTTGACCACACTGGATCCGGACGAGGCCGTTCGCCGGGCGCGGGACTGGCGGCGAAAAATCGCCGCCGACCGTTAAGGCGTAAAACCCGGCGGCCCTCGGTCAAACCTGCCGGCAGCATCCCTTAACCTCGATCCCCAGCAGCCCAGTGGAGCAGGACATGACGACCGCCAGCCCGAACGTGGACTTTCAGGAAATCGCCAAATTCGAGGAACTCGCCAGCCGTTGGTGGGATCCCGACAGCGAATTCAAACCCCTGCACGATCTGAACCCGCTGCGGCTGGACTACATCGACCGGCACAGCGGTGGGCTGGCCGGCAAGCGCGCGCTTGACGTCGGTTGCGGCGGCGGCATCCTGGCCGAGAGCATGGCGCTGCGCGGCGCCCAGGTGCTCGGCATCGACATGGGGGAAGCGCCGCTGGCGGTCGCGCAACTGCACCAGCTGGAATCCGGCGCGACCTTGGATTACCGGCGCACCACCGCCGAGGAACTGGCCGAGACGGAAACCGCCAGCTTCGACGTCGTGACCTGCATGGAACTGCTGGAGCACGTTCCCGACCCGGCCTCGACCGTCCGGGCTTGCGCCCGGCTGGTCAAGCCTGGCGGTCACGTGTTCTTTTCCACCATCAACCGCAACCCGAAATCCTACCTCTTCGCCATCATCGGCGCGGAATATCTGCTGCGGTTGCTGCCCAAGGGCACCCACGATTACCGCAAATTCATCCGCCCTTCCGAACTCGACGGCTGGACGCGCGCCGCCGGGCTGGCCCTGCGTCAGATCACCGGCCTGCACTACAACCCGCTGACCGGCCGCTACTGGCTGGGACCGGGCGTGCAGGTCAACTACATGGTTCACTGCCAACCGGGCGATCCGGCATGACCATCCCCGCCGATCTGGTCCTGCCGCCCGCCTGCGTGCTGTTCGATCTGGACGGCACCCTGCTGGATACCGCCCCCGACCTGGCGGCGGCGCTGAACCGGTTGCGTCGCGAGCGGGGGGCCGCCGATCTGCCGCTCGAACGCATCCGCCCGACCGTTTCCCACGGCTCGCCGGGCATGTTGAAACTCGGTTTCGACCTGGCTCCCGACGATCCGGGCTATGCCGAACTCAACCGGCGCTTCCTGGACTTGTACCGCGAAGCCATCGCCGTCGAAACGGTCCTGTTTCCCGGTATGGACGAGGTGTTGGCGTATCTGGAAGTCAACGGCATTCGCTGGGGAGTGGTCACCAACAAACCCGGCTTCCTGACCGAACCCTTGCTGAGGGCCCTGGAACTCGGGTCGCGGGCGGCCTGTGTGGTCAGCGGCGATACCCTGAGCAGGCGCAAACCAGACCCCGAGCCGTTGCTGTACGCCTGCGAGCAGGTGGGCGTCGCGCCGGCCCGTTCGCTTTACGTGGGCGATGCCGAACGCGACATGCTGGCCGGCAACCAGGCCGGCATGATCACTCTGGTGGCCGGTTTCGGCTACCTGGGAAGCGAGGATCGACCGGCGGACTGGGGCGCCGACGGCATCCTGGAGCGGCCCGACGATCTGTTCGGCTGGCTGAGCGCGCCAGGGCCGGTCCAGCGGCGCGGCTAGGGGGCGATGGCGCGGGCGACCGGCGACACGCCATGGCGGGCCTGCCACCACCAGGCGCCACCCGCCGCCAGCAGCGACAACATCCCCGCCAGCAACGAGGTCCGCAACCACGGCCGTTGCCACAAGGACAGGGTCGGCGAGGTCGATGCCGACCGGGCCCAGAGCACGGTGATGTTATCCTGGTGCGGATGCTGGCGGGACGCCACCGCCGCCAGCAAGGACTGGCAGGGCGACCCGGTGGTGCGGGTTTCCGTCAGGACGGCGGCGATTTCCCGCTCGCTCAAGGTCAGCACGCCGTCGCTGGCCAACAGAATCTGATCGCCGGGCTTGAGCGGGCACGGCTGGCGCGACAAATCCACCAGTTCCAGTTGCTCGCCGGTGACCGCGCTGATGAGCGCGTTGCGGTCGGGATGGCACGCGGCCTCCGCGGCGCTGATCTCGCCCGTGCTCACCTGGTCGGCCAGAATGCTGCGGTAGGCATGATCCTGATTCAGGCGGCGCAAGCGTCCCCGTCGCCACAGCCACAGCGGCGAATCGCCGACACTGATCCAGTACGCCCCTTCCTCCGCCAGCACCACCGCCAGCAGTGTGCAGCCCATGCCGTGCAGGCTAGCCGGGTCTGCCGCCACCTCCAGCGCCATCCGTCCGTTCACGTGCTCCAGCGTGCGTTCGAGCCGTTCCGGAATGGTAGCGGCCGGCGCGGCGTCGTAGGCTTCGATAAAGCCGCGAACCGCCAGGGCGCTGGCCAGGGCGCCGGCCTGTTCGCCGCCCATGCCATCGGCCAGCACCAGCAGCAACTCCCCCGCTTCCAGTTCCGGCGGCAGTTCGAATACCCCGTAGTCGTCCTCTTGCCGGGAGCGGCTGCCTTGTGCCATGCCTTCGTCGTGAATCCACGCCGCCATGTCACTCTCTCCGTATCACTCGCCGTCGCGCCAATCGAAATCCGGACCACACAGCGGCACGAACCGCAAGCGGGTCTGCCCCAATCGCAGCGTTTCGCCCCCGGTCAATTCCTCGACTGTCTGCACCAGCCGGCCATTCAGCCAGGTTTCCGCCGCGACCGATTGCAGGTAAAAGCGACGGGAGCGGGCGGTGTAGATGATGGCCGCCTGCTGGTCAGGCGCGATGGTCGCGTCGCCGAAATCCAGCCGGACCCGAGCCTTCGCCTCACGACCGATGTCGTTGACCCCGTAAGTCAGCGGCAACGCCTCGCCCCGGCCGGGCCCCGCGATGACCGCCAGCCAGCCGACGACCGGGCCGAACGGAGGTTCGTGGGCGGCCGGTATCGCCGGCGCCGGTTTGGCCGGACTCGCCGCCCGCGACCGCGACTTGGCCCCCGGTTCGGGCCGGACGACGCGACGAGTGGGCTCGACCGCGGGTGGGGTGGGCGAGCCCTTGTTCAGGCTACGATACAGGGGCATAACTCATTCTCCAGTCAAGAGGCGATCCGCCGGCGCCCGTCAGTCGCCGCCCGTTCGAAAATGCAGGCGCACCTCGCCCAACTCCACCACGTCGCCGCTGTTCAGAACCCGGGCGCGAACCCGTTGCCCGTTGACCCAGGTGCCGTTGGTGGAATCGAGGTCGCAAATCTGGAACGTGCCGTCGGGCAACTGATAAATCTCGGCGTGATGGCCCGAAACCGAATCGTTGTCGAACCGGAGGTCGTTGCCGGGCGCGCGGCCCAGCCGGCACACGGGCGCGCGCAACCGGAGTTCGCCCTGGCCCGG
>DGFE01000202.1 GCA_002391525.1 Competibacteraceae bacterium UBA3908
CTCAAAATCTTCACCGAAAAGGCATACCTGGATTATTCCATGTACGTCATTCTGGACCGGGCACTGCCCCACATCGGCGATGGCTTGAAGCCCGTGCAGCGGCGCATCGTCTACGCCATGTCCGAACTCGGTTTGTCGGCCACCGCCAAGCACAAAAAATCCGCCCGCACGGTCGGCGACGTTTTAGGCAAATACCACCCGCACGGCGATCTGGCCTGCTACGAAGCCATGGTGCTGATGGCGCAGCCGTTCTCCTACCGCTATCCGCTGGTGGACGGGCAGGGCAACTGGGGTTCGCCGGACGATCCCAAATCCTTCGCCGCCATGCGCTACACCGAGGCGCGGTTGTCGCCGTTCGCCCAGGTGCTGCTGGCGGAACTGGGCCAGGGGACGGTGGACTGGACGCCCAACTTCGACGGCACGCTGGACGAACCGGTGCTGCTGCCGGCCCGCCTGCCGCACGTGCTGCTGAACGGCGCGACCGGTATCGCCGTCGGCATGGCCACCGACATCCCGCCGCACAATCTCGGCGAAGTCGCGACGGCCTGCGTCCATCTGCTGGATCAACCCGACTGTGATCTGGACGCGCTGTGCGAACTCGTACCCGCCCCGGATTTTCCCGGCGGCGCGGAAGTCATCACCCCCCGCGAGGAGCTACGGAAGCTGTATCAGACCGGCAACGGCGCGGTGCGGATGCGCGCCCGCTTCGAGCGGGAAAACGGCGATGTCGTCATCACCGCCCTGCCGCATCAGACATCCGGGGCGCGGATCATGGAACAGATCGCCGCGCAAATGCGCGATAAAAAACTGCCGATGGTCGAGGATTTGCGCGACGAATCCGACCACGAGAATCCAACCCGGCTGGTGCTGGCGTTGCGCTCCAACCGGGTGGACGTGGACTTGCTGATGGATCACCTGTTCGCCACCACCGATCTGGAAAAGAGTTACCGCGTCAACCTGAACATGATCGGTCTGGATGGCCGGCCGCAGGTCAAGAACCTCAAGCAGATTCTCGAAGAATGGCTGCGCTATCGAATCGCCACGGTGCGCCGGCGGCTGGAGTACCGGCTGAATCAGGTCGAACAACGTCTGCATATCCTGGATGGCTTGTTGATCGCTTATCTGAATCTGGACGAAGTGATCCGCATCCTGCGCACCGAGGACAAGCCCAAGCCGGTGTTGATGGCCCGCTTCCAACTGTCCGACGTTCAGGCCGAGGCGATTCTGGAAACCAAGCTGCGCCATCTGGCCCGGCTGGAGGAGATGAAACTGCGCGGCGAACAGGATGAATTACGCAAGGAACGGGAGCAGTTGCAGCAGTTACTGGGTTCCGAAAAACGGTTGAAGACGCTGATCCGCAAGGAGATTCAGGAAGACGCCAAGCGGTATGCCGATCCCCGCCGCTGCCCCTTGGTCGAACGGCGGGCGGCCCAGACATTGGACGAAACCAGCCTGACCCCGAGCGAGCCGATGGTGGTGGTGCTGTCGCAAAAAGGCTGGGTGCGAGCGGCCAAGGGGCGCGAAATCGATGCGACGGCGTTGAGCTACAAGGCCGGCGACGGCTTTCTCGATCAGGCGCAGGGTCGCAGCAATCAGTCGGCGGTATTTTTGGATACGACGGGGCGAACCTACACCCTGCCGGTGGCGGGACTGGCCTCGGCGCGCGGTTACGGCGAGCCGCTGACCGGCAAGCTCAGCCCGCCGGATGGAGCCCGCTTCGTCAGCGTGCTATTGGGGAATCCCGAGGACCTCTATCTGCTGTCCACCGATGCCGGTTACGGTTTTATCTGCACCTTCGACGATCTGGTGTCCCGGAACAAGGCCGGCAAGCTGGTGTTGACCGTGCCGGACGGAGCGCGGATCTTGCCGCCGCTGCCGGTCGCGAACCTGGACACCGACCGGTTGGCGGCGGTCGGCAGCGGCGGGCGATTGCTGGTATTTCCCGTGAGCGATCTACCGCGCTTGCCCAAGGGCAAGGGCAATAAAATCATCGACCTGCCGGGCGAAGAATCCTTAGTGGTCCTGGCTTTGGTGCCGCCGGGCAAGGGAGTGGTGCTGACCGCCGGCAAGCGCGATCTGAAGCTCAAGCCCGCCGATCTGGAAAATTATGCCGGTGAGCGAGGCAGGCGGGGTAAACCGCTGCCGCGCGGGTTTCAGCGGGTGGAACGACTGGCCGTGGCCGAGTGAGTCCGCCACCACCACAGCCGATAGCCCAGCAACACGCCGAGCAATCCGCCATACAGCAAGGGTTCGGTGTGGTCGGCCTTGACCAGCCAGAAATAGTGCAGCACGCCGAGCGCGCCGATGAGATAGACCAAGCGGTGCAAGCGCTGCCAGTTTCGTCCCAACCGCTTGATCATCCCGTTGGTGGAGGTGACCGCCAGCGGGATCAGCAGCAACCAGCCCGTGAAGCCGACCGTAATGTACGGGCGTTCGGCCACATCCTCGATGATCGACGCCAGATCGAAAAACTGGTCGAAAATCAAATACACGCCGAAGTGCAGGCAGACGTAGAAGAACGCGAATAGCCCCAGCGTTCGCCGGAATCGTTGCAGCCAGTTCCAGCCGGTCAGCCGCCGCAGCGGGGTCACCGCCAGCGTCAGCAGCAGGAAGCGCAGGCTCCAGTCGCCGGTGCGGTGGCTGAGCGTCTCGACCGGGTTGGCGCCCAGTTGATCTTGCCAACCCAGCCAGAGGATCCAGGCCAGTGGCAACAGGCTGACGCCGAAAATCAGCGGCTTGCCGATGCGCGAAAGCTGACGGTTTTGTTGCGGCGTCATGACGGTGGTGGTTGAGAATACTCGAAAAAAAAGCCGGAACCTCAGGTTCCGGCAAGTAACCACCAAAGGAAGGTGTGGAGAAGAAACATCTTAACGATGTCGGGCATAGAATAAACAATGATGCTGCACTGCGTCAAGCTGTTTTGCGGATGCAACAAAAAAAGCCGGAGCGATTTGCTGCTCCGGCAAACAACCACCAAAGGAGGATTTTGAGGACAACATTCATGATGAATATTGCGGTGCAGTATAAAATCGACAGGGTGCGAGGTCAAGGGTGATTTTGAAATAAGGTTATAATTAAATCATTAGGTTAAACGGTTTTTTCCCATCCGCGATCAGATGGCGGGTTTTCACGCTTCTCCATTGCGAGACGGCGCGAGCAAAATCCGCGTCAACTGACCGGCTGCGGAATCGCGCCTTCTTCCGCCTAGGCACAATTTTCAACCATGCCGCAGCACGATCTTGCCCATCTGGTCGGCGGCCAGCAGCCGTTGGTGGGCGATTGCCGCCTCGTCGAGCCCGAAAATCCGGTCGATCACCGGTTCGACCCGCTGTTCGGCGACAAACCGCAGCATGGCCGCGAATTCCGCCGGTGAGCCCATGGTGGAGCCGATGATCCGTACCTGTCGGAAAAACAACCGGACCATGTCCAGTCCCTTGGGTGGATTGCCGGCGGTCGCGCCGTACACGACGAAGCGCCCGGCGGGTTTGAGCACGGAGAAGTAGTCCTGGAACGCTGGACCGCCGGTCCCATCCACGATCACATCCACGCCGCCCGTCAGCTCGGCCAGACGCTTGGCCCAGCCCTCCGCGCGATAGTCGACGCCGGCGGTCGCGCCCAGGCGGCGAGCCTGCTCCAGTTTGGCGGCGTTGCCGCTGGTCACGAAAACCCGCGCGCCCAGCGCCACCGCCCATTTCAGCGCGAAGGTCGCCACCCCGCCGCCGATGCCGGTCACCAGGACCGTTTCCCCCGGTTGCGCCGCCGCTTGCGTCGTGAGCGCCCGCCAGGCGGTCAGCCCGGCCAGCGGCAGGGCGGCGGCCTGTTCCCAGTTCAGGAAAGTCGGCTTGGGAAACACGTGGCCAGCGGGAACGCAAAGGTATTCGGCGAACGTGCCAGGATCCGGCATACCCAGGATCCGGAAGGTGGGACTCGGGAAGCGAGGATCCGCGCCCCAGTCATAGGCGGGGTAGACGACCACCGCCTGGCCCAGCAGATCCGCTGGCGCTTCCGGTCCGAGTTGATCCACCACGCCGGCACCATCCGATCCCATAATGCACGGCAGCCGGATACCCGGATACTGGCCGAGCGTGATCCAGACATCGCGGCGGTTGAGCGCCGAGGCGTGGAGGCGGACGCGAACCTGGCCCGGACCGGGTTCCGGAGTCGGGGTGTCGATGAGGCGCAACTGCTCGGGGCCACCGAGCTGGGAAAGGACGACGGCTTTCATGAAGTGGTTTCCTTGAGGTGTTGAGATGTGGTTTGTTTTCGTCAGGCCATGCCGCTCCTGAAAAGGCGCGTGTGGTCAGACTGGCGGACGCGGTTGGTTCCAGAATTTTCAGTCCATGATACCCATCGGATCAATGTTGGTGGCGGGCCGGTTGCTGCCCCGCCGCGCATCTTTCATTCACTTCCCGCCAAAATGTTCTAACTTTAACTAAGCGAGCGCCGGCGGGAGCGATCCCGCTACGGGTTGAACGCATGCTCCAGGGAGCGTGCGGCGAAGATCTCCGCCCTCTGTGAAACGGCATGGCCCTGCGCATACTTGACAATGTCGGGAACGACTGCGGTCGGCGGTGCCGATAGCCAGCTCGTTTCCGTCTCCAGGGGCGGAAGATTACCTCTCACTTCCAGACGATCACTGAAGAGAAGCACGATGACTGACAAGCCCATCAATATGACGCGTCCGCTGGACCTGACGCACGAGAAGCGCCACGTCGGCCCGCAGCGCATCCAGCGGCCGATCTACGTGGATTTGCTGCCCACCTGCAACAACGCCTGTCCGGCGGGCGAAAACATCCAGGCTTGGCTGGCGCACGCCCAGGCCGGCCGGTTCAAGGAAGCCTGGCAGACCCTGACCGAGAACAACCCGATGCCGGCCATCCACGGCCGGGTGTGCTACCACCCCTGCGAGACCGCCTGCAATCGCGGCAAGCTGGATTCCTCGGTCAGCATCCACGCCGTCGAACGCTTCCTCGGCGATTTGGCCATCGCGGAAGACTGGCAGTTCACCGTGACCGCCCCGCCCAGCGGCAAGCGGGTGCTGGTGGTCGGCGCCGGCCCCAGCGGCCTGTCCGCCGCCTATCACCTGACCCGAATGGGCCATGAAGTGGAAATCCACGAGGCCGGGCCGATGGCCGGCGGCATGATGCACTTCGGCATTCCCGCCTATCGGCTGCCGCGCGACGTGCTGGACGCCGAGATCAAGCGCATCGAGAACATGGGCGTCAAGATCGTTCTGAACCATCGAGTCGACGATCTATTGGTCGAGAAGCGGCAAGGTGATTTCGACGCGATCTTTGTCGCCGTCGGCGCTCACATCAGCAAGCGCACCGACATCCCGGCCCGCGATGCCGGCAAGATGCTCGACGCCATCAGCTTCCTCAAGGACGTGGAAACCGGTAACGCCCCCAAACTGGGCCGCCGGGTCGCCATTTATGGCGGTGGCAACACCGCGATGGATGCTGCCCGGGTCGCCAAACGGCTGGGGTACGAGCCGTTGATCATCTACCGCCGCGACCGCGCCCACATGCCGGCCCACGAGTTCGAGGCCGACGAGGCGCTGGAAGAGGGCGTCAAAATCCACTGGTTGCGCACCATCAAGAACATCGAGGAAACCCAGTTCACGGTCGAGGTGATGGAGGTGGACGAAAAGGGTCGGCCGCGGCCCACCGGGCAGTTCGAGACCCTGGAGGCGGATGCGCTGATCATGGCGCTGGGTCAGGACGTGGACACCAGCTTCATGCAAAAGGTACCTGGCGTTCAGTTCAAGGCCGATGGCGTGGTCATCGTCAACGACCAGATGATGACCGGCAGTCCGGGTCTGTTCGCCGGCGGCGACATGGTGCCCTCCGATCGCACCGTCACCATCGGCGTCGGCCACGGCAAGAAGGCCGCCCGCAACATCGATGCCTGGCTGCGCGGCGAATCCTACGCCAAGCCGCCCAAGCACGATCTGGCGACCTTCGACAAGCTGCACGTCTG
>DGFE01000265.1:0-12522 GCA_002391525.1 Competibacteraceae bacterium UBA3908
AGATGTGTATAAGAGACAGGAGCAAGGCGTTGACCGAATCGATCTTCGCCAGCCTGACGCCGTGGCAGATTTCCCAGATCGCCCGGCATCCGCTGCGACCCTACACGCTGGATTACGTGGAGCGCATCTTCACCGATTTTCAGGAACTGCACGGCGACCGGACCTTCGCCGACGATCATGCCATCGTCGGCGGACTGGCGCGCCTGGACGGGCGGGCGGTGCTGGTGATCGGCCATCAGAAGGGCCGCGACACCAAGGAGAAGATTTACCGCAACTTCGGCATGCCGCGTCCGGAGGGCTACCGCAAGGCGCTGCGGCTGATGAAGCTGGCCGAGCGGTTCCGGCTGCCGGTGTTGACCTTCATCGACACGCCGGGCGCCTATCCGGGCATCGGCGCCGAGGAACGCGGCCAGAGCGAAGCCATCGCCCGCAACCTGTTCGAGATGAGCCGGCTGCGGACGCCGATCATCTGCGTGGTCATCGGCGAGGGCGGCTCCGGCGGGGCGCTGGCGGTCGGGATCGGCGACCGGGTGCTGATGCTGCAATACGCGACCTATTCGGTGATCTCGCCGGAAGGTTGCGCGGCGATCCTGTGGAAGAGCGCGGACCGGGCGCCCGACGCCGCCGAGTCGATGGGATTGACCGCCGACCGCCTGCTCAAGCTGCATCTGATCGACGGCATCATCGCCGAACCGCCCGGCGGCGCGCATCGCGACGTGGCGCGCGTGGCCGAAAACGTGCGGACCGTGTTGCGCGAACACCTGCACTACCTGGATCCGCTGGGTGTGGACGATCTGCTGGAACAGCGCTACCGGCGGTTGATGGCGTATGGCGTGTTCCGGGAAGCCGAGCCGGTGAACTCGACCCAGTCGTCCTGGCAGAGCAGCGTGGCCGCCCTGCTGGGCAAGGACAACCTGCTGGGGAAGGATTGAGGATTGAATGTCGAGCGTCGGGCCGCATCGCGGTTTCCTGGATCATGACCGCGACCTCGCTTTCCCCGGCCCCGTTGAACGGGTTGCTGGCCGCCCACCCGCAGGCGCGGCGGCTGGTCGTGGCCTATAGCGGCGGCCTGGATTCCCATGCGCTGCTGCATCTGCTGGCGACGCATCGTGAATCCTGGCCGGGACGGACGTTGGCGGCCGTGTACGTCGATCACGGGCTGCAAGCCCACTCCGCCGGCTGGGGTGAACATTGCGCCCACGTCTGCCGCGAATTGGCCATCCCCTTCCGGGCGCTGCGGATCGACGCCCGACCCGCGTCGGGCGAAAGTCCCGAAGCCGCGGCCCGGCGCGCCCGCTACGCCGCGCTCGCGGCGGAACTGGGCGCGGAGGACGCTCTGCTGACCGCCCACCATCGCGACGATCAGGCCGAAACCCTGTTGCTGCAACTGTTGCGCGGCGCGGGTCCGCACGGGCTGGCGGGAATGCCGGCGGTGACCCGGCTCGGCCAGGGCTGGTTGCTGCGTCCGTTGCTGGAGATCGACCGCGCCGAGCTGCTGGCCTACGCCCGCGCCCATCGCCTGCGCTGGATCGAGGACGCCAGCAACGCCGACACCGGCTTCGACCGCAACTATCTCCGCCAGCGTATCCTGCCCCTGCTGCGGGAACGCTGGCCCGCCACGAACCGCACGTTGGCCCGTTCCGCGCGCCTGTGCGCCGAAACCGCCGGCTGGCTGGACGCGGAAGCCGCCGCCGACCTCGCCCGCGTCGCGACCACGCACCCCGATGGCCTGCGCATCCCGGCGTTGCGCGAACTGAGCGAACTTCGCCAGCGCAACGTGTTGCGCCACTGGCTGCGCCAACGGGGCCTGCCCACGCCTGACAGCCGGCACCTGAGCCATATCCTCCGCGACGCGCTGACCGCCGCCCGCGACCGCCAGCCCTGCGTCCGCTGGCCGGGCGGCGAGGCACGACGCTATCGGGACATCCTGTACGCCATGCCGCCACGCTCCCCTCACGACCCACGACGAGTCTTTCCCTGGCGACCGGAGGTCAGCGGCCACCCGCCACTGGACCTGCCGGGATTGGGCCGGCTGCGGCTGCGACGGACGGTCGGTGAGGGCCTGCGCGCCGCGACGCTGAACGGAGCCGCTCTGACCGTCCGTTTCCGGCAGGGCGGCGAGCGCTTTCATCCCGCCGGTCGTCCGCGCAGCCAGGCATTGAAAAAGCTGTTGCAGGAGGTCGGCATTCCACCATGGGAACGGGAGCGGCTGCCGCTGCTGTACCGGGATCAAACGCTGCTGGCGGTCGTCGGCTTGGGCATCGCCACCGACCAGGCCGCCGGACCCGGTGAAACCGGTTGGCAACCGGTTTTGGATTCGCCATCGGCGGCGGGGTCTGGTATCGTGTAGCGTCCTTTGGCTACCTCCCATCCCGGCATGACCCGATTCATCTTCATCACCGGCGGCGTGGTCTCCTCGCTCGGCAAGGGCATCGCCGCCGCATCGCTGGCGGCGGTGCTGGAGGCCCGGGGCCTCAAGGTCACCCTGATCAAGCTCGACCCCTACATCAACGTCGATCCAGGCACCATGAGCCCCTTCCAGCATGGGGAAGTGTTCGTCACCCACGACGGCGCGGAAACCGACCTCGACCTCGGCCACTACGAACGCTTCGTCTGCCTGACCGCCACCCGGCGCAACAACTTCACCACCGGGCGCATCTACGAAAACGTGATCCGCAAGGAACGGCGCGGCGACTATCTCGGCGGCACGGTGCAGGTGATCCCGCACATCACCGACGAAATCAAACGCTGCATCCGGCTGGGCGCCGGCGAGGCCGACATCGCCCTGGTGGAAATCGGCGGCACGGTGGGCGACATCGAATCGCTACCCTTCATGGAAGCCATCCGCCAGATGGGCGTGGAACTGGGCCGCGACCGCTCGCTGTTCATTCATCTGACCCTGGTGCCCTACATCCCTTCCGCGGGCGAACTGAAAACCAAGCCGACCCAGCACTCGGTCAAGGAACTGCGCTCCATCGGCATCCAGCCCGACATCCTGCTGTGCCGCTCGGACCGGGAAGTGCCCGCCGAGGAACGGCGCAAGATCGCCCTGTTCACCAACGTCGAACCCAAGGCGGTCATCAGCGTCCCCGACGCCGACACCATCTACCGGATTCCGCTGCTGTTGCATGCCCAGGGCGTGGACGACATCGTCGCCCGCAAACTGCGCCTGGAAAACCTGCCGGCGGCTGAACTGGCCGACTGGGAACGGGTGGTGCGGGCGCTCGAAAGGCCGACCGGCGCGGTGGACATCGCCATGGTCGGCAAGTACGTCAATCTGACCGACGCCTACAAATCCCTGAACGAGGCCCTGCTGCACGGCGGCATCCAGACCCGCACCCAGGTCAACATCCACTACCTCGACTCCGAGCAGATCGAACGCGACGGCCCCGACTGCCTGGAAACGATGGACGCCATCCTGGTGCCGGGCGGCTTCGGCGAACGCGGCATCGAGGGCAAGATCGCGGCGGTCCGTTACGCCCGCGAACGCCAGATTCCCTACCTCGGCATCTGTCTGGGGATGCAGGTGGCGGTGATCGAGTTCGCCCGCCATGTCGCCGGGCTGGCCGGCGCGCACAGTACCGAATTCCGCAAGGACACCGCCCATCCGGTCATCGCCCTGATCACCGAATGGACCGACGAGGACGGCACCGTCCAGCAACGACGGGAAAATGACGATCTCGGCGGCACCATGCGGCTGGGCGCGCAACCCTGCCGACTGACGCCCGACACCCTGGCCCGCCTGACCTACGGCAAGGACGTGATCACCGAGCGCCACCGCCATCGCTACGAATTCAACAACCGCTACCGGGAACGGCTGCGCGCCGCCGGTCTGATCTTCTCCGGTCATTCGCTGGACGACCGGCTGGTGGAAATGATCGAGCTGCCCAACCACCCCTGGTTTCTGGGCTGCCAGTTCCACCCGGAATTCACCTCCACCCCGCGCGCTGGCCATCCCCTTTTTCGAGGCTTCGTCGAAGCGGCGATCCGGCAGCGCCGGCGACAGCGACGGGAGGCCGTCACGCCATGATGAAACTGTGTGGCTTCGAGGTCGGCCTGGACCGGCCGCTGTTCCTGATCGCCGGTCCCTGCGTGATCGAATCGGAGCAACTGGCGCTGGACACCGCCGGGCGGCTCAAGGAGATCACCGGGCGGCTGGGCCTTCCGTTCATCTACAAGTCCTCGTTCGACAAGGCCAACCGCTCCTCGCATCAGAGCTACCGCGGTCCCGGCCTGGAGGAAGGGCTGAGGATTCTGGAAACGGTCAAGACCCGGATCGGCGTGCCGGTGCTGACCGACGTGCACGAATACAGCCCGCTGGACGAAGTCGCCGCCGTGGCCGACGTGCTGCAAACCCCGGCGTTCCTGTGCCGGCAGACCGATTTCATCCAGAACGTGGCCCGGCGGGGCAAACCGGTCAACATCAAGAAGGGCCAGTTCCTCGCCCCCTGGGACATGCGCAACGTGGTCGCCAAGGCGCGCCTGGTCGGCAACGACCATATCATGGTCTGCGAACGCGGCGCGTCCTTTGGCTACAATAACCTGGTGTCCGACATGCGCGCCCTGGCGGTGATGCGCGCGACCGGCTGCCCGGTGGTGTTCGACGCCACCCATTCGGTGCAGTTGCCGGGCGGCCAGGGACACGCCTCCGGCGGTCAGCGCGAGTTCGTGCCGGTGCTGGCGCGGGCGGCGGTGGCGGCGGGCGTCGCCGGACTGTTCATGGAAACCCATCCCGATCCAGACAAAGCGCTCAGCGATGGACCCAACGCCTGGCCGCTGGACCGGATGGAGTCGCTGCTGACGACGCTCAAGGCGCTGGACGCGCTGGTCAAGCAACGGGGTTTTCCCGAAACCGAATTGATTCCATAACCCGATCCGTCCTGCAAACGGAACACACCCAGAGGAGTTCAGAAATGTCAAAAATCAAATCCATTCACGGACGTGAGATTCTCGATTCGCGCGGCAACCCGACCGTGGGCGTGGACGTGGTGCTGGAATCCGGCGCCAAGGGCAGCGCCGGCGTGCCGTCCGGCGCCTCCACCGGCAGCCGCGAGGCGCTGGAACTGCGCGACGGCGACAAGAGCCGCTATCTGGGCAAGGGCGTGCTCAAGGCGGTCGCCAACGTCAACGGCGAACTGCGCGACGCGCTGGTCGGCGTGGAAGCCGTCGGCAATCAGGCCGCCATCGACCAGCGAATGATCGATCTGGACGGCACGCCCACCAAGAGCCGGCTGGGCGCCAACGCCATCCTGGGCGTCTCCATGGCGGTCGCCCACGCCGCCGCCGCCGAGAAAGGCGTGCCGCTGTACAAGTATCTGAATCCCACCGGCCCGTATCATCTGCCGGTGCCGATGATGAACATCCTCAACGGCGGCGCCCATGCCGACAACAGCGTCGACATGCAGGAGTTCATGATCATGCCGGTCGGCGCGCCCAGCTTCCGCGAGGCGCTGCGCTGGGGCGCGGAGGTGTTCCATGCCCTGAAAGCCGTGCTGAAGAAGCAGGGCATGAACACGGCGGTCGGCGACGAAGGCGGCTTCGCGCCCAACCTGCCCTCCAACGAAGCGGCCCTGGAAGTGGTCATGGAAGCCATTCGCAACGCGGGCTACGCGCCGGGCAAGGATGTCTACATCGCCCTGGACTGCGCCAGCTCCGAGTTCTACAAGGACGGCAAGTACGTGCTGGAAGCCGAAGGCAAGTCCTTCACGTCCGCCGAATTCGCCGCCAAGCTGGCCGACTGGGTCACCCGCTATCCCATCGTCTCCATCGAGGACGGCATGGAGGAAAGCGACTGGGGCGGCTGGGCGGAACTGACCCGCCTGCTCGGCAAGAAAATCCAGCTGGTCGGCGACGATCTGTTCGTGACCAATACGTCGATCCTGCAGCGCGGCATCGAGCAAGGCATCGCCAACTCGATCCTGATCAAGGTCAACCAGATCGGCACCCTGACCGAAACCCTGGCGGCGATCAAGATGGCCGCCGACGCCGGTTACACCTCGATCTCCTCGCACCGTTCCGGCGAAACCGAGGACACCACGATTGCGGATCTGGCCGTGGCCACCGCCGCCAGCCAGATCAAGACCGGCTCGCTCAGCCGTTCCGACCGCATCGCCAAGTACAACCGGCTGCTGGTGATCGAGGAGGAACTCGGCTCCGCCGCCGTTTATCCCGGCAAGAAGGCGTTCAACGTGTTTCCGGGCTGAGCGGTCCGCCACCGGTTCGCCCACCGCGAACGGTGGCGGTGGACTGAAAGACGTCCGAACCCCACCTTTCCATCCCCGGTTCCGGTCCGGGCCGGAGATGGAAAGACATCGGTCCCAAACCGGCGGCGACGCCTCGACTTCCCGATTTCACCTCTTCCTGGATCCGTCGAATCATGCAGATTCTGATCGCGGCCCTGATCGCCGCGCTGGTGTTCTCGCAATACCTGCTCTGGATCGCCGAGGACGGGGTGCGGCAGACCTATGCCCTGCGCGTCGCCGTTCAGGCGCAAACCGAAGAAAACGCGGCGCTGACCGAACGTAACCGCGCGCTGGAAGCCGACATCAAGGATCTGAAAACCGGGCTGATCGCTATCGAGGAACGGGCACGCGCCGAGATGGGCATGATCCGCCAGGACGAGACCTTTTATCGCCTGCTCGAACAACCCCTCCCGCCATCAATCACGCGCGGCAACCCTGCGCAACTCGTCAAACCGGGCACGCCCACCTCCGCGCCGCTGGCCAGACCGGCGCCACCTCCAACCAAACCGGCGTCACCCATCAGGCCGCGCACCGCCGGAACGCTGGAGCGCCGCGAGTAGCCTCCCGCCCCCAGCCAGCCGCGTTCACCGCGATCCGATCATGAGCGGCGCACGTCACTGGGCTCTGGTCCCCGCCGCCGGCGCCGGCAGGCGAATGGGTTCGACCGTTCCCAAGCAATACCTGCCCCTGCTGGGCCGACCGGTGATCGCCCACGCGCTGACGATTCTGCTGGATCATCCCCGCATCGACGGCGTGGTGGTGGCCATCGACGCCAGGGACGAATGGTGGCCGACAGTCGTGGCCGGCCTGGACGCCGCCAAGCTGCTGCCGAGCGCGCGCGGCGGGGCGGAACGCTGCCACTCGGTGCTGAACGGACTGGAAACGTTGCGGGAACGCGCCGCGCCGAACGACTGGGTGCTGGTCCACGACGCCGCCCGGCCCTGTCTGACTCCGGCGGATCTGGACCGGCTGCTGAGCGAACTGGCCGACGATCCGGTCGGCGGTCTGCTGGCGGCGCCGGTCCGCGACACCCTGAAGCAGGCCGACCTTGCCGGACGAATCGCGGCGACGGTGGACCGCTCGCGCCTGTGGCACGCGCTCACTCCGCAGATGTTCCGGTTGGGGATGCTGCACGACGCCCTGCGCGCGGCGTTGGCGCGCGGGCTGCTGGTCACCGACGAGGCGGCGGCAATGGAAGCGGCCGGCTTCGCGCCCCGGCTGATCGAAGGCCGGGCCGACAACCTCAAGATCACCCGGCCCGAGGATCTGGCGCTGGCGGAGTTTTTTCTGAGCCGTCGCTCCGCCTCCGGCTGAATTCGCACCCACTCCGGATACCCTCCATGCGCATCGGTCACGGTTTCGACGTGCACGCCTTCGGCGAAGGCGACTTCGTCACCCTGGGCGGGGTCCGCATCCCGCATTCGCGCGGTCTGATCGCCCATTCCGACGGCGACGTGCTGCTGCACGCGCTCTGCGACGCCCTGCTGGGCGCGGCGGGGTTGGGCGACATCGGCCAGCACTTTCCCGACGGCAGCGCGGAATACCAGGGCATCGACAGCCGCATCCTGCTGCGGCGGGTGATGGCCCTGTTGCGGGAACGGCGGCTCGCGGTCGGCAACGTGGACGCCACCCTCATCGCCCAGGCGCCGCGTCTGGCCCCGCACATCCCTGCCATGCGGGAATGCATCGCCGCCGACCTGCGAGTCGCTCCGGACCGGGTGAACGTCAAGGCCACCACCACCGAACGGCTGGGCTACATCGGTCGCGGCGAGGGTATCGCCGCGCACGCCGTGGCATTGCTGTGGTCCGATTTTGGATAGATCCCGACCGGAAATGCCCCATCATGCCTCGCTCATCCGTCTCCGATCCCGTGGACGCCTTGACCGGTTTCGTCGAACGGCACCCGCGCCTGTTCGTGCTGACCGGCGCCGGTTGCAGCACCGATTCCGGCATCCCCGACTACCGGGACGCCAACGGCGACTGGAAACGCCGGCAACCGGTGCGCTATCAGGAGTTCGTCGGCAGCGAGCGGACCCGGCAGCGGTACTGGGCGCGCAGCCTGCTGGGCTGGCCGGCGTTCGCCAGCGCCCGGCCCAACGCCGCCCACGCCGCGCTGGCCCGACTGGAAGCCGCCGGCTTCGTCCACCAGACGGTCACCCAGAACGTGGATGGCCTGCACCAGCAGGCCGGCAGCCGGCGGGTGATCGACCTGCATGGCCGGCTCGATGCCGTGACCTGCCTGGAGTGCCGCTATCGGGGATCGCGCGAGGCGTTCCAGCACGCGCTGGCGGCGAACAACCCGGCTTTCGCGAAGCTGGCGGCGATGCTCGGCCCGGATGGCGACGCCGACCTGGAGGATGCCGATTTCAGCGGCTTCCGGGTGCCGTGTTGCCCGTCCTGTGGTGGGATGCTGAAACCGGCGGTGGTGTTTTTCGGCGAACCGGTGCCGAAGCCACGGGTCGAACGGGCCTGCCAGCGGCTGGCCGAAGCCGACGCCCTGCTGGTGATCGGTTCGTCGCTGACGGTGTTTTCCGGCTACCGTTTCTGCAAGCTGGCCATCGCTCAAGGCCAGCCCATCGCCGCGCTCAATCTGGGGCGCACCCGCGCCGACGACGAGCTGACGCTGAAGGTAGCGTTACCTTGCGGCGCGGCGTTGAGCGGCCTGCTGGAGCGGCTGAATCTCCAGCAGGCCGAATGAATGCCCGCCGCTTCGGGAAACCGGCCCGGTCAGCGGTTCAGGAGCTGCTGCTGATTGGCCAGAATCTGCCGCAGCAGATCTTCCATGACGTCCAGCCGCTGTTCCAGGCGCTGGATGCGTTGGCCGCGATTGAGCGAACCCGCATTACCGTTGCGCCAGGCGGCGGCCGGCGGTGGCGATCCCCCGCCGCCGCCCCGCCAGGCGAAATCGTCCAGGTCATCGGGTTGACCCGCGAAATCGCCGGTATCATCCGGCGCGTCCCGCCACTCATCGTCCGTGGCGCCGGCGTTTTCCCAGCCTCCGGCCTGAACCGGCAACGCGCGTGGCTGGCCGCCGCCGAACGCCGCCGTATTCACCGGAACGGCGCCGGCAGGCTCGACCGGTCCGGGTGCTGGGGTGGCCGGCATCGGCGCCGGCAGGGTCGTCGCCTCGCCCAGCAGCTCCTGCCGGCACTGCCGGATAATCCGGCGGCGTTCTTGCGGATCGTCGGTTTGGCGGGCCCGCCGCCGACATTCCCGCCGGTGTCCCGCGAAGTCGTCATCCATGGCCGCCGCACCGGGTTGAGCGCTCGCGGTCGGAGCCGTAATCGGAACGTCTTGCGCCACGACCGCGGTGCCGCTCAGTGTGCACCCTATGATCATCAGGACGGCGAGAATTTTGATTTTCATGAAGTTCCCCTGCTGTTGATCAAGCATTTGAAAGCCGCTGCAATCGGACGGCAATCGGCGGGCGCCCCCACCCATGACGTCATCAAGACTGGCGCCAAACTCCGGTCATGGCAACTTTCTCGTTGCCGGCCAAACCGGCGCCGGGGTCAATCCCCGCCCAGCCGCCCCACGAGCCGCACGTCACCGCCCGCGACCGGCTGAACGACGATCATTTCGCCGGAACGCGGCGTCACGCCGGTCAGCGCGGTGATGTTGACCTGGTGGGTCACCAACACCCGGAGCGGACCGGCGTGGGGGGAATCGAGAAACGCTCGCAAGGCGGCGGTCTGCGCGTCGGCGCGCCCGGGATCCTCGAAAAAGGAATCCAGCAACGGAAAGGGCTCGACCGCGCCCAAACCCAGTAACCGGGCGGTTTCCAGACAGCGGCACCAGCGGCTCGACAGGACTCGGGCCGCGGTGACGCCGTTTCGGCGGAACGTCGCGCCGATGGCCTGGGCCTGACGCCGGCCTTGCTCGGACAGGTTGCGCTGCGTCGCGCAATCCTCCAGCCGAAATCCGGACGGATCGCCGACGCCGGGCGCCAACGCATGCCGGATCAGGACCACGGCATCGCCAGCCCGGATCGCCGCCCAGAGCTGCTCGTCGGCCCGGACCGGCGGACCGCTCCAGAGCAGCAGCCCGACCAGCAGCAGGATTGAGGAACCGCGTAACTCCCCGCGAAAATAATGCATGATGTTCACCTGACGGTTTGCTGAACGGCGCTCGATGCGGTGTTAGAAAATGCCGATCCCGAAAAATCCCCCACCCGATCATTGGCTCGTCCCCCGCCGGCGCCTGAGCGGCTGGCTGGCGGCAGTCGTGCTGGCGACTTTTGCCGTAGTGGCGCTGGACCACTGGCTGCCGCCGTGGCTGGATCGCGCCCGGCAAACCTCGGCGCTGGTGCTGGACGCGCAGGGTCGCGTACTGCGCGGTTTCACCGCGGACGGCGGCGTCTGGCGGCTGCCGGCGGGACCAGAGAACGTGGACCCGCTCTATCTGCGCATGCTGCTGGCTTACGAAGACCAACGCTTCGCCATCCATCCCGGCGTCGATCCGCTGGCGGCGGCGCGGGCGCTGGGCCAGTGGTTGCGCCAGGGCCGGGTCGTGTCGGGCGCTTCGACCCTGACCATGCAGGCCGCCCGCCTGCTGGAACCGCACCCCCGCGACCTGGCCGGCAAGGTCAAGGAAATGCTGCGCGCCCTGCAACTCGAACGCCGCTACGACAAGGATGAAATCCTGAGCTTCTACCTGACGCTGGCGCCCTACGGCGGCAACCTGGAAGGCGTGCGCGTCGCGTCCCTGGCCTGGTTCGGCAAGGAGCCGGGCCGGCTGACGGCGGCGGAAGCGGCGTTGCTGGTGGTGCTGCCGCAAGCGCCGTCGCGGCTGCGCCCGGACCGTTTTCCCGAACGGGCGCGGGCGGCGCGCGACAAGGTGTTGCTGCGCATGAGTCAAGTCGGGGTACTGACCTCGCGACAGGCGGCTGAGGCCAGGCAGGAACCACTACCGGTCCGGTTGCGCCCCCTGCCCTTCCTGGCCCCCCATCTGGCCGACCGGCTGCGGACGGCGCGGCCGGACGCGACCCTGCATCACACCTTTATCGACCGCGACTTGCAACAAACCCTGGAAACCCTGGCTCGCCAGCAACAGAGCTCGTTGGAACCGGACAGCAGCGTGGCGCTGCTGGTGGTGGCGAATCGCGACCGGCGAGTGCTGGCCTACGTCGGCGCCAGCGACTTCTTCGATCCGCGCCGCGCCGGGCAGCTGGACCTGATCCGGGCGATCCGCTCGCCGGGCTCCACGCTCAAGCCGCTGGTCTACGGACTGGGTTTCGACGATCTGCTGATCCACCCCGAAACGCTGATCGAGGACGCGCCGACCCGGTTCGGCGGCTACAGCCCGACCAATTTCCACAATACCTACGCCGGACAACTGACGGTGCGCGAAGCCCTGCAGCAGTCGCTAAACGTGCCGGCGGTGGCGGTGCTGGAGCGGGTCGGACCGGCGCGGGTGGCGGCGCGGCTGCGCGAGGTCGGCCTGCCCTTGCACTGGAGGGCGGCGCATCCCCAGCCCGGACTGCCGCTGGTGCTGGGCGGGGTGGGAATGACGCTGGAGGAGCTGGTGACACTGTACGCCGGCTTCGCCAACGGCGGCCTGATCGCTCCGCTGCGCTTCGGTCCCGCCGATCCCGAATCGCCGGGCCGGCCACTGCTAACGGAGACGGCCTGCTGGTATCTGGCCGAAATCCTGCGCACCGCCCCGACCCCGGGGCAGGTGCCGACCCCGAACAGCGTGGCCCGCCCGCGCGTCATCGCCCACAAAACCGGCACGTCCTACGGTTTCCGCGACGCCTGGGCGCTGGGCTACGACGCCGATTACACGGTGGGCGTCTGGGTGGGACGACCGGATGGTTCGCCCAGTCCCGGCCACTACGGCCGCAACACCGCCGCGCCGCTGTTGTTCCGGGTATTCGATCTGCTGCCGGAACCGGCGTCCCGACCCGCCGCGCCCCCCGCCGGCGCGTTACAGCTCAGCCGCGAGCAACTGCCGGAACGGCTGCGCTATTTCCGGACCCGGCCCGCGCTGGAAACGGCCAGCGCATCGCCGCTCAGCATCACGTTCCCGGTGGCCGGTTCGACGGTGGAACTGCCCAGCCACGACGGCGCGCTGGCCGGCTTGCCGCTGGCCGCGCGCGGCGGCGTCAAGCCGTTGCGCTGGCTGGTGAACGGCCAGCCGCTGGCCGCCGATCCGTGGCGGCGGGAAACGTTCTGGCCCCCGGACGGCGCAGGTCTGGCGCGGATCGTCGTGCTAGACCAGGCCGGCCAGACCGCCAGCGTCGAGGTGTGGATCAGCCGGAGCCAATAGGTCTGAATTTTGC
>DGFE01000265.1:12781-23644 GCA_002391525.1 Competibacteraceae bacterium UBA3908
CGGGCAGGTGGTTTCAGCGCGCGGCCAGTCCGATCAGCATGAACGCCGCCACCGCCACGATCATGCCGGCGAACAGCTTTTGCAGAGCCGGGCCGGCGATGCGTTTTCCCACCGCGATGCCGAGCGCCATGCCGCCCAGGCCGCCCAGCACGAAACCGGTCGTGATTTCGAGCTCCAGCCGGTGGCCAGCGACAAGATGAGACAAGAGTCCGATGGCACTGATGATGGCGATCACCCACAGCGAGGTAGCGACCGCCCGTCGTATCGGCAGGGAGGCAACCAGCACCAGCGCCGGAACGATCAGAAAACCGCCGCCCACGCCGAACAGACCGGACAGCAGTCCGGTCGCGGAACCGGCCAGCGCCAGCCGCATCGCGCAGCGCGAAGTGAATTGCAGCCGGCCACCAGGATCGTAGCGGCAAACAGGACCGATGATATTATCGCCCTCCGCCCCGACGCCGGCGCGAACGATGCGGGTTTCCTCCGGGCTGCGGCTGGCCTGCCGCCACATCCGCAACGCCACCGCCAACATCAACAAGGCGAAACCGGCCAACAACGCCGCTTCGGGAAATCTGGAATTCAGCCAGGCGCCCAGCGGCGCGCCGACGAGCCCGGACAGGCCGAAAATGACGGCGGTGCGCAATTCGGCCTCGCCAGTCCGCAGTCGCGCCAAGCCGCCGCCCAAGGCGGTCGCGCCCACCGCCGCCAGCGAAATGACCACCGCCTGATGCGCCGGAACTCCCAGACCGTATACCAGCAACGGTACGGCGAAAATGGAACCGCCGCCGCCGGTCAGGCCCAGGGCGAAGCCGACGACGAGGCCGAATAACAAACTGAGGATCACGGGATGCTGGCCTGAATAGGGGCACTCAAGTCCTGATCTCGATTTCCGCTTCCATGAACGTGACCGCCCGGCCCGCCAGTTTGACCCGGTCGCGCTGCAATTCGCACAGGATATCGCCGCCACGCTTGGAGACCTGCCGCGCCGACAGGCGGTTTTTCCCCAGCCGAGCGGCCCAGTACGGCGTCAGTTCGCAGTGGGCCGAACCCGTCACGGGATCTTCCGGGACGCCCAGTTTGGGCGCGAAATAGCGGCTGACGAAATCCCTGTCCTGTCCCGGCGCCGCCACGATCACTCCTTGCAGTTTCAGGCGCCGCAGCTTTTCAAAATCCGGGGCGATGGCGCGAATGCGCGCTTCCGACTCGAACACGCAAAGGTAATTGACGGCCGCCAGCATTTCGACGGGTTGGCAACCCAAGCTCTCGACGAGCAAATCGGGCGTGATGCAAGGTTTTGGCAACAAGGCGGGAAAATCCATCACCAGCAAGGATCCCTGCCGCTCCACGAACAGTTCTCCGCCGCGCGTCTCGAACGCGATGACCGGTTGTCGGTAGCCGAGAATCTCGAACAGTACGTGGGCGGTCGCCAAGGTGGCGTGACCGCACAAATCCACCTCGGCGACCGGCGTGAACCAGCGCAGATGAAAACCGTTGGCGGAGGGCACGAAAAAGGCTGTTTCGGACAGGTTGTTTTCCTCGGCGATGGCCTGAAGAACGCCATCGTCCGGCCAAGCGTCGAGCGGAACCACTGCTGCCGGATTGCCCTCGAAAACCCGCGTCGCGAACGCATCGATTTGATATTGCTTGAGTCGCGCCATTCTGGATTCCCTCGTATTGGATCGCGTTTTTAATGCCTGTTCAATCTCCATGCTAACTCTAGCGCGATCTCCGGTTAGGCTTCATCAACTGTTAACCAATAATCGGTCATATTCCGCATGGCTTCCAATCCAAAACCATTGGATGCCTTCGGGAACAGGAACACCGAGCGCTCGATAATGCAGACCTACCCGAACGCTTCTGAAACGCCCCGAACAAACAAACTTGAATTACAGTGATGGATGTGCGGGATTTTTCTTGAGCAAGTCATAGTTGCAACGGGCAAGCTGTTTCACTTCGTGGGGTAATTCTTCAAAGCGTTGCCAAAATTTGCGAGAAGCAAAATGCTTCACAATTCCCGTGCCTGACCACTGTGATATTCGGCGAGCGCTTCTGCGGCCAGTGCATCTAGCTTGCCGGCGGCAGCATCCGCTTCGATCTGCGCATCCCAAGCATCAGCGTCAAATCGAGCAAACCACTGGCGAAATTTGGCAAGCTCTTCTGGTGGTAGTTGTTCTACAGCTTGTTCAACAGACTCTGCTGTTAGCATCTTTATCTCCAAGCTATCGAAAATTGACCCAATATTTGCGCTACTGATGCACGTCATAATCACACGCCAGCCAATGGTGCGGCCTCCGGAGCAGCAATCATTAGGCGGGTTTTGTTACGTTCTATCCGCTTTACACTACATATAAATCAAAGACAAACTGGTCCAGATCATTCTCCCATGAGCAAAAAAGGTATCGATCACCCTGCTGTTTATTTTGAAATATTTCAATTCGCTGCTTGCACCAATTAACGATGGGCGTACCAGGATCAATTTCGTGGTTGCGATTTTCAAATATCAATACTCTATATTTAGAATCAGCCTGTAACAGGCTTTGGAAAGTCTGTCCAACTTTAATTGGCTGAACCCCATGCTACTTGAGCCACTAGCACGGATTTACCTTTATCACGCCAAGTTATATTATATAGCTCGTCGCGTATCTGATTAAAACCATTGGGTACAGAGAAATTTGATCCTAATGCTTCTTGAACATGATCCCATATTTGAGCAAATCTATATTGCTTGGCCCTATCAACAGAGTTTGAGCAATTTCGGAAATTGGTTCTATTTCCAATCGTGTAAAAAATTGCTTTGATCGCAATCGATCAAGGAGCATAGGTGTTTCCATAACTATATTTACGGGCCATTGTTGGAAAACAGCAGTTTAGAGCATCTATAATTTCTTGTTCAATCAAATCGTATGGCATTTTAATTTCCCCAAGATTAACTGACGGAGCCTGATAGGTGGGCAATGCTCACCCTATCACTCGATTAGTGTATCCCAAATTTTGGGACATGCCAGCCACAAAAAAACGGCGTTCCCGCCCGGTTTCGAACCGTAACGCGAACGCCGCCCTGGCTTTTGGCGGTGGCCGGCCCTCAGATCAAACGTCCGGACCCCAGCCGAACACCTCCACGGTGCGGAACAGATCGTTGTCGGTGACCATGCCCACCGGCTTGCCGTCCATCTCCACCACCACGCGCCGCACATTGGCCTCGCTCATCCGCTGCGCGGCCTCGGCCAGCGACATGTCGCGCTTGACCGTGACCAGTGGCCGGGTCGTGATCTCGCCCACCTTGACTCGCGCCGGGGAGCGGTTGGCGCTGATGATCTTCTTCAGCACGTCGCGGTCGGTCATGATGCCCCACTGGCCGCTGAAATCGGGCTCGACCATGACCGCGTTCACCCCCTTTTCGATCATCGAATGCATGGCGGTGTTGACCAGATCGTCGTTCTTGACGATGACCACCGGCGACATGATGCCGCCCACGGTATTCGGCATGCGGCCAGAGGCGATCATCGCCTGCACCGGATCAGCCACGCGGGCGGCTTCCAACGCCTTGCGCGCTTCTTCCTGGGCCCGGCGGCGGCGCTCGATCTCCTGGCGCAGAACGGGTCCCTGCTCCCGCATCTTGACGATGATCAGGTCGGCGAACTTGCTGGTCGGGACCTCGGTGGCGCCGTCCATCTGGCGAGCAAAATCGTAGGTGACGGTCTTGTCGGCGATCACCTGGGTCAGCGCGGACTCGATCAGTTCGGCGGCTTCGGTCCAGCCCATGTACTGCAACATCATCACGCCTGACAGCAGCAGCGAACCAGGGTTGACCTTGTCCAGGTTGGCGTACTTGGGCGCGGTGCCGTGGGTGGCCTCGAACACGGCAACGTGGTCGGCCATGTTGGCGCCCGGGGCGATGCCGATCCCGCCCACTTCCGCCGCCACCGCGTCGGACAGATAGTCGCCGTTCAGGTTCATGGTGGCCAGCACCGAGAATTCTTCCGGCCGCAGTTGCAGCAACTGGAAGATGATGTCGGCGATGCGGTCCTTGATGACCACCTTGCCGGGCGGTTGCTTGCCGCCGTACACGCTGTACAGCTCGTTCTCGGTGATGGTCTGGTCCGGGAATTCGTCGCGCGCCAATTCGTAACCCCAGTTCCGGAAGGCGCCCTCCGTGAACTTCATGATGTTGCCCTTGTGGACCAGGGTCACGCTGTCGCGGCCATGGTCGATGGCGTACTGAATGGCCTTGCGCACCAGCCGCTTGGACGCGAACGGCGAAATCGGCTTGACGCCGATGCCGGCGTCCTCGAAGAATTCCGCGCCCAGCTCCTCGCGCAGGAACCTGGCCAGTTTGGCGTTCTCCGGCGTGCCGGATTTGTATTCGATCCCGGCGTAGACGTCCTCGGTGTTTTCGCGGAAGATGATGACGTCCACCTTCTCCGGGTGGCGCATCGGCGAGGGCACGCCGGGATAGTAGCGCACCGGGCGCACACAGGCGTACAGATCCAGTTCCTGGCGCAGCGCCACGTTCAGCGAGCGGAACCCGCCGCCGACCGGAGTGGTCAGGGGACCCTTGATGGCGACGACCAGTTCCTTGATGGCTTCCAGGGTTTCGTCCGGGAAGTAATTGCCTTCGTACAGTTCCGCCGCCTTCTCGCCCAGATAGATTTCGCACCAGTGAATCTTGCGCTGGCCACCGTAAGCTTCCTCGACCGCCGCGTCCCAGACCCGCAGCGAGGCTCTGGTGATGTCGGGACCGATCCCGTCGCCTTCCACGAAGCCGACGATGGGCTGATCGGGAACGTGCAGCTTACCGTCCTTGACCGAAATTTTCTCGCCGCTCGTGGGGATGCGGATATGCTTGTACGCCATGAACCCTCCTGACTCTGCTTATGGTTCCGCTGGGGTGCTGGAATTCCGGAATGCGCGGCGTGCTTGGGAGGATGCCGCCTTCGACGCGAAAAAAGCGCGCATTAAGCTACACGTAAACGCTTTCTCTGTCCATGATGGCGGGTGGGGAGCATCATCGTCCGCCAGTCTCCAAAAAACCACCCTACCGCCATGACTCTAAATGAATTGCGCTACATCGTCGCCGTCGCCCGCGAGCGGCATTTCGGTCGCGCCGCCGAGGCCTGCTCGATCAGCCAACCCACCTTGAGCGTGGCGGTGCGCAAGCTGGAAGACGAACTGGGCGTGGCGCTGTTCGAGCGCGCGCCCGGCGAGGTGACGGTCACGCCGATTGGCCGGCGCATCGTCGCTCAGGCCCAGCGCGTGCTGGAGGAGGCCGCCGTCATCAAACGACTGGCCAGCCAGGGTCAGGACGAACTGGCCGGGATGCTGCGGCTGGGAGTGATTTACACCATCGGTCCCTATCTGCTGCCGCACCTGATCCCCCGCCTGCACCGCCGGGCACCCCACATGCCGTTGCAGATCGAGGAAAACTACACGGCGGTGCTGAGCGAGCGGCTCAAGGACGGCGATTTGGATGCGCTGATCCTGTCGCTGCCGTTCGAGGAGGCGGGAGTGCTGACGCAGCCGGTGTACGAGGAACCGTTCGTGGTGCTGATGCCGACCGGCCATCCGCTGGAGCAGGCCACGCTCATCGACGCGCCGACCCTGGCCCGGCAGGATTTGCTGCTACTGGGACCCGGCCACTGTTTCCGCGACCAGGTCCTGCGCTTCTGCCCGGAATGCAACCGGCTGAGCGTGGCGTCGGACAACATGCAAAGGACGCTGGAAGGAAGTTCTTTGGAAACCATCCGCTTGATGGTGGCGACCGGCATGGGCATTACCGTGCTGCCCTATACCTCAGTCAGCGGCTATGCCCATGCCGGCGACCTGCTCAGCGTCCGGCCGTTCGCGGACCCGGCGCCAACACGGGTCGTGGCGCTGGCCTGGCGCAAGAGCTTCCCGCGCCGTCGCGTCATCGATCTGCTGGCCGAGGCGATCCGCGCCTGCCCGCTGGGCGAAGCGGTCCGGCTGTCGGAGCCGGCGTGAAAGCCGGCAGGATTTCCGTCACATATGCCATCTTCCCGCGCATTTCCCAGCGCACATCGCGGTCGTACAGCTTCATGCCGTAGCGCCGTGGCGCGGGATCGGTTTGTTCGTAGGCGGGGCGCGGGTCCTGGCGCAGGATTTGCGTAATCAGTTCCCGCAAGTCATCAAATGGCCAAGTGCCGCAAAACGCTTCCGCCGCCGGACTGAATTCCACCGTCAGCCGCGACGATGGAGCCTCGGTTGCGAAGCCACCGGTCGCGGTCGGGATACGGTCGACATAGGGCAGATAGGGTTTGATGTCCAGTACCGGCGTACCGTCCAGTACATCCACGCCCGCGAGATGCAGCACGACGCGCCCGCGGTCGGTTGCGATGCCTTCCAGTTTCACCGCCGACAAACCGATGGGGTTGGGCCGGAAACCGGAACGGGTGGCGAACACCCCCAGCCGCCGGTTGCCGCCCAGTCGAGGTGGCCGCACGGTCGGCCGCCAGCGCCCCGCCGGCAGGCCATGAAACACGAACACCAGCCACAGATGCGAGAAGCCTTCCAGCCCGCGCACCGCCGCCGGCTGATTGTACGGCGGTAGCAGTTCCAGCGCGGCCCGCGCCGCCTCGACCAACCCCGGCTGGCGCGGAATGCCGAATTTCTCGCGAAAACAGGAGCGGACGACGCCGATGGGTACGAACCGGAACATCTACAGCCACCCGGATTTTTTGAGGGAACGGTACAAAAACAGACAGACCGCCGCCACACCGCTCATCAGGGCGGGATAGCCATAAGGCCAATGCAGTTCCGGCATGTGCGCGAAATTCATGCCGTAGATGCTGAACACCATGGTCGGGATCGCCAGCAGCGCGCCCCAGCCGGCCAGCCGCTTGGTCGCTTCGTTCTGGCGGGCCGCCCCCAGCGACAGGCTGACCTGCAGAGCCAACGCCAGGGTTTCCCGAATGGTTTCCACCGCTTCGTTGATGCGCAGGGTGTGATCATACACGTCGCGGAAATAGGGCCGAATGTCGTCGGGAACGTGCTGGGTGAACACGTCGGTCAACAGATAGTTGCAGACTTCGACCAGCGGCGCGGCGGCGCGGCGCAGTTCCACCAGATCGCGTTTGAATTCATACAGCCGACCGATGTCGTCCTGACCGAAATCGCCCTTGAAAAAACGCTCTTCCAGTTCGTCCACCGCATCCTCCACGGTGTTGAGAATCGGAAAATAGTTGTCCACCACAAAGTCGAGGATGGCGTACAGCACGAAACCGGGTCCCTTGCGCAGCAGATGCGGCGTGCTCTCGCAGCGGGCGCGCACCGGGGCATAGGGCAGCGAGGCGCCATGCCGGACCGACACCACGTAGCGCGGCCCGATGAACAGGTGGGTCTCACCGAAATTCACCTTGCCCTCGTTCATCTGGGCGGTGCGCAGCACCACGAACAGGCAATCGCCGTACAACTCCACCTTGGGTCGCTGATGGGCATGGTGGGCGTCTTCGGTGGCCAGCTCGTGCAGGCCGAACAACCGTTGGACCCGGACCATCAGTTCCTCGTCCGGCTCGCGCAGCCCCAGCCAGACGAAGGCGTCCGTCCGGTCGCGCAGCGCCGGAATGTCCTCCAGCGCGAGGTTGGGCAGCTTGCAGCCATCGGCGTAAACGGTGCAGTTGACGATCATGATCTCGATCACCCCCTATAACCATTCAAAAAATGCTATTTTTTAAATTGAAAATTGAGGCGACAGGTGTGAGTCGCCTCTGAATTCCAGAGCATTATGCTGTATTGGCGGAGGTTCGAGATGGCGCGTCATCGGGTTTGCGGCGAGAGCGATATTCCGGTCGGGGGAGTGAAGGCTTATGGGGTGGACGGCGAGATGATCGCGGTTTTCCGCCTGGACGACGGTTTTTACTCCACGCAGAATCAGTGTACCCACCTGTTCGCTTCCCTGCACAAAGGCAGGATCGTCGAAGGTGGCCAAATCGAATGTCCGCACCACCGCACGCGCTTCGACATCCGCACCGGCGAGGTGGTGTGCTGGGCCAATTATCCGCCGGGGGTGCAACTCCTGAACTTTCTGCGGGCCAGAAAGGCGCTCAAGACCTACCCGGTCACGGTCGAGGCCGGGCAGGTGTTCGTGGAGGTTTGAGCGTGTTCAGCGCGGATGGCGGTGCGGGCGCGGTTCGGGCCGGTACGGCTCCTCGCGGTCGTGCAAGTGCATCCGGTAGTCGACGAAACCCGGACAGTCGTCGAAGTGCAGGAAGGGGTTGCCGGCGAGTTGTTCGGCTATGGTCGAGGTCGGGGTGATACCGTAGTTGTGGCCGGGTCGGATCAGCGTGCCGGCTGGCAGCCGCTCGCCCAGCCGGCGCAGCGTGTGGTACATCTGTTCCGGGTCGCCGCCGCGCAAGTCGCAGCGCCCGCAACCGAACACGAACAGGGTATCGCCGGTCAACACCTGATCGCCCAGCCGGTAGCAGGCCGAGCCCGGCGTGTGGCCGGGCGTGTGCAGGATTTCGATTTCGGTTTCGCCCAACCGGATGCGGTCGCCGCCCTCGTGCAGGGTCGGCAGTTCGAGATAGCGATTCCAGAACGTCGCCTCGGTCCTGAGCAGGTGCAGCCGGGCGGCGCTGTGATTCAGCAGGGCCTCGACGCCGTTGATGTGATCGAAATGGCTGTGGGTGAGCAGAATGTCGGTGATTTTCAACCCATGCCGCTCGGTCAGGGCGATAATGGCCGGCACGTCCCAGGCCGGATCCACCACCGCCGCGCGGTCGCTGGCGCGGTCGTGGATCACGTAGATGAAATTACTCATTTGCCCCAGTTCCAGGGCGTGAATGGTGAAAGGCTTATCGGTCATCGTGCATGCTCCGCCCGATGAAGCGGGTTGGCGACTGGATCGTGGAACATCGACGGCGGCAATCCATCTGAAACAGACGCGGCGCGCGCTGGCGGCTTCGCGCGGCCACGAGTGGGCCATCCTCATTCACAGGGATCATCACATGCGCTTCACGCTCGACATCGACGCCAACAAACACTTCATCAAGTCTTACGGTCCCGGCTGGATCAAGGTCAACGATCAGGAAATCCGCCGGAGCCTGATCGTCGCTCCGGACCGGCTGGTGACCGGTTGGCCGCCCCAGAGCTTTGCCGAGCTCGAGGAGGCTCACTTCGAGGCGATTGCCCAACTGGAGCCCGAGATCGCGCTGCTGGGCACCGGCAGCCGTCAGCGGTTTCCGCGTGCCAGGCTGATCCAGGCCCTCCTGGGGCGCGGCGTGGGCGTGGAAGTCATGGACACGGCCGCCGCCTGCCGCACCTACAACGTCATCATGCTGGAAGGCCGCCGGGTCGTCGCCGCCCTGTTGATGATCGCGGATTAGCGCCCCCGCCCCCCGCCCCTCTCCCGCCCCGGGAGAGGGAGGGTTCAAGGAGGCGCCGCTTTAGAGAAAATCCTGGCAGAAACCTTCGGTTTCCAGAATCTTGCGCAGCCGGCGCAAGGCGTCGATCTGAATCTGCCGTACCCGTTCCCGGGTCACGCCGATCTCGTTGCCGACCTGTTCCAGGGTAGCCTTTTCCTGACCCCCCAGCCCGAAGCGCCGTTTCACCACGGTCCGCTGCTTGTCGTTCAACTGATCCAGCCACAGCTCCAGTTTTTCGTTGAGGTCGGCGTCCTGCAACAGCTGGGACGGATCGGGATTGTTGTCGTCGGGGATGGCGTCCAGCAGCGAACGGTCTTCATCCTTGCCGATGGGCGTATCCACCGAGGTGACCCGTTCGTTGAGTTGCAGCATCCGCTTCACGTCGCTCACCGATCTGCACAAGGTCTGGGCGATTTCCTCGGCGGTGGGTTCGTGGTCCAGCGTTTGCGCCAACTGCCGGGCAGTGCGCAGATAGCCGTTGATTTCCTTGATGATGTGGATTGGCAGCCGGATGGTGCGGGTCTGGTTCATCAGCGCCCGCTCGATAGTCTGGCGAATCCACCAGGTGGCGTAGGTCGAAAAGCGGAAGCCGCGCTCGGGATCGAACTTCTCGACGGCATGGATCAACCCCAGATTGCCTTCCTCGATCAGATCGAGCAGGCTGAGACCGCGATTCATGTAGCGGCGGGCGATCTTGACCACCAGGCGCAGGTTGCTTTCGACCATGCGGTTGCGGGCGCTGGCGTCGCCCTGCAACACCCGGCGGGCGAAGTAGACTTCTTCCTGGGCGGTCAGCAGCGGGGAAAAGCCGATCTCGCTCAGGTACATGCGGGTGGCGTCCAGCTCCTCCGGGGTGACTTCCCGGGTGGCCGCGGCGGGCGCCGCCGACCAGGATACCTCCACTGATTCCAGTTCCTCTTCCTCCGTGATCACCCCGTCCTCGGTGTCTTCTTCCAGTTTATCCTCGTCCAGCAGGGGGTCGTCCATGTGCAGTTCGTCGTCGCACACCACGACCTCCAGACAGGCGTTGATCCGTCGGGACATTGATGACCTCCTCGACCTTGCTTCGCTTGGTGGGTTTTTGTGTTGACGCTGGGGCAAGCGCCTGCCGCGTCATTTATCTTTCTTGCTTCGTCGTGAGCCGGCATCGGCCCGGCGGCCGGCCTTGGCTCGACCGCGCGCTTTTGCCCATGCCTGGAATGTCGGAAAAACTCCATCCCTGTTCCAGACTCCAAGCTTGTTGATGATAAGCTTTCCGCGGCGGATCAGTCTACTACTTTGTGTATACACGAAAGCGCAGAAAGTCACTCTTTTTGTATATTTATCACTCCTTGCCGTCGAGCCATTCCGTCAAGGAGTCGAGCGCGCCATGGCGGGTCAAATCCACCTGCAAGGGGGTGATGGAGACATGATCGGCGCGCACGGCGTGGAAATCGGTGCCGGGACCGGCGTCCTGTTCCGGGCCGGCTGGCCCGACCCAGTAGAT
>DGFE01000265.1:23822-24316 GCA_002391525.1 Competibacteraceae bacterium UBA3908
CCGAGCCGGGTGGCCCGGAATCCGGCCAACCGGTCCCAGGGCAGATCGGGAACGTTGACGTTGAGAATGGTGTCGGGCGGCAGCGGCCGTTCCCGCAAGCGCCGTACCAGCCAGACCGCCACGCGGGCGGCGGTGTCGAAATGTTCGGGATGGAAACTGGCCTGTGAGATCGCAATCGCCGGCAGGCCCAGGAAGCGGCCTTCCATCGCCGCCGCCACCGTGCCGGAATAGATCACGTCGTCGCCCAGATTGGCGCCGGCGTTGATGCCGGATACCACCATGTCCGGTTCCTGTTCCAACAGGCCGGTGATGGCCACATGGACGCAATCGGTGGGCGTACCCTCGACGCTGTAAACGCCGTTGTCGTGACGGGTGACGTAGAGGGGATTCTTGAGGCTCAGCGAATTGCTGGCGCCGCTGCGGTCGCGGTCGGGGGCGACCACCGTGATTTCCGCCAGTTCGCTCAAGGCGGTGACCAGGTGGAGCAGGCCCGG
>DGFE01000265.1:24580-25965 GCA_002391525.1 Competibacteraceae bacterium UBA3908
TGTTCCGCCGGGCCGTCGGCCCGGTCAAGCCGCTGCGCGGCGACCGGATCGAGCCGGCCCTGTCCCAGCCGGCGCCGATTCCCCGCTTTACCCTCGCCGACGAGCGGCGGGTGTTGGCCGACATGGTGTCGGATTATTTCGATCCGGCGGAGCTGGATACCGGCGAGGAATTGTACTACCGCCGCGACGGCGTGCAGCAAGCGGTGCTGCGCAAGCTGCGGCGCGGCCAGTTTCAGGTCGGGGCGGCGCTGGATCTGCACGGGATGACGGTCGCCGCGGCCCGGGAGGCGCTGACCGCCTTCCTCCGCCACACCCGCCGCGACCGCCTGAACTGCGTGCGGATCATTCACGGCAAGGGTAACGGTTCCCGTCACCGGGGACCCGTGCTGAAACAAAAGATCAACCACTGGCTGCGCCAGCGCGACGAGGTGCTGGCGTTCTGTTCGGCCCGCCCGATGGATGGCGGGACCGGCGCGATCTATGTACTGTTGCGGCGGCAGGTTTGACGGCGGTGCTGTTCGCCGCGCGTCCGCCGGCATTTTTCCGCTCCGCATGGCGAGCGATCAACCGAGGAGAGTACCCATGGCGAACGAAGGTTATCACGAACCCATCAACGAATTGTCCGATTCAACCCGGGACATGCATCGAGCCATCACGTCTCTGATGGAGGAGTTGGAAGCAGTCGATTGGTACAACCAGCGCGTCGACGCCTGCAAGGATCAGGAATTGAAAGCGATTCTCGCCCACAATCGGGACGAAGAAAAGGAGCACGCGGCCATGGTGCTGGAATGGATCCGCAGGCGGGATCCTGCGTTCGACAAGGAGCTGCGGGACTATCTCTTTACCGAAAAACCGCTCACCCACGAGCACGGCTAGCTTTTCCGGCAGACCCGGGGTCGTTCACCTCCGCTCTCCCGCCAGCGGAAGGGCGGACCGCAAACCGCGCGAGGATTCCGTCATGCCGCTCAAGAATTCCGCCACTCACTACGGCGCGGTCAGCCGATTCCTGCACTGGTCGGTATTTCTGTTGTTCGCCTGCCAGTACGTCGGCGCCAAGATCATGACCCATGTGGCGCGGGACAAGACCTTGTTCGGCCTGACCCAGGGCGATTATTACAACTGGCACAAGTCGTTCGGCCTGATCCTGCTCGGCTTGGCGCTGGCGCGGCTGATCTGGCGCAAGGCGACGCCGCTGCCCGATTGGGCGCCGACGCTGTCGCCGGCGGAACGCGCGATCTCGCACCGCAACGAAACGCTGCTTTATTGGTGCATGTTTCTGTTGCCGCTCAGCGGCTACCTGTTCGTCATGGCCGGCGACTTCGGAATCAAGCTGTTCGGCCTTTACGACCTGCCGAATCCCATCGGCAAGCGGGAGGGGCTGGCGA
>DGFE01000195.1 GCA_002391525.1 Competibacteraceae bacterium UBA3908
GCGGATCGGGGCTATCTGGACGACGTGGCGCTCAACAAGATCGGCGACTTCGAATCTGGCCTGCTGGCCTTCGCGCGGGCGAATCAAGCCGGGTTGATCGACCGGATCAACGCAACGGGCGACTACAACGACGAGATCGAAGCGGGCCTGAAGAAGACCGTGGAAGATTTCAAGGTCCACTACGTCTGAGCGGGTGTCAGCATGGCCGGTGCCAAAGAGATCCGAACCAAAATCAAGAGTATCAAAAGTACTCAGAAGATCACCAAGGCCATGGAAATGGTGGCGGCGAGCAAGATGCGCAAGGCGCAGGAGCGCATGAAAGCGGCTCGACCCTATGCGAACAAGATTCGCAACGTCATCTCGCACTTGGCCCATGCCCATACCGAGTATCGCAGTCCGGGGCTGATGGAGCGCGAGGTGAAGCGGATCGGGCTGATCGTCATCTCGACCGACCGCGGTTTGTGCGGTGGCCTGAACACCAATCTGTTCAAGGCCACCATCATCGCCATGCAGCAATGGCGCACGCGCGGCGTCGAAATCGATCTCTGCACCGTCGGCACCAAGGCGTTCCAGTTCTTCCGCCGGCTCAAGGGCAACATCGTCGCCCATGTCTCCCACCTGGGCGATTCGCCCCGCTTCGAGGACGTACTCGGTCCGGTCAAGGTGATGGCCGATGCCTTCGCGGAAGAGCGCATCGACGCGGTTTATCTGGTGTACAACGAGTTCGTCAACACCATGAGCCAAAAGCCCAAGATCGAGCGGTTGGTGCCCATCACCGCCGAGGTGCAGGACGCGGCCCCGGTCCATCGCTGGGACTACATCTACGAACCCGATCCCAAGGACCTCATCGAATTGCTGTTGCGGCGTTACGGTGAGTCCGTGGTCTATCAGGCCCTGGTGGAAAATGTCGCTTGCGAGATGGCCGCCCGCATGGTCGCCATGAAGAGCGCGTCCGATAATGCCGGCACGCTCATCGATGAATTGCAACTGATCTACAACAAGGCCCGACAGGCATCGATCACCCAGGAACTGGCCGAGATCGTGGGTGGCGCGGCGGCGGTATAGGGTCGCGGCGAACGCCCGTTCCTTCGGGAGTGGGCGCGCGGTGAAACAAATCAAGGGGAACCCAACTCATGAGTTCTGGCAATATCGTGCAAATCATCGGCGCCGTGGTGGACGTCGAATTCCCGCGCGGGTCGGTGCCCAAGGTCTACGATGCGCTGCGTATCGATGAAAACGGTCTGACGCTGGAGGTGCAGCAGCAGTTGGGCGACGGCGTGGTTCGCACCATCGCCATGGGTCCGTCGGAAGGACTGAAGCGCAGCATGGCGGTCTCCAACACCGGAGCGCCGGTAACCGTGCCGGTGGGCAAGCCCACCCTGGGCCGGATCATGAACGTGCTGGGCATGCCCATCGACCACAAGGGACCGGTGGAGACCGACAGCTACCGCGCCATCCATCAGCCGGCGCCCAGCTATGAGGATCAGTCGGGCGCGACCGAGTTGCTGGAAACCGGGATCAAGGTCATCGACCTGCTCTGTCCGTTCGCCAAGGGCGGCAAGATCGGCCTGTTCGGCGGCGCCGGCGTGGGCAAGACCGTCAACATGATGGAGTTGATCCGCAACATCGCTATCGAGCACTCCGGTTACTCCGTGTTCGCCGGCGTGGGCGAACGAACCCGCGAAGGCAACGACTTCTATCATGAAATGAAGGAGTCGAACGTGCTGGATAAGGTGGCGCTGGTCTACGGCCAGATGAACGAGCCGCCCGGCAACCGGCTGCGCGTGGGCCTGACGGGCCTGACTATCGCCGAGAACTTCCGCGACGAAGGTCGCGACGTGCTGCTGTTCATCGACAACATCTATCGCTACACCCTGGCCGGCACCGAATGCTCGGCGCTGCTGGGCCGCATGCCGTCGGCGGTGGGTTACCAACCGACGCTGGCCGAGGAAATGGGCGTGCTGCAGGAACGCATCACCTCGACCAAGGTCGGTTCCATCACTTCCATTCAGGCGGTGTACGTGCCCGCCGACGACCTGACCGACCCGTCGCCGGCCACCACTTTCGCCCACCTGGACGCCACGGTGGTGTTGTCGCGCCAGATCGCCGAGTTGGGTATCTATCCGGCGGTGGACCCGCTGGATTCCACTTCCCGGCAGTTGGATCCGCTGGTGGTGGGTCAGGAGCACTATGACACCGCCCGCGCCGTGCAAAGCACGCTGCAACGCTACAAGGAACTGAAGGACATCATCGCCATTCTGGGCATGGACGAACTGTCCGAGGAAGACAAGCTGGTGGTGGCCCGCGCCCGCAAGATCCAGCGTTTCCTGTCGCAGCCGTTCTTCGTGGCCGAGGTATTCACCGGCTCGCCCGGTAAATACGTCGCGCTCAAGGACACGATTGCCGCCTTCAAGGGCATCGTCGCCGGCGAGTACGATCATCTGCCCGAGCAGGCGTTTTACATGGTCGGCTCAATCGAAGAGGCCGTGGAAAAGGCCAGCAAGCTGTAAGGGGACGGCGGCCCGGAGCGGCGGGACCGCTTCGGGTGCGCGCTCCAGCCATAACCGACCAGGAGACGCACCATGGCCATGACATTGCATGTCGACATCGTCAGCGCGGAGAAGGAGCTGTTCTCCGGGCCCGCGGAATTGGTTACCGCGCCGGGCGAATTGGGCGAACTCGGTATTCTGCCCCGCCACAGTCAGTTGTTGACGCGGCTGAAACCCGGTCAGGTTCGGGTTCGACTGCAGGGCGGCGAGGAGCAACTGTTCTACGTATCGGGCGGGCTGCTGGAAGTGCAGCCGCATTTGGTGACCATTCTGTCCGACACGGCCGAACGGGCCAGGGATTTGGACGAGGCCGCCGCTCAGTCCGCCAAACAGCGCGCCGAGCAGGTGATCGCCGATCACCGGAGCGATTTTGAATATGCCAGGGCCAAGGCCGAACTGGCCGAGGCGATTGCCCAGCTGCAGGCTATCGAAAGGTTGCGAAAGACGCGTAAATCAGGCTGATCGGGCTAATAACAATAACATCTTGACCCCCTCTGGGCCGTGACAACGTCACGGCCTTTTTGTTTAGCTGACAGATGGATGGGATCGCGGGTGGGTGCTGTCAAAGCAGACTGCTAACTCCACGGGCAAGGTTCGTTACAATAACAAACCACTTACCACCAGAGGCGCACTCGTCATGCAGCAGCTTTCAGTTGTGATCCTTGCCGCCGGCAAGGGCAAGCGGATGGTTTCGGATTTGCCCAAGGTATTGCACTCGGTTGGGGGCAGGCCACTGCTGGGTCACGTGCTGGCTACCGCGAGCGGGCTTCAGGCGGTGGCTCGGCTGGTGGTGCATGGGCATGGCGGCGAAGCAGTCAAAGCGACTTTCGCGAGCGAGCAGGGAGTATTGTGGGTCGAACAGGCTGAACAGTTGGGCACCGGCCATGCGGTGGCGCAGGCCTTGCCGTTGCTCGGTGACGGCGGCGTGGTGCTGGTCCTGTACGGCGATGTGCCGCTGATCCGGGCCGAGACTCTCCAACCGCTGGTCGCGGCGGCCCGGCAGGACCGGCTGGCGTTGCTGACGGTTGAGCTCGCCGACCCCACCGGTTATGGCCGGATCGTCCGCGATGATCGGGAACAGGTGCAACGCATTGTCGAAGAAAAGGACGCGACACCCTCGGAGCGCTGTCTGTGCGAGGTCAATACCGGGATTCTGGCCGTATCCGCCGCCAGGCTGCGTGGCTGGGTAGCGGAATTGAATAACGACAATGCCCAGGGGGAATACTACCTGACCGATGTCATCGCCTTGGCGGTACGCGACGGTGTGCCGGTCGAGCCTTTCACCGTCACCGAGCCCCTGGAGGTGCAAGGCGTCAACGACCGCCGGCAACTGGCGGAACTGGAGCGTTTCTATCAGGCGCGACAGATCGAGGCGCTACTGGCCAACGGCGCAACCCTGCTGGATCCGGCGCGAATCGATATTCGGGGCGCGGTCACGACCGGCAAGGACGTGGTGATCGATGTCAACGTGGTGTTCGAGGGTACGGTGCGGTTGGGCAACCGGGTGCGGATCGGGCCGTTCTGCGTGTTGCGGGACGTGGTCATCGGCGACGATGTCGAGATACTTTCGCACTGCCGGATCGAGGACGCGGAGATAGGACCCGGCGCGCAGATTGGACCCTTCGCCCGCTTGCGTCCGGGCGCTCGGCTGGCGGCGGGCGTGCACATCGGTAATTTTGTCGAAGTCAAGAAGTCCAGCATCGGTCCGGGTTCCAAGGTCAATCATCTGACCTACATCGGCGATGCCGAGATTGGCGCGAATGTCAACGTCGGTGCCGGCACCATCACCTGCAATTACGACGGGGCCAACAAGCACAAGACCATCATCGAGGATGGCGCTTTCATCGGCTCCAACAGTTCCCTGGTGGCGCCGGTGCGGGTGGGCAAGGGCGCCACCGTGGGCGCCGGCTCGTCGGTCAGCCGCGATGTGCCGGACGGCAGCCTGTGCCTGACGCGCGCACCCCGCAAGGACGTGGCGAACTGGGAACGGCCCGTCAAGCCGAAAAAGGGTTGACTCCCCGTCTTCATTCATCTCCGTCCCGAAAGAATCCACATGGTCAAGACCCGTTTTGCCCCCAGCCCCACCGGCTATCTCCACATCGGCGGCGCCCGCACGGCGCTGTTTTCCTGGCTGTACGCCCGCCGGCACGGTGGGCCTTTCGTGCTGCGCATCGAGGACACCGACCTGGAACGTTCCACGCCCGAGGCGGTGAACGCTATTCTGGAGGGCATGAACTGGCTGGGGCTGGATTACGACGAAGGGCCGTTCTATCAGACTCAGCGCTTCGACCGTTACCGCGAGGTGCTGCGCCAACTGCTGGGCGAGGGCAAGGCTTACTATTGTTATTGCACCAAGGAGGAGCTGGAGAGCTTACGCACCGAACAGATGGCCCGCAAGCAGAAGCCACGCTACGATGGCCGTTACCGCGATTATCAGGGACCCCCGCGCGAGGGTGTGGAACCCGTGGTGCGGTTCAAGAATCCCCTGGACGGCGAGGTGGTGGTCGAGGATCTGATTCGCGGCAACATCGTGTTCCAGAACGCCGAACTCGACGATCTGATCATCGCCCGCGCCGACGGCACACCCACCTACAACTTCTGCGTGGTGGTGGACGACATGGACATGGGTATCACCCATGTCATTCGCGGCGACGACCACATCAACAACACCCCACGGCAGATTAACATCCTCAAGGCGCTGGGCGCGCCGATTCCCAAGTACGGTCACGTGCCGATGATTCTCGGGCCGGACGGCCAGAAGCTGTCCAAGCGGCATGGCGCCGCCAGCGTCATGGAATGCCGTGATCTGGGCTATCTGCCGGAAGCGGTGCTGAATTACCTGGTGCGGCTGGGATGGTCGCATGGCGACCAGGAGATCTTCTCGCTGGACGAGATGACCGAACTGTTTGACCTTGCAGGTTGCAATAAGGCGCCCTCGGCGATCAATCCTTCCAAACTGATCTGGCTGAACAAGCATTACCTGAAAACGCTCGATCCGGTTCATGTCGCCCGCCATTTGAGCTGGCATATCGGTCAACTGGGGATCGATCCCAGCGAGGGGCCTCATCTGACCGACGTGGTTTCGGCGTTCGCCGAGCGTTCCGACACGCTGAAGGACATGGCGCGGGCCGCGGTTTTTCTTTACCGCGAGTTCGAGCACTACGACGCCAGGGCCGCGGGCAAGAACCTGACCGCCGCCGCCGAAGCGCCCTTGCGGCAATTGCATGAAGCGCTGACGGTGCTGCCGGAATGGCGGGCCGAATCGATCCATGAGGCGGTGCAAAGGGTGGCCGGGGAGAGTGGTTTGGCGCTGGGCAAGGTCGCGCAGCCGCTGCGGGTGGCGGTATCCGGTACGGCAGTATCGCCGCCTATCGACGTGACGCTGGAATTGCTGGGACGGGCGAAAACCCTCGCCCGGATCGAACGGGCGCTGCGCTACATCCGTCAAGGCGCCGATCAGGGCGGTTTGGAATAGTGGTTGACAGATGCGCATGAGTTTTTTAAAATTTTTTTCTCGATTTTTGGGGCCATAGCTCAGCTGGGAGAGCGCCTGCATGGCATGCAGGAGGTCGGCGGTTCGATCCCGCCTGGCTCCACCACGATCAACCGTCCCAAGCTGGCGGTTTATTTTTTCCCACCTTCCACGTCCCCATCGTCTAGAGGCCGAGGACACCGCCCTTTCACGGCGGTAACAGGGGTTCGAATCCCCTTGGGGACGCCAGTTTGCGAGGGGTTGGAAATCCCTCTGCTGGTTTCCAGCATCGCCGTTCAATTGCCGGATTTAGCCGTCGCCGCATGGTTTGCCGACCGACGGCGGTTCTAAAAAGGAGGAGTAAACCATCCCCCGCCACATCAATGCTGTGTGGCGCGCCTGTCCACGCTAAACTAGCCGCTGGTTTCCCGACGGGACGGTGAGTATGCGTGGCTTTGGACCTCGGGCGCTGACGCCGGGCGATGGCTGGAACTGGTTGATGCAGGCTTGGCAGTTGATGTGGCGGCGACCGGGCCTGTTCGTGGCCGTGTCTCTCCTCGCACCGGCTGGCAGCGCCCTGCTACTGGCCCTGCCGGTCTGGGAGTGGTGGTTGCCGCTGGCGGGCGGCTGGGTCACGCTGATTGCCACCGTGTTCTGCTACGGGTTGCCGCTGAGCGTGACGGTGACGCTGGCGTGCGGGCTGGCCCGCGCCGCCAATCGCAAGCGCGCGCCCGCCTCCAGGCATCTATTCAACCGAACCGCGCTCAAGGCGCTCGTCAAGACCAGCCTGTTCCTGTTCCTCCTGCTGGTGCAGGGTTATCTGTTGGCCTACTGGGTTCAGGATCAGCTGCTGCCCGCCGATGTCGCCACCGTCGCCAGCGGCTCTCCTCCTCCAACGCCGCCCGTGACCTTCGGCGTTGCCGGCACCGTGCTGGGGACGCAATTGAGCGTATTGGGGAGCGTGCTGCTGGTGTTGCAGGTTCTGCTGGCCTGGTTTGCGATCCCGCTGCAACTGTTCCGCGAACTGCCGCTGTCGGTGTGTTGGCGGCGCAGCATGGTGGGGATGCAACTCAATCCGTGGCTGTTTCCGGCGCTGGGCCTGATTGGCTTGGCGCTGGTGGCGTTGCCGTTCTTCGACGTGTTTACCATTCCCGCCCAAGTGCTGGCCCTGCCGCTGCCGGTCTACCTGGGGGCGTTGCTGTATGTGGCCTGGAATGACGTGTTCCAGGGCGGCGCCGAGGAAGAGGAGATCGAGGACGTGCAGGAACAATGGAGGGCCAGCGTTAGCGGCGGGCCAGTGTCGCATCAATCCGGCGCAACGCGAGGCTCAGGTCGTCGCTCAACGGGATCGCTCCAGCGGAGGCGATAGCGTTGGAACAGCGATGGGTGACTTGGCCACCGACGAATACCGGCATGGCCACCGACCGGCACAGTTGCGGCAGTTCCCGCTCGACCGTCGCCGTGGCGACCTCCACCGACCCGGACAGCACGATGGCCTGGATGGTGGCCTGTTCGACCACCGGCGGCAGTTCCGAAAGCGGCGTGTTGGGCCCTAGCAGCACCACTCGATAATCCCAGTCCAGCGCGGCCAGCGCGAACAGCAGCAGGCCAACCTCGTGCTGCTCGCCTGGCAGGCAGGCCGCCAGCAGCCTTGGCCCCTGCCGGTTGCGGCTGAGGTGATGGAAGCGGGCGCCCAGCTTGTTGCGGAGAAACACGCTGAAGAAATGCTCCTCGGCGATGCTGCCCTGGCCGCGCGCCCAGCGTTCGCCGAGTTCCCGCAGTAGGGGCACGATGAGCCGGGTGGTGACGATGTCCACCGGATACAGCGAGAGTACTTCGGTGTAAACATCGCTCAATACGCCGTCGTCGAAGATGACGATGGCCTGTAGCAACCGATGTTGATAGTGTCGCCAGGGATCGAAATTCTGCCGGCTTTCAGACTCCGACTCGGGTTCGGGCTCGGTACAGGCTTTGCCGGTGTCCAGGACCTGCCGCACCTGACCGATGGACATGCCGTTGTTCAGCAGCGCGACCACTTGATTGATCAGCTCCACATCGGCCATGGTGTACAGGCGATGGCCCTTGGGGGTGCGGACCGGTTTGATGAGGTCGTAGCGGCGTTCCCAGGCGCGCAGGGTGACCGAGTTGACGCCGGTCAGACTGGAAACCGTGCGGATGGGCACCAGCCCCCGGTCGGGCAGGCCGTGATTGCCGTTGTTCGCCTTCATCATGTCGGAGGGTCTCCCGCATTTCAACGTGCGGTCCAGAGTTGAGAACCGATCTCTGATCCAGGACTTTCACCGGGCAATCTTCCCGCGTCACTCCGGCGCAGGCTGCAATGACGGAAAGCGAAAATCCTGTAATTATACAATAGATGTACAATTTGCTTTGTATCGCACAGATTTTTGTTCGTATTTATACCATAATTGTACATAATAAAGGCGATACTTCAGATATCGACATTGAAAACCGCGAGGAAACCGCAATGCCGCGAATCTTGCTGTTGTTATTGGCCCTGTTTGTGCTGCCGTTGCAAGTGGCCCTGGCTGGCGACTGTCCGGACAGCCTCGATTTCCAGGTACGTCCGCTGGCCAGCGACCGCGCCGAATCTCTGTGCGAGCGCTATGCCGGCAAGGTGCTGCTGGTGGTGAACACCGCGAGCCAGTGTGGGTTCACGCCGCAGTACGAGGGACTGGAAGTCCTGTACAGCCGCTATCGTGATCGAGGGCTGGTGGTGCTGGGATTTCCGTCCAACGATTTCGCCCAGGAGCCGGGCGTGGAGCAGGACATCCAGAACTTTTGCCGGTTGAACTACGGCGTGAAATTTCCAATGTACGAGAAGATCGGGGTGTCCGGCCCGGAGGCGCATCCGTTCTATCGCCAGTTGGCCGCGCAAGGGGGTGGTTACCCGGAGTGGAATTTCTACAAGTATCTGCTGGATCGCAAAGGGACGGTGGTGGCGCGGTTTCCATCCCGGACGCGCCCGGACGACCCGCAACTGATCGCGGCCATCGAAAAATTGCTCTGAACGGCTGGCGCGCTCCCTGACGGGAGGCTGTCTCGGCGGGACGCGTCAGTACGCCCACGTCTGCACCGGCTGTCCGCTTCCCTGCCGCTCCAGGTACGCCAGCGTCAGCGCCGTCAGGTCGGAACCGTGGCGGGCGAGAAAGCGCCGCTGCCAGGCGGCGCCGGTGCAATCGCTCCTGACCCGCGCGGCGACGATGCCCAGATACTCCGTTACGTCCGCCGCGTCGATCTCCAGCGCCAGCAACCCGCGATGGGCCAATGGCAGCAATTCCTCCAGCACCAGTTGCCGCAACGGCAGGCGGCGGCCGTGCAACCACACCACCTCGGCCCGCAATCCATCCCGCGCCGCCGCGTAAAAATTCGCCCGGCACTGCGCGAATTCCAGCGCCGCGCTGACTGGCGATGGCGCCCGCGCCAGGGCATGGATCAATCCATAGTACAGCGCCGCGTTGGCGATGGTGTCGGGGATGCTGGGGCCAGCCGGCATGACCCGATGCTCGATGCGCAGATGCGGCGTTCCGTCCGCCTCGAAACCCAGCAACGGCCGGTTCCAGCGCCAGATCGTGCCGTTGTGCAGGCGCAGGTGCGGCAGCCGGTCCGCGGGTTCGTCGTCCAGGCCCACCGGCAGCAGCGGTGGATAGTGCGCCAGATTTTCGACGAACAGTTCCAGCAGCGATTGGCGGATGTAGCCGCCGCCGAAGGTCACTCGCCGGAAACTGGGGTCGTCGGCATGTACCCCGCCGGCCAAGGCCACCCCCTGTTCGAACAGCGGAATTCGGGTTTCGTCCCACAGCAGCTTGCCAAACAGCAGCGGCGAGTTGGCCGCGACCGCCACCATCGGCGCCGACAGAGCCAGCGCGGCGTTGAAAAAGGCCGCCGCGTCGCGGGCCGCGACCTGTAAATGGGTTTGGAACGAGGTGGTGGCCGCTTCCAGCATCACGTCGGGATGCGTCAGGCGCAGGGTTTCGACGCCGTGAATCGCCAGTTCCATCGGGTGGCCGCGCCGCCGCGACAGAATTTGCTCGTTGATGGCCCGGTAGCGTTCCCGGCACGACATATGGTCCAGGGTCAGCTCCTGAATGCGCAGGGTCGGCGGGATCCCGATCAGCATCATCGTCGCGTCCAACCCGGCGGCCACTCGCTGACAGCGCTGCCACAGATTGTCGAGATTGGCGTGCATCCGCCGTAGCGCGGCGCCGTGCAAGGGCAGCGGCGGGGTGTTGAGTTCGATGTTGAACACGCTCAGTTCCGGTACCACCAGCGGATCGGCCAGGCGCTCCAGGAATGCCTCGTTGAGCGGCGCCGGCTGGCCCTGGCGATCCACCAGCCATGCTTCGATTTCGAAGCCGCCGACGCCGCTGGTCGGCGTAAATCGCTCTGCTGCAAACCAGTCGGTCAGTCGTGCGGTTTCCTGACGCAGCCGCGTCTGAAACCGCTGGAAATCCTGAGGGGTGAACTGCGAGCGGGAAATTTCCTGGCCCATGCGCGGTTCCTCTGGATCGGTTGCTTTCGCAAACTATAGCCGGTCGCGCTGGTCCCGGAGGGCGAAACCGCACAGCGGAATGTCCATGCCGCGCGTCAGGGCGAGGGCCTGGAAGCGGTCGCCCATTTCGCCGGGCAGGGTCAGCAGCTTGACCTGGCGGGCCTGCTCCAGATAGCGAACCGTGTCGGCGGCGGTCGAAATCCCCCCGACGTCGCCACTCCCGTTCGCCGAAGAGAGGCCGGGAGGGATTTCATCGGCCAGCAAATCCATCAGCCCGCAACCAAACAGGAAATAATTCTGGCTGGTGTAGCCGGCCACCTCCAGACCGGCGGCGAGCGCGGCTTCGGCCACGGCGGTAAAGTCCACGCTGGCGGTGATGTCCTGCAGACCCGGCAAGATCAGCGGATCGGCGTGAACGCGGTGGCGATAGTGACAGAGCAGGGTGCCGTCGGTGCGCTCGGGATGATAGTACTCGCGGCGCGGGTAGCCGTAATCGATGAGCAGCAACGCGCCCGCCGTCAGCGGCTCGGCGACGGCGCGCAGCCACTCCGCCAACCGGGGGGCGTATTCGGAGGCATAGCCCTCCGGCAGGCGCCAGCCGAGTGCCGCTTCGAGCCGCGCGACCGTCGCCGTCACGGCGGCATCCGCGCCGCCCTCGGCCCAATCCAGCCGGTCCCCGGTCCAGATCACGTTCAGCCGGCGCGGTCCTTGCATGGTGATGCGGAAACGCTCGACCGGCAGCGCGTCCAACACCTCGTTGCCCAGGATCACGCCGCGCAGGCCGGGTTCCGGCAGCGTGTCCAGCCAGACTACCCGTTCCAGCAGCTCGGGCGTCCGCGCGGCCAGGGTCGCGTGCTGGCGTTCGCGCAGTTCGCCGCTGAGTTCCAGAATCGCGTAGCGCTCCGGCAGCGTGTCCAGCGCGCGCAACTCCCGCAGGATGTCGGCGGCCATGATACCGGTACCGGCGCCGAGTTCCAAAATCGAACCGGCGCCCAGTCGCGCCAGAATCTCGCGACACTGGCGGGCCAGGCAGCGCGAGAACAGCGGCGACAGTTCCGGGGCGGTGACGAAGTCGCCGCTGGGTCCGAACTTGCGGGCGCCGGCGCGGTAGTAGCCGAGACCCGGCGCGTAGAGCGCCAGTTCCATGAAGCGGGCGAAGGAGATCGCCCCGCCCGCCGCGGCGATTTCGACGCGGAGATGGTCGAGCAATCGGGCGCTGTGCGCGGCGGCGGCGGCATCGGGTTCGGGCAGGGTCAGGCGGCGGTCGCTGGGCATGGCGGTCATCGATCAAGGTTTGGGATGGTTGGGCAGACTTTTACCACAAGAACCGGACCAGCAGGGATGCGGCCGGGGCATATTTTCTTATGGTCATGATGGCGTTCATGGATATAAACCGGCGCCGCAAAGAGGTAGAATTGCCAAATTTGTATACCAATGATTGTCCTTTGCTCCGACCCACGACTGCTCCCGATGAAAACTTCACTGCTCTCGTTCCTGTTGGCCGTGTTGCTGTTCGCCATCGTTCCGGCCCAGGCGCAATCCCAGTCGCAATCTCCGTCCCGGACCGCCGCTTACGTGAGCGATTTGGTGGACATGCCGTTGCGCGCGGGCGCCTCCAACCGCTACAAGGTGATTGGCGCGGTGCGCAACGGGTCCGCGGTCGAGGTGCTGAAGGTGGACGCGGTCAAGGGCTATACGCAAATCCGTGCACCGTCAGGCATCAAGGGCTGGATTCCCAGCGATCAACTGACCGACACCCCGAGCAGTCGGGAGCAGTTGGCGGGTCTCCGTCAGGAACTGGAACAGTTGCGGGCGCGGCATGCCGACCTCAAGCAGCATATGGACGATGTAGTGAGCAGGCCGGAAGGGGAGAACCTCAGCTATCCGCAGCTTTACGAGGAAGCCCTGCGCTTGCGTCAGCAACTCGCCCAATACCGCAAGGTGGCGGCCGATACCGTCGCCATTGATGAACGCAACAAGATCTTGCAGGAACGGGCCGTGGCTCTGGAACGCGAACTGCAAATCGTCCAGCAGGAAAATCGGGCGTTGCAAAACGACAATGACAATATCCGGTTGCTGATGGGGGTGGTGTTGCTGGGCGCGTGCCTGCTGGTGGCGATGCTGATGCCGCGTATCCGGGAACAGCGCCGCGCTCAGTGGAGTCGCCTGTAAGGTAAAGGGATCAGGTTCTTGCCTTGCGCCTTTTAGCTCAAAATCACCGGTCTCAGCAGCTCCCGCGACTGATCGAACGCCGCCCACAGTTCGGCGAACGTGATGCCCAGCAGCGGGTGACGACGATTGCCGGCGACTTCGGCCAGTGGCCGCAGCACGAAGGCATAACGGGTGATTTCGTCGCGGGGGACCTGGATACCGTCCGCGCGCAGCACCAGTTCGTCGTAGAGCAGCAGATCCAGATCCAGTGCCCGTGGCGTGAATTTCGAGCCATCGCCGCGTTGTCGATGAGCGGCTTCGATGTCCCGCAGTTCGGCGGCCACGACGTGAATCGGCAGTTCGGTGTCGAATCCCGCCACCAGGTTCAGGAAATCGTCGCCGACGAAGCCGACCGCCGGATTGGCGTAGGTCGTGGAGACGGTCAGCGAACCGAATCGCTGGCGCAGGGTGGCCAGTCCGGCGCGGATGTGCCGTTCCGGTTCGATGTTGCTGCCGATGCCGACATAGACCCGGGCCATGCGCTCAATCCCGGTTGCCGCGTTCGATGATGACGCCGACTTCCCGGGTGTCGCGCACCGCGCCGGGCTTGCGCAGGGTCAGCCGCAGCCAGGGCACGCCAAATTCCCGCAGCACTAATTCGGCGATCCGCTCGCCCAGGGTTTCCACCAGCCGGAAATCGCTGGCGGTGGCGAATTCGCCGACCCGCCGCGCCACGGCCTGGTAATCGAGCGTATCATCGAGTCGGTCGGTCGCGGCCGCCGGACGGACGTCGGCGCCCAGTTCCAGATCGAGCAGCAGGGTTCGACGGGTCTGACGTTCCCAGGGGTGAACGCCGATAATGGTCTGGATGCGCAGTTCGCGTATGAAAATGATATCCATGGCAAGGTTCCAGGCGGCGGTCTAATCTTAGCGTAAATCAATCACTCCGGCCCCGCCCGCCGCCAGTCCTGTCGCCGGCGGCGCTGAATCTTTTGGCAACGACATCGATGCTCGCGACCATTCTGTTTGTCATCCTCGGCTATCTGGCCGGTTCCGTGTCCACCGCGATTATCGTCTGCCGGGCGATGGGATTGCCCGATCCGCGGAGCGCAGGCTCGCGCAATCCCGGCGCGACCAACGTACTCCGTTTCGGCGGCAAGAAAGCCGCCGCCCTGACCTTGGCGGGCGATTTGCTCAAGGGCCTGCTGCCGGTGCTGCTGGCGCGGTGGGCCGGTCTGGACCAGGCCGGATTGGCCCTGACCGCGCTGGCGGCGTTTTTGGGGCATCTGTATCCGGTGTTCTTCGGTTTCGAGGGTGGCAAGGGCGTGGCGACCGCGTTCGGGGCGATTCTCGGCCTGTCCGGGTCGGTGGCGTTGGCGGCGTTGGCCACCTGGCTGCTGATGGCCTTCACCGTCCGCATTTCCTCGCTGTCGGCCTTGACCGCGGCGGCCCTGGCGCCGCTGTTCGCCTGGTGGTTCGGCCTGCCGGGCGCCTATATCGCCGCCGTGCTGTTCATGGTCGGGCTGTTGATCTGGCGGCATCGCTCCAACATTCGGAATCTGCTGGCCGGCGCCGAAGACAAGATCGGTACCGACCGGCCGGAATCATGATCGGCGCGAGGGGGTTTCGGTAGACAGCCGACCCCGTTGCCGGAATTCGGCCAGCGCCTGCTGGAAACGCTGGTACAGCCGTTCCGGCACCCGGTCCAGAAACAGCCGGTCCAGCGCCTCGAACTTGGCCCGTTGCGCGTCGAAGCCGCGCCTGGTGAAGCTGTCCACCGCATGACCCCGGGCCATGAGCCGGTTCATGTCGGTGAGATTGGAGGTCTTGTCGGCGCAGGACAGCGCCAGAAGCGCCGGATCGTTCAATGCGCTCAATCGCTCGCGGTAATGCTGTTGGCGGTCTTCCCAGCTTTGCCGCTTGTCGGGTTCCGAAACAGCCGCGACCAGCGCCGCCACCCGCCGATTGCCGATGGCTTGGGCCAGCCTGCCCTCGTCATAGCCGCAATCCTCGATGGTGTCGTGCAGAAAGGCGGCGGCGATCAGTTCGTCGTCGCGGCTGCCGCTGTCGAGCAGCAGCCAGGCCACTTCGGCCAGGTGCAGAAAATAGGCGGGACGGTCCTCGCCAGGCGGCGCCTTGCGCCGATGGTTGCGCTGGCGGTGGACGTATTCCGCCAGCCGCATGGCGTTTGGAACGAGCAAATCAAGCGTATTCACGAGTGGGCCTTGCGGAATGTGAACGGGTGAATCGGATTGTAATGCGAAAGTACCGTCGAACCCATTGCCCACTGGCTGGAAAAAAACCCTATAATTCCACACTTCAAAATATTCGTTTCGATCCCGGTTTTTCAACCGTACCATCGAGAGGGCGTCCACGGTCGTGAACAAACAATCCAGCTTCACTCGCGAGGAACTGCTCGCCTGCGCTCGCGGTGAGTTGTTCGGACCCGGCAACGCCCAATTGCCGCTGCCGAACATGCTGATGGTGGACCGCATCGTCCATATCGGCTCCGAGGGTGGTCAGTACGGCAAGGGCGAGATCGTTGCGGAACTGGACATTCATCCCGATCTCTGGTTTTTTGGCTGCCACTTTATCGGCGATCCCGTCATGCCGGGTTGTCTGGGGCTGGACGCGATGTGGCAGCTGGTCGGGTTTTTTCTGGGCTGGATGGGGGGGCAGGGACGAGGGCGGGCGCTCGGCTGCGGTGAAGTGAAATTCACCGGGCAGGTGCGCCCCGAGGCCAGGAAGCTGACCTATCACATCCACATGAAGCGGGTCATTCTGCGCAAACTGGTCATGGGTATCGCCGATGCGACCCTGGAGGTCGACGGCCGGACCATTTACACCGGCAAGGACTTGCGAGTTGGATTGTTCACCTCGACCGATGGCTTTTGAGGAGTGACGATGAAACGGGTAGTGGTGACCGGTATCGGTATCGTATCCAGCATCGGCAACGACCGCTGGGAAGTGCTGGAATCGCTGCGGCAGGGCCGCAGTGGCTTGGAATTCGCGGCGGACTATCGGGAAATGGGCCTGCGCTCCCACGTGCGCGGGCCGCTGCGGGTCAACCTGGCGGAGCAGATTGACCGCAAGATCCTGCGGTTTATGGGCGACGCCGCCGCATTCAACTATATCGCCATGCGCGAGGCCATCGCCGACGCCCGGTTGCCGGAGGACATGGTGTCCAATCCGCGCGCCGGACTGGTGACCGGTACCGGCGGGGGCAGTCCGCAGAACATGGTCGAGGCCGCCGACCTGCTGCGCAACAAGGGCCTGAAACGGGTCGGACCGTACATGGTGCCGCGCACCATGAGCAGCACCACCACGGCCTGTCTGGCGACGCCGTTCAAGATCAAGGGCGTCAACTACAGCATCGGCTCCGCCTGCGCCACCGGCGCGCACTGCATCGGCCACGGCGGCGAACTGATCCAGTGGGGCAAGCAGGACATCGTGTTCGCCGGCGGCGGCGAGGAAGTGCATTGGAGCCTGACCCATCTGTTCGACGCCATGGGCGCACTGTCCACCAAGTACAACGCGACGCCGCAAACCGCCTCGCGGCCCTATGATGCCAACCGCGACGGCTTCGTGATCTCCGGCGGCGGCGGCATCGTGGTGTTGGAAGAGTTGGAGCACGCCCGCCGGCGCGGCGCGCGGATCTACGCCGAACTGATCGGCTACGGCGCGACCTCCGACGGTTACGACATGGTGCAGCCCTCCGGCGAGGGCGCGCTGCGTTGCATGAAGCAGGCGCTGGACGGCGTAGGCGAGCCAGTGGATTACATCAACACCCACGGCACCAGCACCCCGGCGGGCGACATCCGGGAACTGGAGGCGATTCGCGAGCTGTTCGGCGTGCGGATTCCGCCGATCAGTTCCACCAAGTCGCTGACCGGCCACGCGCTGGGCGCGGCGGGCGTGCACGAGGCGATCTACTCGCTGCTGATGATGGACAACCGTTTCATCGCCGCTTCGGCCAACATCGAAACCCTCGATCCGGCGGCGGAAGGCTTTCCGATTGTGCGCGAGCGGGTCGATAACGCCGACTTGAAGGTGGTGATGTCCAACAGTTTCGGCTTCGGCGGCACCAACGCCACGCTGGTGTTCCGGCGCTTTGAGGGCTGAGTTCGCTTGGGTTCGTGGAGGCCGCCGGCGAGGCGGCCTTATTGTTTGCTCTGGGGGAATAGCGATGGCCAGTTTTCCGTTGCTTGCGATTGTCGTTGTTATTTATTCCATTTTCGCCCTGGCTGCTCCGGGCTGGTTGGACGCGGTCCTGTTTGGCCTGCCGCTGCTGTCCGGCATGGTGCTGCCGTTCCGTGGCGGTGACGTGCTGCTGGTGCTGGGCCTGATCCTGCTGTGCGTCGAGGTCTACCGCGCCACCAGCAGTTCCACCGGGGCCATTCTCAATCACGTGCTGTCGCTGGTGGTGTTTATCATCGCCCTGATCGAGCTGATCGTGATGCCCCAGATGGCCAACATGACGTTCTTTTTGATCGTACTGATGACCGCAAGCGATGTCATCGCCGGCTTTACCGTAACCATCTCCACCGCCCGCCGGGATTTGCAGCATCCATGATCCTGGTCTACTCGACGCTGGCGAGATCGACCGGAATCTCGTCCCGCTGATGCCCGTTTCCGAATTTTCCCTGATCGACCGCTATCTTGCCACTCAAGGGTTGAGCCGCTCCGACGTGGCGCTGGGTATCGGCGACGATTGTGCGCTGTTGCTCCCGCCCACCGGCCAGCACTTGGTGGTGACGATGGATACCCTGGTGGCGGACGTGCATTTCTTCGCCGCCACCGACCCGGCAGGTCTCGGCCACAAGGCGCTGGCGGTGAACTTGAGCGATTTGGCGGCGATGGGCGCGACGCCGGCCTGGGCCACGCTGGCGCTGACCCTGCCCGCGGCGGATGAAAACTGGCTGGGGCGGTTCTGCCGGGGCCTGTTCGCGTTGGCGGATCGTCATGGCGTGCAACTGGTCGGCGGTGACACGACCCATGGGCCGACGACCGTCATCACCATCCAGGCTCATGGTTTCATCCCGCCGGGATTGGCCTTGCGTCGCGACGGGGCGAAACCGGGTGACGGGATTTACGTCACCGGCACGCCGGGCGACGCGGGTCTGGCGCTGGCGGCGGCCTGCGGCAAAACCACCGTTGTCGCCGAGTATCGCGATTACATCCGGAGGCGGCTGGAGTGGCCGGAACCCCGTATCGCCCAAGGCTTGGCGCTGCGCGGCATCGCCAGCGCCGCGATAGACATCTCCGATGGACTGGCGCAGGACCTCGGCCACATTCTCGAACGCAGCAGAGTCGGGGCGCGACTGGAGGTGGAGCGGTTGCCGCTGTCGCCGGCCCTGGCCGCCAGCCTCGACCGGGACGCGGCGCTCATGTTCGCCCTGGCCAGCGGCGATGACTACGAACTGTGCTTCACCGTGCCGCCGGAGCGGACAGTGCAACTGGAGGCGCTGGTCACCGACTGGGACTGCTGTTGCACCCGCATCGGCGTCATTACGGCGGAGCCGGGTTTGCGTCTGATCCGCGCCGACGGTTCCGATTTTCGACTGGAGCGGCTGGGGTATGATCACTTCGGCTGAACGTCCTTGTACCCGCGTTTTCCGCGATCCCGTCCATTTCCTCGCTCTCGGCTTCGGCTCCGGTTGCGCGCCCAAGGCCCCCGGCACTTTCGGTACGTTGGCAGCGATTCCCTTGTATCTGCTGGCGCAACCGTTGCCGCTGTGGGCCTATCTGTTATTGATCACGTTCGGTTTCGCGCTGGGGGTATGGGTTTGCGACCGCGCCGCCCGCGATCTGGGCGTCCACGACCATCCCGCCATCGTCTGGGACGAGGTGATCGGCTATTTCGTCACCATGATCGCCGCGCCGCCGGATTGGCCATGGCTCATCGCCGGATTCATGCTGTTTCGATTGTTCGACATTCTCAAGCCCTGGCCGATCCGGCAGGTTGATCAGCGGGTGAGCGGCGGTTTCGGCATCATGTTCGACGACCTGCTGGCCGCCGGTTATGCCTGGCTGGTCTTGCAGGGGCTGGCCTACGGCGCAATGCTACTGGACATTTCCTGAGTCCCGCGTCCAGACTTTGTCTGTCTTTCCCTGGCAACCCCGATGGAACCCGCAACAATGAAAATCGAAACCATCGCCATTCACGGCGGCTATCAGCCGGAATCCACCACCAAAGCCGTCGCCGTTCCCATCTACCAGACCACCTCCTACGCCTTCGACGACACCCAGCACGGCGCCGATCTGTTCGACTTGAAGGTGCCGGGCAATATCTACACCCGGATCATGAACCCCACCACCGCCGTGCTGGAACAGCGGGTAGCGGCCATGGAAGGAGGTGTCGGCGCGCTGGCGGTGGCCTCCGGCATGGCGGCGATCACCTACAGCCTGATGACCATCGCCGAAGTGGGCGACAATATCGTCACCACCTCCACCCTGTACGGCGGCACCTACAACCTGTTCGCCCACACTCTACCGCGTTTCGGTATCGAGGCGCGCTTCGCGGACTATCGCGATGTCGAGGCCATGGGCCGGCTGATCGACGACAAAACCAAGGCGGTGTTTTGCGAGTCCATCGGCAATCCGGCGGCCAACGTGGTCGATTTCGGCGCGCTCGCGCAGGTGGCCCACGCCCACGGCGTGCCGCTGATCGTGGATAACACCGTGCCGACCCCGTATCTGTGCCGGCCGTTCGAGCACGGCGCCGACATCGTGGTCCATGCCCTGACCAAGTACATGGGCGGCCACGGCACCAGCATCGGCGGCGTCATCGTCGATTCCGGCCGTTTCCCCTGGGATCAGCACAAGGCCCGCTTCGCCCGGCTGAACGAGCCGGATCCATCCTATCATGGCGTGGTCTACGTCGAGGCGCTGGGGCCGGCGGCGTTCATCGGTCGGGCACGGGTGGTGCCGTTGCGCAACACCGGCGCAGCGATTTCGCCGTTCAACAGTTTCCTGATCCTGCAAGGGATAGAAACCCTGCCGGTGCGGATGGACCGTCATTGCGAGAACGCCGTCAAGGCCGCCGAGTATCTCAAGGGTCACCCGCAGGTCGTGTGGGTCAAGTATCCGGCGCTGGCCGACAGTCCGGAAAAGCCTTTGGTGGACAAATACATGGGTGGACGGGGTTCCAGCATCCTCAGCTTCGGCATCAAGGGCGGGCGCGAGGCCGGGGCCAGGTTCATCGACGCGCTGCAACTGGTCACCCGGCTGGTCAATATCGGCGACGCCAAGTCTCTGGCCTGTCATCCGGCGACGACGACGCACCGGCAACTGTCGCCGGCGGAGCTGGAGAAAGCGGGCGTCAGCGAGGATCTGGTGCGGCTGTCCATCGGCATCGAGCACATCGACGATATCCTCGCCGATCTGGAGCAGGCGCTGGCGGCGGCGCGCTGACCGACGCCGCGGGACCCTTGTGAAACAGGATGCGCTCAAGTGGCTGCAAGGAACGCTGCGCGGCGAGTTGAACCGAACTCTCCGCCGCAAGAGCCGGTCGCCCTGGGTGGTTGGCGGACTGGCGCTTGCCGTCGTCGCGGTCAGTTATTTCCTGCACGAACCCAAGGCGCCGCCCTCGACAACGGCCAAGGGGATGGAATTGGTTTGCACCGTCAAGACGGTCTACGACGGCGACTCATTCGTCGCCAGTTGCCCCGACGGCAAGGTCCAGGTGAGGATGTTTGGCATCGACGCCCCGGAAATGAAGCAGGAGCCGTGGGGCGACCGCTCGCGGGAGGCGTTGCGCGGCTTGCTGCCGTCTCGGGATTCGGTTCGGCTGGTGGTGCGGGATCGGGATCGTTATGGCCGGGTCGTGGCCCAGGTATTCGCCGGCGAACGGGATGTCGGTCTGGAAATGGTCCGACGGGGGCGGGCGGTGGTGTACGGGCAATACAACGATTCGCCGCTTTACCGGCAGGTCCAGATCGAGGCGCGGCAGGCCCGGCTCGGCATCTGGGAGAAATCCGGCGGCCAGCAGGACCCCGCCGCCTGGCGACGGCTGAATCCGCGCTGAGCGTGGCCGGACCGGCGATCATCGATGGCTGATCCTTCTTCCCTTGCAACCCCGAGCCCCGCCGCTATCCGGTACGAATCGAACCAATTCCGGTGCGAGGGCGACTGGACGCTGGATGGCATCGAAGGGCTGGGTCCACGCCTGCAGGCCGTGAATTGGCCGGCGGACGGGGTCGAACTGGACGGGTCGGGCATCGGCGCCATCGACACCACCGGCGCGTTGCGATTGCTCAATCTCATCGCCGAACTGGAGCGGGCCAGCCACCCGGCCCGACTGGTCAACCTGCGCGAGGAACATCGGGCGTTGCTGGACCTGGTGCGGGAACGCCGCGTCAGCGCCGGAGCCCTGGCGGCGGCGCCCGTCCCGCCCGGCGCGCTGGAGCGGCTGGGCCGGCGGGTCCTGTATCATCTGAACGGTGGTTGGGCTTTTCTCACTTTCGTCGGCGAGGCGGCGATGGCTCTGGGCCGGTTAGCGTTACGACCCGGCCGGTTCCGCTGGCGGGTGCTGTTCAGCGACATCGAGACCGCCGGCGTGCGCGCCTTGCCGATCATCGCCCTGTTGTCGTTCATGATGGGGGTGGTCATCGCCTATCAGGGTGGCCAGCAACTGGCGTTCTACGGCGCCAACATCTTCATCGTCGAACTGGTGGCGCTGACCATGCTGCGCGAACTGGCGCCGCTGATCACCGCCATCATCGTCGCCGGTCGCACCGGTTCGTCCTACACCGCCCAGATCGGCACCATGCAGGTCACGGAGGAGGTGGATGCGCTGCGCACCATCGGCATTCCGCCCATGGATTTGCTGGTGCTGCCCAAACTGCTGGCGCTGACCGTCGCCCTGCCGCTGCTGACGGTGTTCGCCGACGCGCTCAGCGTGTTCGGCGGCATGGTCATGGCGCAAACCTTGTTCGGGGTCGATTTTAGCGATTTTCTGGACCGGCTGCCGAAGGTGGTGACGCTGACCTCGTTTCTGCTCGGCGTGGGCAAGGCGCCGGTGTTCGCCGCCATCATCGCCCTGGTCGGTTGCTATCAGGGATTTCGGGTGCGCGGCGGCGCCGACAGCGTGGGTCGGCAGACCACGGTCAGCGTGGTGCAGTCGATCTTTCTGGTCATCGCCGCCGACGCGCTGTTCTCGGTGGTGCTGGGCGGAGTGGGGCTGTGAACGCGGCGACCGATCCGGCGCCCTGTGTGATCGCGGTGCGCGGCCTGTGGACCCGGTTCGGGACGACGGTCATTCACGAGAATCTGGATCTCGACATCCGGCGGGGCGAGGTGGTCGCTCTGGTCGGCGGCAGCGGTTCCGGCAAGACCACCCTGTTGCGGGCGATCATCATGCTGCTGCAGCCGGCAGCCGGCTCCATCCAGCTGTTCGGTCAGGAAATCGTCGGCATCGGCGAGCGCGCGGCGTTCCGGCTGCGGCGGCGGTTCGGGATGCTGTTCCAGCAGGGAGCCTTGTTCAGTTCGCTGACGGTGCGGGAAAATGTGGCGGTGCCGCTGCGCGAGCATACCCCCCTGCCCGCCCGGCAGATCGCGGAAATCGCCGATCTCAAGATCGCGCTGGCGGGCCTGCCCGCCGACGCCGGCGACAAGCTGCCGCGCGAGTTGAGCGGCGGGATGCTGAAGCGCGCGGCGCTGGCGCGGGCGCTGGCGCTGGACCCGGCGCTGCTGTTTCTGGACGAGCCGACCGCCGGGCTGGACCCGGTCAGCGCCGGGGCGTTCGACGAACTGGTGGTGCAACTCAAGGAGTCGCTGGGGCTGACGGTGGTGATGGTGACCCACGACCTGGACACGCTCTGGCAGGCGACCGACCGGGTGGCGTTTCTGGGGGAGAAGCGGGTGATCGGCTACGCGCCGATGCGGGAGTTGACCCAGGCCGAACATCCGCTGATCCGGGCGTACTTCGAGGGGCCGCGCGGTCGCGCGGCGCGGGAGCAGGTGTGCAGAGCAAGGTAAATTACGCCCTGGTCGGGCTGTTCGTGATCATCCTGGGCTTATCCCTGCTGGGAGTGGTGTTCTGGCTGACCGTGGGCGGCGAGACCAAGACCTACGACCGCTACCGGGTGTATTTCCGGGAATCGGTGGCCGGCCTGAATCCCAAGGCGACGGTTCGGTATCGCGGCGTTCAGGTGGGGCAGGTGGAATCCATCCGGCTGGACCCGCTCACTCCCGACCAGGTCGATGTGGTGCTCGACATCGAGCGCGGCACCCCGATCCGCCGCGACACCGTCGCCACCCTGTCCACCCGGGGGTTGACCGGGGTGGCGGCGGTGGAACTGAGCAGCAGCGGCGGCCAGTCGCCGTTGCTGGAAAAAGAGCCGGGACAGGATTTGCCGGTCATTCAGGCCGGCCCCTCGCTGGTGGCGCGGCTGGACGATGCCTTCAACAACATCCTGACCAACGTCAATGGCTTGTCGGGCCGGCTGGAGCGATTGCTGGGCGATGAGAATCAGACCGCCGTCACCGAAATCCTGCGGCATGTGAGCGCCATCAGCGGAGCGGTGGCCGACCGGTCCGACAGCATCCGCCAGACGCTGACCAACGTGGAGACGTTCACTGGCGAGTTGGCCGGACGCGCGCAGCGGTTAGGCAGGGCGCTGGATCAACTGGCGGCGGGGTTGGAGAAGTCCGGCGATTTGAGCGCGCAAGTCCAGGCGATGCTGGGTGATTTCCGCGCCAGCGCCCAGGCGGTGCGCAAGATGGCGGACACCTTCGATCAGACCAGTCGGGACTTGAGCGGGGTGGCCGAGGCTGGGCGGCAGGAATTGCGGCGGCTGGGGCAGAGCACCGTGCCCGAGTTGAACGCGCTGCTGGTCCAGGTCAACGATCTGGTGGCGGCCTTGCAGCGGCTGGCCGAACTGCTGGAGCAAAATCCTCGCGCCCTGTTGCTGGGCAAGCCCAGTGGCCGGCCCGGTCCTGGCGAACAATGAGCATTCGTGAATCTGTGAGGGAAGGGGTATGACGTGCATGATCGGGCGCCGAGCGAGCGTGAGGGTGAACCGGTGCGGCTGGGTGCTGCTGGCGCTGCTGGCGCTGCCCGGCTGTTTGCTGCCGCAGGACAAATCGCCGCCGCCGCAGACCTTCGTGCTGGAAGTGGGCGCGTTCGAGCCGCCGCCGGCGCGGCGCTCCAGCGGCAAGACGCTGCTGGTGGCGACACCCAAGGCGGCGCCGGGATTCGATTCCAACCGCATCGCCTACACCAGGGAACCGCTGAAGCTGGATTACTACAGCAACAGCGTGTGGAGCGACGCGCCGCCCAAGCTGTTGCTGCCGATTCTGGTGCGGGCGTTCGAGGGGACGGGCGCGTTCAGGGCGGTGGTCTCGCCGCCGGCGCCGACCCTGGCCGATCTGCGGGTGGATGTGGACGTGATTCGCTTGCAGCAGGAATTCATGGCCCAACCCAGCCAGGTGCGGCTGACGGCGCGCATCAAGGTGGTCGACATGAAGAGCGGGCAGGTGTTGGGCACGCAGGTGTTCGAGGCGCTGGAACCGGCGCCCAGCGAAGATGCCTACGGCGCGGTGCGCGCATCCAACGCGGCGGTCCAGAAAGTGCTGGGCGAGATGATTCCGTTCGCGCTGCGCCATCTTTCCTGAGACGGGAACAGGCGTGCCGCGGGCGGAAGGCGGCCTGCGGGCCGCCTGCTTCGTTTCGGGCCGGCGTATCCTTCAACCGCCGACGGGTTCGACCGTAACCGCGCCTTTGTTCGCGTCCTTGCCGAGCCGCGCGCCCAGGGTATCGCCCAGTTGATACCAATCCACCTGGCGGGTCAGCACCATCGCCAGCGCCAGGCAGCCGAACAGGGTGACCGAACCGGCCAGCAAGGCATGATCCTCCAGGCTGATTTCGATTCCGGCTTGAGCAAGCCGCCCTCGGTGGCGAAGCGGCCCTTGACCGCGATGCTGGCGCTGAACACCACGGCATGGTAAAGGCTGCGTCGGATTTGCTCGGTGTTCAGGTTGACTTGAATATCCAGTTCGGCCGGCAGCAGATAAACGTAGTCTGAAAAGCGGTTTTCCACCTCGATCATCTTGGTCTCGTCCTTCTCGCTGGGTTTTTGCGTCTTGACGATGCGGGTGTAGGGGATGACCAGCACCGGCCCCACCAGGGTTTGGTCGCGGGCGGTGGCGGCGGCGATTCCCGCGACGACCTCGTTTCGGCGCGCCGCGCGTTCGTCGATCAGAAAACTGATTCGGGTCAGGCCGCTGGCCGGGATGATGGTGATCAGGAAGATCAGGCTGATTTTCGCAAACAGGCTGTATCGCATGGTCGGGCTTCCTCGGATGAATGGATGAGACCAGCCTAACGGGTCCGGTTGGGGAGACGATGAGCGGAGGGTGAAGGGATTGTGGGGATTCGGTGAAGAAAAAATTTCGTCAGCTACCCGCTATGATTAAATCCCGGTGGGTAAGGCATGGCGCGACCGGGGCAGCACGACGGTAAAGGCGCTGCCCCGGCCTGGGGCGCTGTCCACGGCGATGTCGCCGCCGTGGGCCCGCGCGAACGCCAGCGCGAGGCTCAGCCCCAGGCCATTGCCGCGCTCGGAGCGACTGCGGTCGCAGCGGTAGAAGCGATCAAAGATGCGAGATATTTCGTGGGGTGAGATGCCGATGCCGGTATCTTCGACAGCCAGTTTGAGCCGCTCACCCTCGTCATCGAGCTTGAGGGTCACGCGCCCGCCGGTCGGCGTGTACTTCAGGGCGTTGTCCAGGAGATTCGCGATCACCCGTTGCAGCCGTTGCCGGTCGCCCCGCAGCGGACAGTGATCCGGCAAATCGGCGGCGATGGCGATTTGTTTGTCCTCCGCGAGGGGCTGGAACAGCTCGACCGCGTCTCTCGCCATCTCCGCCAGGTCGATGTCCGCCAGCCTGAGTTTGGCGGTGCCGGATTCCGCCTCGGCGATATCCAGGGTCGTGTTGATCAGTTCCAGCAGCCGGTCACATTCCTCGGCGGTGGTCGCCACCATCGCCTCGGATTCCTCTTTTTTTGATCCGCCGCTGGTCAAGACCGTCTCGGCCGAGGCGCGAATCCGCCCGAGCGGGCTTCTGAGATCGTGGGCCAGGTTATCGGTCATCTCCCGCATCCCGATGATCAAGGCGTGAATCCGATCCAGCATCGTGTTGAAGGTTCGCGCCAGGGTGTCGAGTTCATCGCCTTCGGACCGAACGACGACACGCCGGTCCAGCGCGCCGTTCGCGATCTCGGCTGCTGTCCGCGTAAGTTCCTGGACGCCGCGCAAGGCCCGGCGCGACATGAACCATCCGACCGGTCCCCCGATCACGATGACGGCCAGCAGGACGAGGAGAAATCCCTGCGACAACGCCGCCAGGAATTCCTCGTTTTCTTCCAGGGATTCGCCGATCTGAACCACCACGCCGGGCGCGATGGTCCCATGGATGGTGCGCGCTTTATGCTCGCGTTGCGGCAGCGTGAGCGTTTTCAAGATTGGTTCCTCAGTATCGGCAAGTTGCGCCAAAACGTCTTTTGGCTCGTCCAATCCCGCCCACGCCGAGAGGTCGGAGGCCCAGAGTTGCTGGCCGTCGGCTGTCCATAGACGAAAAAACACCTGGCGCGCTTCATCCCCTTCGGTGTCCACCATCATTTCGGTTTTCACGCGGTCGAGGCCACCCACGCGCATGAACGTCGCGTACTCTTCGACATCTTCTTGCAAATCCTCGTCGGTGCGCTCCCGCACGACCGCCGCTATCAGCGCGTAGGCAAGCGCGAAGGCCAACGTGGAGGACACGGCGAAGATGCCCGCGTACCACAGCGTCAGACGCAGCGCCAAGGTGTGACGCAGGCTATGAAGCGTCCTTGAGAACATAACCCATCCCGCGCACGGTATGAATCAGGGGTTTGTCGAAGCCCTTGTCGATCTTGTCGCGCAACCGGCAGATTCGGGACTCCACGACATTGGTCTGTGGATCGAAGTTATAGTCCCAGACATGCTCCATGATCATGGTCTTGGACACGGGTCGTCCGGCATTGCGGGCGAGGTATTCCAGCAGCGAAAACTCGCGCGGCTGAAGGGCGATGGTTTTGCCGGCGCGCGTGACCACGTGCCGGAGCAGATCGACATGGAGATCGCCGACGCTGATCCCGGTCGGTTCGGGTGTGGCGCTCGCACGCCGAATCAGGGCTTGAATGCGCGCCAACAGCTCGGAAAACGCGAAGGGTTTGGTGAGGTAATCGTCGCCGCCCGCCTGCAGGCCTTCGACTCGTTCATCGACCGAGCGCTTGGCGCTCAGGATGATGACGGGCAGCTTGACGCGCCGTTGGCGCAGCGTATCAATGATCGCCAGGCCGTCCAGGCCAGGCAGCATGATGTCGATCACAGCCGCGTCGTAGGACGAGTCGAGCGCCATCTGTAAGCCGGTTTTGCCGTCGCCCGTATGCTCGACGACGAAGCCAGCCTCCTTGAGCCCCCTGACGATGAAGGCGGCGATATTCAGGTCATCTTCAATCAGCAGCAATCGCATGGCGTAAGCAGCATTCGGCGTCAGTCTCTTATCAATCTAGTGACCCCCCTGGCGCGTGTCTATATATCAACAAGGGTATGCGCCATACATTGCCGAATGATCATGTTGCGATCATCGAATGGCCATGTTCCGACCATCTTGCGATCAGGTTGGCGAGATAGTCTGGGCTTGCTCGACAAGCCACGGCTTTCTCCGTCGTGGCGAGCGAGAACGTCATGAGTAGAACAGGAGCACTCGCAATGATCACGAAGAAGCGTATGCGTATGTTGTCTCTTCCGGCAATAGCGATGGCCGGTCTGGCGTTGGAAGCCGCTATCCCGGCGGTTCAGGCCGCTGAATTCTCCGAGGCGGAACTGTTTGTCGAACTCAACGACACCGATGGAGACCTGGGCATTCACGGTTCGGTCGATGGCGGGGCCTATTCGAGGCTGAAAATCGAGGGCCCGAACGGACGCCCGATCTACTTCGTTAAAGCCTCGGGGAGCCTGGCGCGCCAGGGTCTTACCCAGTTGTTTTTTGAGAGCGCAGAGCCAACGTTCGACGAACTGCCACCCGAGGATTTTTTCCGCCGGTTTCCCGAAGGCGCTTACGAAATCGAGGCCGTGAGCCTTGGCGGAGAAGAAATCGAGGCCACGGTGACGCTCAGCCATGTCATGGCGGCCCCGGTGGGCAACGTTACGATTAACGGCATCCCGGCGGCGGAAAACTGCGACGCGGTTCCCCTGCCGGCGGTCAGCGCGCCCGTCATCATCGACTGGGATCCGGTGGCGACATCGCATCCCGAGATCGGCAAGTCTGGACCGGTCGAAATCGTCCGTTACCAATTTTTCGTCGAACGGGAGGGCGTCAAGCTCAGCGTCGATCTGCCGCCCACGGTGACGCGGTTCGAGGCGCCAGCGGAAATCCTTGCCTTGGGCGACGAGTTCAAGTTCGAAATCATCGCCAGGACGGCTACCGGGAACAACACGGCAATCGAAAGCTGCTTTACTCTCCAGTAAGCAGTAAATGTGCGGCAGTCGCGCGATAGCTCAAAATGGCCAACGTGCAGTCATCCAGGCGCCTATACTTTTTGCTTGGCATAAATGGACTCTGGACCACAACGTGAATCAAATCTCCGGGCATGTTTTCACGTTCGGCGTTTTGTTATTGCTCGGCGCTCCACCCGCTCTTACTCAGGAGTCTTATCGGCGCCTGGAGGGAGGGGGCTCAATTGAAATCCGAAATGACTATTTTTTCGCCGCGGACGATCCGAACGCCAAGTTAAACGACCTGTTTGCCGATGCGGAGCTTGACCTGACCATTTGGTTCACGCCGGCGTTTTCTCTCCAAACGGAGCTTGAGTTTACTCCGGTTAGCGATCCCGGACCCGCCGATGATCGTCTATTCGAGGATCATGGCCTGGCGATCAAACAACTCTTCCTGCGCTACGAAACCGGAGCATTCGCGTTCCACGGCGGTAAATTCAATCCACCCTTTGGCTTGGCCTGGGATCTGGCGCCAGGCATCTACGGCGCCGATTTCGCGGGAGACTACGAGCTGGATGAGCGAATCGGACTGGGGGGTGCCATTGCTTTCGACGGCGATATTGACGACCGGAGTCCTGGCGTTCGGCGGTTGTCGGCGGCCGCCTTTTTCGCGGACACTACGTCGTTGAGCCGCTCCATCTTCACCGACCGGGGCAGGCTGACCGGAGCCGCCGGCGGCGTCGGCAACACCGACGATCTTTCGTCTTTCAGCATCACCTTCGACGGTGGCGGATTGGCCTTTTTACCCGAGCTCCGGTATCACCTGGGCTATGAATTCCAGAAACGGGGCGAGAGTGATCCCGAGAACGAACGAGGCGTCGTCGCCGGTTTGCATGGAGAGTTCGAGGCGGATGCGGGCCTGACGCTCGAAGCGATGGTGGAACTCGCCTGTCTTGCCGGCGCCGAAGGCCAGGCCCAGGACCGTACCTATGTCACCGCGGGCGGTATGCTGAGCCGGGCGCCTTGGAGCTTCGCGCTCGTCTACGCCTGGCGTGCGACGGACGCGGATGATCCGGCGTTGAGCGATGCCGATGACCATCTGTTTCAGTTGAGCACGGGCTATGAATTTATACCAATTCTCATTAGGTTGAACGACGTTGCGAATGACGCCGCCATCGAAACTCCCCCCCTTTGAAAAAGGGGGGTTGGGGGGGATTTCGCCCGGTAGCGTCCATCCACGGTGTTCCAAATCCCCCCTTGCCCCCCTTTGCCAAAGGGGGGAATCAGAAGCGTAGAACCTATTGGAAAACGGTATTACCTGTCTCTTATACACATCT
>DGFE01000147.1 GCA_002391525.1 Competibacteraceae bacterium UBA3908
TGCCGCTGGCAACCGCGCTTGCAAGCCCTGCTCGACCGGTTGCTGGCGCGACCATTGGCGCCCGGCGAGCAGGTCGTCCGGGCGCTCCTGCTGATCGGTCTGTATCAATTATGGTACTTGCGGATTCCCGAACATGCCGCAGTCGCCGAGACGGTCGCCGCCGCCCGCCAGTTGCGCAAAGCGTGGGCGGTGGGATTGACGAACGCGGTCCTGCGGGCCGCCCTGCGCCGGCGGATGGAGTTGACGGAGGCGCTGGAAAGCGATCCGGAAGCGTGCGCCGCCCATCCGCGCTGGCTGCTGGAGTGGTTGCGGCGGGACTGGCCGGACGACTGGCCCGCCATCGTCGCCGCCAACAACGCCCGCCCACCGTTTACGCTGCGGGTCAACCGGCTCCATCTCGATGGCGAGGACTACCGGTCGCGGTTGGCCGAAACAGGGCGATCCGCCGCACCGGTCAATGGCGTGCCGACGGCGCTGATCCTGGCCGAGCCGGCGGATCCCGTGACCTTACCGGGTTTTACCGAGGGTTGGGTGTCGGTGCAGGATGCCGCCGCGCAACTGGCGGCACCGCTGCTGGCGGCCCAGCCGGGGCAGCGGGTGCTGGACGCCTGCGCCGCGCCCGGCGGCAAGACCGGCCACCTGCTGGAATGCACGCCGGACCCGGAGCTGACCGCCCTCGACCAGGACGCCAGCCGGCTGGAGCAGGTACGGGACAATTTGCGTCGACTGCGGCTGACCGCGCGGTTGGTGGTGGGCGACGCCCAACGGCCGGCGGACTGGTGGGACGGCATCCCCTACGACCGGATTTTGGTGGACGCGCCCTGTTCGGCCACTGGCGTGATCCGCCGCCATCCCGACATCAAACTGCTGCGCCGGGAGAGCGACATCGCCGCGCTGGCCGCGCGGCAGGGCAGGATCCTCGCCAGCCTGTGGCCGCTACTGCGACCGGGTGGCCGGCTGCTGTACACGACCTGCTCGGTATTGCGGCAGGAAAACGAACACGTGATCGCCGCCTTTCTCGCCACCCACCCGGACGCCGGCGAACAGTCCATCGCGGCGGACTGGGGACGCGCCCTGCCGCACGGCCGCCAGATTCTGCCCGGCGAGAATGGCATGGACGGTTTCTACTACGCCAGTCTGCTCAAGCGGGTTGCGGCGCCGGGAATGGAATCATGTCAGCCGGCGCCCTGAGTCGGACTCCCCGGCGCGCCGCCGGCCTGCTGATGCTGCTCTGGGGGTTGCTGGGCGTCGCCGGAGCCTGGGCGGCCGGCTTCGAGGTGATGGGCGCGTCCACCCGGCTGGAAGGGGGGGTTTACCGGCTGAACGCCCGGCTCGAATACCATTTCAGCGGCGCGGCGCTGGAAGCCTTGGAAAACGGGGTGCCGCTGACTATCGAAGTGGAGATGGAAGTCCGCCGACGGCGCCCCTGGCTGTGGGACGAAACGGTTTACGCCCTGGCCCAGCGCTTCCGGCTGGAATATCACGCCCTGAGCCGGCAATATCTGGTGAACAACCTCAACAGCGGCGAACGGCGCGGTTTCCCGACCCGGGCCGCCGCAGTGCGGTTCATGGGCCAGATCAACGATTTCCCATTTTTAGACAAAGGCTTGCTGGTTTCTGGCGAGCGCTACGAAGCGGCCTTGCGGGTGCGGCTCGACATCGAAGCCCTGCCGGCGCCGCTGCGGTTGTTCGCTTATCTCTCCGATGATTGGCGACTGGCGAGCGAATGGCGCACATGGCCGCTCTGATTCGCCGACTGGCCAGCGGTCGGGGGCTGGCGCCGGCGCTGCTGCTGCTGGGACTGTTGCTGATCATCCTGGTGTTGATGGGCGGCGCCACCACCGACCCGGCGCATTTCGGGCAGATGTATTCCTGGCTGCTGCTGATCAGCGCCATCGGGCTGGGGGCGCTGGTCATCCTGATCCTCTACAACCTGATCGGACTGATCAGCTCCTATCGCCGGCGAGTGCCCGGTACGCGCCTGACCCTGCGGCTGGCGGGCATCTTCGCGGTGCTGGCCATCACCCCGGTGGCGCTGGTGTACGGCTTCTCGCTGCATTTTCTGCAGCGCGGGATCGACAGCTGGTTCAATATCCAGGTGGATCGTGGCCTGGAAGACGCGCTCGAACTCAGTCGGACCGCCCTGGATTTGCGGATGCGCGAGGTGCTCAAGCAAACCCTGCGGATCGCCAACAGCGTCGCCGAAACCGACGGCGAGCTGGCGGGCCGGCGCCTGGACGAACTGCTCGACATCAGCGAGTCCGCCGAGTTGACCCTGTTCGGCCAGGGCGGCCGCATCATCGCCACCGCCACCGCCGATCCGGCCCTGATCCTGCCGGATCCACCGCCGGATTCGGTTTTGTTGCAAGTCCGGCAGGGACGCGATTATGTCGGTCTGGAGCCGATCCGCGACGCCGGATTTCACATCCGCGCGGTGGTGCGGGTGGCGACCCTCGCCAACGAGGAGCGGTTGCTGCAGGCGTTGTTTCCGGTCACCGACCGCCTGAGCCTGCTGGCCGACGCCGTGCAGGCGGCGTTCGACAGTTACAAGGAGCTGATCTTTCTGCGGGCGCCGCTCAAGGCCAGTTTTACCTTGACGCTGTCGCTGGCCTTGCTGCTGGCGGTGCTGGCGGCGTTTTGGGCCGCCTTCTATACCGCGCGTCGGCTGGTGCGGCCGCTGCGGGAACTGGCCGACGGGACCCAGGCGGTCGCCGCCGGACAATTTAACCAGCAGTTGACCCGGACCGGCAGCGACGAACTGGGATTTCTGGTGGAATCCTTCAACCAGATGACCCGCAATCTGGCGCAGGCCCGCGATACCGCGCAGCGCAGCCAGGAACTGGTCGAAAGCCAGCGCGCCTACCTGGAAACGGTGCTGGCGCGGCTGTCGTCGGGCGTGCTGACCATCGATCAGGCCGGCCGGCTGCAAACCTGCAACGCCGCGGCCAGCCAGATTCTGGGCGTGGATCTGCTGGAGTTCGTCGGCGCCGACAGCCAATGGATCGCCGCCGCGCAACCGGTGTTGCGGGAATTGCTCGAGGCCATCGGCCCGCATCTGACGCAAACCGGCGACTGGCGACAGGAAATCAACTGGTTCAGCGGCGCGGGCCGGCGCGTCCTGATGTGCCGCGGCAGCTCGCTGCCCGACGCGGTCGGACTGCGCGGCGGCCACGTCATCGTCTTCGACGACATCACCCATCTGGTGCGGGCCGAGCGCGAGGCCGCCTGGGCCGAGGTGGCGCGCCGGCTGGCGCACGAGATCAAAAATCCGCTGACGCCGATCCAGTTGGCCGCCGAGCGCATTCGTCACAAATACCTGAAACAGCTTGACGAGGAACAGGGCAAGGTGCTGGAGCGCGGCACCCACACCATCATCCAGCAGGTGCAGGCGATGAAGGAAATGGTGGACGCTTTCAACGAATACGCCCGCCCGCCGCGCCTGCAACTGACACCGCTGGAATTGAACGAGTTCGTGATCGAAGTACTCTATCTCTATCGCGATTACCCCGCGGGCGTGGAAATCAAGCTGGAGCCGACCCAGGAACCCTTGTGGATCAGCGGCGACAAGGGTCGGCTGCGGCAGTTGCTGCACAACCTGGTCAAGAACGCCATCGAAGCGATCCGCGACGGCCACGGTTCGACCCTGTGGGTCGGCACCCGCCGCGACCGCGTGGCCGGAGCCGATTGTGCCGAACTGAGCGTGCGCGACGATGGGCCGGGTTTCCCGGAAAACATCCTGACCAACGCTTTCGAACCCTACGTGACTACCAAACCCAAGGGAACCGGGCTAGGATTGGCCATCGTCAAGAAAATCGTCGAAGAGCACGGCGGCTGGATCCAGTTGGAAACGCCGGCGGAGGGCGGCGCCCGGGTGGTGATTCGCTTGCCGCTTCTCCACGGGGACGCCGGATCGCCAACTCCGCCTGCTTTGCCTGCCGCGCCATTGCATACCGATAAGGAGGCCGCCGGATGAGCGCGTCTTATATTCTGGTCGTTGATGATGAGCCGGACATTCGCGGCCTGGTGAAGGAAATCCTGGAGGACGAGGGGTATGCCGTCGCGACCGCGGAGAACGCCGCCGCCGCCCGTGAGGCCCGTCGCGCCCAGCGACCCGATCTGATCCTGCTCGACATCTGGATGCCCGACACCGATGGCATCACCCTGCTCAAGGAGTGGAGCGAAAGCGACCCTCTGCCCTGCCCCGTCATCATGATGTCCGGCCACGGCACCGTCGAGACGGCGGTGGAGGCGACCCGGCTGGGCGCCTACGATTTCATCGAGAAGCCGCTGTCCATGGCCAAGCTGCTGCTGACCGTGGAACGGGCGCTGGAGGCGGACCGGCTGGCGCGCGAAAACCAGAACCTGCGCCGCCAGCAGCGGATCGTCGCCGAGCCGGTCGGCCGCAGCGAGGTCGTCCAGCGCTTGCGGACTCAGGTGCTGCGGATTGCCCAGCACGATGCGCCGGTGTTGATCTTCGGCGAGCCGGGCACCGGCAAGGAAGTCTACGCCCGTTTTCTGCACGCCCACAGCCTGCGCCGCGGCGGCCCCTTCGTGGACGTGGGGGTCGGCTCCATCGCCCGCGAAAACGCCAGCCTGGAACTGTTCGGCTCCGAACAGGGCGACCGGGTTCATTATGGCCGCCTGGAACAGGCCAGCGGCGGCACTCTGTTCCTGGACGAACTGGCCGACATGGATCTCGAAGCCCAGGCCAAACTGGCCAGCGCGCTGGAGAACGGCTCCTTTCTGCGCATCGGCGGCAAGGAGCCGGTCCGGGTGAACGTGCGGGTGGTGGCCGCCACCCACCGCGATCTGGAGCAGGAAGTGGCGCTCGGGCGCTTCCGCGAGGATCTGTACTATCAGCTTAACGTAGTGCCGATTAAACTGCCGCCGCTGCGCGATCACATCGAGGACGTGCCGGAACTGCTCAACTACTACATCGGCTACTTCGTCGATCAGGAAGGCTTGACCTATCGCCATTTCACCCTGGCCGCCCAGAACCGGCTGCGCAACTACAACTGGCCCGGCAACATCCGCGAACTCAAGAATCTGGTGCAGCGCCTGCTGATCCTGGGCGGCGACGAGGACATCACCCTGGAGGAGGTGGACGCCGCCGTGCGCGGCGTCACCGCCGCCAAATCCCCGGATGTCGGCAGCATTCCCCTGAACCTGCCGCTGCGGGAAGCACGCGAGCAGTTCGAACGCACCTACCTGATGCAACAGTTCCGCGAGTGTGAAGGCAACGTGGCGCGACTGGCTGATCGGGTTGGCATGGAACGCACCAATCTCTATCGCAAGCTGCGCGCCCTGGGCATCGATCCCAAGAAAGCGCTGGACGAGTGAGGAAAGCCCGTGAAGATCGTGATTCTCGGCGCCGGCCAGGTGGGCGGCTCGGTCGCGCACATCCTGGCCAGTGAAGCCAACGACGTCACCGTGGTCGACGCCAATGCCGAGCGGCTGCAGGCGTTGCAGGACCGACTGGACCTCCGCACCGTTCGCGGCCATGCCTCCTATCCGGCCGTGCTCGAACAGGCCGGCATCGCCGACGCCGACATGCTGATCGCGCTGACCGACAGCGACGAAGTCAACATGATCGCCTGCCAGATCGCCCACACCCTGTTCAACACGCCGACCAAGATCGCGCGGGTCCGGGCCGGCGGCTACATCAACTATCAGGAGCGGCTGTTCAAGGACGAGGCGTTGCCCATCGACGTGCTGATCAGTCCCGAGCAGCTGGTGACCGAGTACATCCAGCGCATCATCGAACACCCCGGCGCCTTGCAGGTCCTGGATTTCGCCGAGGGCCAGGTCCGGCTGGTGGGCGTCAAGGCTTACGAAGGCAGCACCCTGGTCGGTCAGGCGCTGCGCACCCTGCCCGAGCGGATGCCGGGCATCGACACCCGGGTGGCCGCCATCTTTCGCCAGGGCAGCCCGATCATCCCGGAGGGCAATACCGTCATCGAGGCCGACGACGAGGTCTTCTTCATCGCCGCCCGCAAGAACACCCGCGCCATCGTCAGCGAACTGCGCAAGCTGGATCGGATGGTCAAGCGCATCATCATCGCCGGCGGCGGCCATATCGGCGCCCGCCTGGCCCAGGGCCTCGAGGAACGGTTTCAGGTCAAGGTGATCGAGCGCAATCCCGAGACCAGCAAGCGGCTGTCCGAGCAGTTGAACCGCGCCATCATCCTGCAGGGCGACGCCGCCGACGAAAATCTGCTGCGGCAGGAGAACATCGAACATGTCGACGTGTACTGCGCCGTCACCAACGACGACGAGGCCAACATCCTGTCGGCGATGCTGGCCAAGCGCATGGGCGCCCGCAAGGTGATGGCCCTGATCAACCTGGTGTCCTACGTGGATCTGGTCGAGTCCTCCGGCATCATCGATGTCGCCATTTCGCCGCAGCAGGCCACCATCGGCAGCCTGCTCACCCACGTCCGCCGCGGCGACGTGGCCAAGGTGCATTCCCTGCGCCGCGGCGCCGCCGAAGCCATGGAAGCGGTGGCCCACGGCGACTACAAGACCTCGAAGGTCGTGGGCCGGCGCATCGAGGAAATCCGCCTGCCGCCGGGCACCACCATCGGCGCCATCGCCCGCGGCGACGAGGTGATGATCTGCCACCACGATACCGTGATCGAAGCGGATGACCATGTCATCCTGTTTCTGATCGACAAGAAGCGAGTGCCCGAGGTCGAACGGCTGTTTGCGGTCGGGGCGACTTTCCTGTAGGTCCACGCCGCGGTAAAAAACCCTGTGTTACAATCAATTGGCCTATCACTCGAACCGGGGACACCGCCCCCGCCCGAATCCCCCACCCATCGCCAGGCATTGACAGGATCCGAACATGACCGCATTCAATTTTGAACTGGCCCGCCACAACATGATCGAGCAGCAGATCCGGCCCTGGGAAGTGCTGGATCAGCAAGTGCTGGACGTGATCGCCAGCGTGCCGCGCGAGGATTTCGTACCGGAACGCTACCGCAACCTGGCGTTCGGCGACATCGCCATCCCGCTCGGCCACGGCGAATTCATGCTGAAACCGACCGTCGAAGGCCGGATCCTGCAAGCGCTGGCGGTGCAGCCGACCGATCACGTGCTGGAAGTCGGCACCGGCAGCGGCTATCTGACCGCCTGCCTGGCGCGGCTGGCCGCCAGCGTGGTCAGCGTGGACATCGTTCCCGATTTCACCGAAGCCGCCCGCCAGAAGCTCAAGACTCTCGGCGTGCACAACGTGACGCTGCATACCGGCGACGCCAGTCGCGGTTGGGGCGGGCATCGTTATCACGCCATCGCCGTCACCGGTTCGGTGGCCACGGTCGCCGATCACTGGCGACAAAGTCTGAGCCTGGGCGGGCGGTTATTTATCGTGGCTGGCCAGCCGCCGGTGATGGAGGCGCTCCTGATCACCCGGCTCGGCGAACAGGAGTGGATTCAGGAAAGCCTGTTCGATACCGATCTGCCGCCTCTGCGCAATGCGGCCCCGGTCAAGCGCTTCGAATTCTGAGCGTCGGCGCGCGATGGCCCGACCCACGGATTCCCCACTGCCGTGGGTCTCTGATATATTAGCGTTTACTAATACCTGAGAGGGAGTCTTTGCGCCATGCCCAAAATGCATCGTCTGGTGTTGGCCGGGATCGTCGCCGCGCTGTGTGGCCAGCCGGCGGGGGCGGAGGATCTGCTGCAAGTCTACCGCCAGGCCCAGGCAAGCGATCCGGTGCTCAAGGCCGCCGCCGCCAGCCGGGACGCCGCCCAGGAAGCCAAGCCACAGGCGCGGGCGCTGCTGTTGCCGAGCGTGGGGGCCACGGTCGAGCAGGGTTACAACTTCGGAACCACGGGAGTGCCGCCCGGCCGGTCGTCGTTCGACAGCCACACGTACGGAATCAGCCTGGTGCAGCCGATCTACAACCGCGGCAATCAGGTGCGGCAACGGCTGGCGGACGCGACGGTCAGCCAGTCCGACGTGGAACTCGGCAACGCCCGCAATGAACTGGTTCTGCGGGTGTCGCAGGGCTATTTCGGCGTGCTGGCGGCGCTGGACAATCTGACCTACGCCACGGCCGAGAAGAACGCCTTCGCCCGCCAGCTCGAACAGGCCAATCGGCGATTCGAGGTCGGGCTGGCGACCATCACCGATGTGTACGACGCCCAGGCGCGCTTCGACGCCGCCGTCTCCCAGGAAATCGACGCCATCAATAAACTGGCCGACGCCCGCGAACTGCTGCGACAGTTGACCGGCCAGGAATACACCCAGCTCAATCTGCTCAGCGAGCGGATGCCGCTGACGTTGCCCAAGCCGAACGATCCCGAGGAGTGGGTGCGCATGGCGCTGGAAAACAACCTGATCTTGCGCAGCGCCGGCTTCGGGGTCGATCAAGCCCGGGAAAACGTCAGGCTGCAAAAGGCCGGCCACTATCCGACGCTGAACCTGCGGGCCAGCCGCGCCGATTCCGACAACGGTCTCGGCAGTAATGCCGCTGGCAGTGAGGTCAGCCTGGAACTGACCATTCCGCTGTACAGCGGCGGCGCGGTGTCTTCGCGCTCCCGCGAGGCGGCGTACAGCTACGAAGCGTCCCGGCAAGGTCTGGAAAACCAGCAGCGCGAGACCATCCGCACCGTTCGCAACGCCTATCGCGGCCAGGAAACCGCCATCAGCCAGATCAAGGCGCTCGACCAGACCCGCGTATCCACCCGCAGCGCGCTGGAAGCCAACCAGGCCGGTTACGAAGTCGGTACCCGGACCATCGTGGACGTGTTGGACGCCGAGCGCAACGTCTACCTGGCCGAGCGGAATTACGCCGCCGCCCGCTATTCTTATATCGCTAACTATCTGACGCTGCGGCAGGCCGCCGGCCAGTTGTCGGAGGCGGACGTGGCCGAGATCAACGGTTGGCTGGGAGGTCCCCGGCCCACGAGCGGCGAACCCGCCGCTTCGCCGGTCAAGGAACCCGCCAAGCCCGACGCTGGCAAGGGCGGTGAAAAGAACGGCAAGCCCGCCGCAACCAAGTCCGCCAGGAGGGAACCCGCGCCCACGCCAGCGCCTGGCAAGCCGGCTCAACCCGCGTCAGTGGGCAAACCGCCGGACGTTAAACCGAAATAGTCCCGTGCCGGTGTGAGCGCCGCTGTATTATCGCCCGCCCCGCTACCGCGCCGGCTGGCCGCCATCGTCTACGACAGCCTGCTGCTGACGGGGGTGCTGCTCGGCGCGACCGCGCTGGCGCTCGGGCTGGCGGTGGCGCTGCTCGGCGGCGAAACCGTCAGGCTGCGCAACCCCCTGCAGGGCAATCCGTTCTTCTCGACCTATCTGCTGCTGGTCTGTTTTTTCTTCTACGGCGGATTCTGGACCCACGGCGGGCAGACCCTGGGGATGCGCGCCTGGCGGCTGCGGGTGCAACGGCGCGATGGTCGGGGCATCGGCTGGTGGCAGGCGCTGCTGCGGTTTCTGATCGCCGGACTGTGGTTGGCGCCGGTCGTCTACCTGCATCGGGTTGTGGGAGCCGGGGTCGGTCTCAGCGTGGCCGCCGGCTTCGCCTGGTTACTGCTGGCGCAGGCGTTGCGTCTGCCCGACCGTGGCTCGGACACCGAGGTGGTGGTGCTGCCCAAGCCGTGAGCGCCGCTCAGCGCAGCCGGCGCAGCGCCAGGAATCCGACCCCCAGAAACAGCAGGGTCGGCAGGCTGGCGCCCACCAGCGGCGGATAGCCGTACAGTAGCACCACGTTGCCCAGCAGGTAGTTGACCAGGAAAAAAGCCAGTCCGAGCAGCAGGCCCACCAGCAGCCGCTGGCCAACGCCGACCGAGCGTTGCGGGCCGAACACGAACGGCATGGCGATCACCAGCATCGCCAGATAGGTGAACGGCGCCAGCAGCTTCCGCCACAGCGCCAGCCGGTAGCCCTGGGCATCCAGCCCGTTGCGTTCCAGATAATCCACGTAGACCAGCAGATCGCGAATCGACAGCTCGCTGGGATCGGCGGCCAGCACATCCAGGATCTGCGGGCTGATGGCCGAGTCGACCGCCAGGCTGGTCAGGCGCTCGGTCCGCACCGCATCGCCGTTCAGCACGCTGCGGCTGATACCTTCCAGCAACCAGCGGCCTTCCACATAACGCGCGCCCTGGGCGGCGGTGACGGTTTCGAGCCGGGCGTCGGGGTTGACCTTGAACATATGGACGTCCACCAGGCGGATGCCGGGCAGCACGGCCCGCACGTGGATGAAGTGGTCACCATCCCGCGCCCAGAAGCCGCGACCGCCGCGGATCGCCATGTCCTGGCTCTTGGCGATGGCCCGTTGCTCGCGGGCCGCTTGTTCCAGGGGCGGCGCGGCGAATTCGCCGACCGCCAGCACCGCCAGGCTCAGCAGCAGCCCGGCCTGCAGGGCGGAACGAGTCAGCCGGGTCAGGGACAGGCCGGCGGCGCGCATGACGATCAGTTCGCTGCCGCCGGCCAGCGCGCCCATGCCCAGCAGGCCGCCCACCAGCAGCGCCATGGGAAACAGCTCGTACAAGCGCCGCGGCTGGATCAGCAGCAGGTAGCGAACCGCCGCCGCGAAATCGTAGTCGCCCTTGCCCACATCCTCCAGTTCCACCAGCAGGGTCAGGAAGAATTCGAGCAGCAGCAGCACCAGCAGGGCGACCAGGGTGGCGCTGGCGACGGTGCGGAAAATGTAGCGGTCGAGGATGTTCATGCGGTAGCGGTCTGCCAGGTCGCCGGGCGGAACAGCCGCGGGCCCCGACCGCCGGCGTAATGGCGGAACAGCAGGCCGAGACCGAACAACAGGAACAGGCCGTGGACCCACCACAGACCGAGGCTCGCGCCGATGATGCCGTGGCTCAGCCAGGACTCGCCGACCCCGACCAGATTGAAATTGATCGCGTAAATCAGCACGGCGGCGACGATCCGGCCGTAGCGGCCCTCGCGGGGCCGGGCGCGGGCCAGCAGCGGCGCCCACAGGGCGATGATCAACACCTGAATCGGGCTGTTGAGGCGCATCTGCAACTCGGCGATGTGGAGCGGCTGGCTCGAACCCAACAACAGCCGGGTGGGCAGCGCCTCCCGGTGTTGCCAGGCCGGCGGCGGCGGGGTGGTGTCCACCCGCACCGAGGCCCGCTCGAAACGCAGCATTTCGTAATCGCCCTGGCCGGGCGTGCCCCGGTAACGGTAGCCGTGGTCGAGCACGATGTGGCGGATGCCATCCTCGCCGATTTCCTGATGACCCTGCTCACCGGTGGTGACGCTGAGATCGCCGTCCGGCTCGCGGCTCTGGACGAAAACGTTGCGCAACTCGTGCTCGTCCAGGGCGCCGACGTAGACCACGTGTCGGCCATTCAGCACTTCGCGGAAAGTCCCCGGCGTGAACATCGAAATCTCGGCTTCCTTGCGGGCCCTGGCCAGCGCCTCGAATTGCAGATCCATGGTCAACGGCACCAGGAACAGGGACAGGCCGGCGGTGACCAGCGCCAGCGGCGCGGCCAGCAGGAAGACGGACCGATACACCGACAACGGACCGTAGCCACAGGCCGCCAGCGCGGTCATTTCGTGATCGCGGTACAACCGTCCCAGGGTCAGCATGACGCTGAGCAGGAACGCCAGCGGGATGAGCATCACCAGAAAGTAGATCGCCTGCAAACCCACCAGCACAAAGATGGAATCCCGCGCCAGCAGGCCGTTGGCGGCCTTGCTCAGATAGCCGGCGAGGCGATGGCTGAGCACCATCGCCAGCAGCACCAGCGCGGTGGCCAGCAGGGTCAGGCCGATCTCGCGGATCAGATAACGGTCGATGATGGATGGCGCGTTCAAGGGCGCTCCTCCGCGCGCAACTGTGAGATGGGGCGTTTTCTGGCTACACTCATCGAATTCACGACCCCCGGCCAAACGCAAACTGGAACGAACCATCAGTCGAACACGGGAGTAGCCTACCGATGGAATTCACGGTCAAAAGCGGCAATCCAGAAAAACAGCGCACCGCCTGTCTGGTGCTGGGCATTTACGAATCCCGGCGGCTGACGCCGGCCGCCGAACAATTCGACGCCGCCTGCGGCGGCTATCTCGGCAACCTGTTGCGCCGGGGCGACCTGGAAGGCAAGCCGGGCCAGTCGCTGCTGCTGTTCAATGTGCCCGAGGCTCTGTGCGAGCGGGTGTTGCTGATCGGCTGCGGCCGCGAACGCGAGCTGGACGACCGCCGCTTCCGCCAGGTCGCGGCCCATGCCGCGACCGCCCTGAACGACACCGGCGCCACCGAGGCGGTGGTCTATCTGACCGAACTCACGGTCAAGAGCCGCGATCTGAATTGGAAAATCCGTCAGATCGTCGAGGCGGTCGAAGAGTCGCGCTACCGCTTCGACCAACTCAAGAGCAAAAAGGATGCGCCGCGTCGACTGTTGCGCAAGATTATACTCAGCGTACCCGGTCGGCGGGAACTGCCTGGCGGCGAGCAAGCCGTGCGCGAAGGGGTAGCGATTGCCGCGGGCAGCGCGCTGGCCAAGGATCTGGGCAATCTGCCGCCCAACATCTGCACTCCGACCTATCTGGCCGAGCAGGCCCAGGCGCTGGCCCGGGAATTCCCGACGCTGCGAGTTGAGGTGCTGGAAGAGGACGAACTGGAGCGGCTGGAGATGGGTGCGTTGCTGGCGGTGACCCGTGGCAGCGCCCAGCCGGCCAAACTGATCCGGCTGGACTACCGGCAGGGGCCGGCGGCGCGCAAGCCCTACGTACTGATCGGCAAGGGCGTGACCTTCGATACCGGCGGCATCTCGCTCAAGCCGGGCGAAGGCATGGACGAAATGAAGTACGACATGTGCGGAGCGGCCAGCGTGCTGGGGACGCTGCGGGCCTGCGCGGAACTGAAGCTGCCGCTCAACGTGACCGGGCTGATTCCGGCGGTGGAAAACATGCCGGGCGGGCGAGCCAGCCGACCGGGCGACATCGTGACCAGTCTGTCCGGCCAGACGATTGAAATTCTCAACACCGACGCCGAGGGCCGCCTGATCCTGTGCGATACCCTGACTTACGCCGAGCGCGACGAGCCGGCGGCGGTGATCGACATCGCCACCCTGACCGGTGCCTGCATCATCGCGCTGGGCCGCCACCCGCACGGGCTGTTCAGCAACCATCCACCGCTGGCGCACGCACTCCAGGCCGCCGCTCACGCCGCCTATGACCGGGTGTGGGAACTGCCGCTGTGGGAAGACTACCAGGAAGGGCTGGACAGCAATTTCGCCGATATGGCCAACGTCGCCGGCAACCGCGATGGCGGCGCGATCATCGCCGCCTGTTTCCTGTCCCGCTTCGCCAAAAAATTCCACTGGGCGCACCTGGACATCGCCGGCACGGCGTGGAAAACCGGCAAGGCCAAGGGCGCGACCGGTCGGCCGGTGCCGTTGCTGGTGCGCTACCTGCTGGACCGGACCGCCGAGGCCGAGCGGGAGGACGGACGTGCCGCGCATTGATTTCTACGTGCTGCCCGACTATCGGGACAACGGTCGGGCGCTGCTGGCCTGCCGACTGGCCGACAAGGCGTACGGTCTCGGCCACACGGTCTACATCCTCGCCGCGTCCGAGGCGCAGGCGGTGGCGCTGGACGATCTGCTGTGGACCTTCCGACAGGACAGCTTCATCCCGCACGAACGCTATCCGCTGGCCAGCGAGGAGAGTTCGCCGGTGCTGGTCGGCATGGTTTCGCCGGCGGACGCGAACGCGCAAATCCTCATCAATTTCACCGACAAACTGCCCGAAGGCTTCGAGCGCTACGAGCGGGTGGTGGAGCTGGTGGACCAAAATCCCGAGGTATTGGCGAAATCGCGCGAGCGGTTCCGGCAATACCGCGAACGCGGCTGCGCGCCGGAAACGCACAAGCTGTAGCGCCGCCGGTCACCCATAACCACGCCTCCACGGAGAGCCGATCATGAACGACATTTTTCTTGGCAAGGGCGACAGGGACGTTTACCTGCTTGGCAAATACGCCAACCGTCATGGCCTGATCGCCGGCGCTACCGGAACCGGCAAATCGGTATCGCTGATGGTGCTGGCCGAAGGCTTCTCGCGCCTGGGCGTGCCGGTGTTCCTGGCCGATGTCAAGGGCGATCTCGCCGGCATGAGTCAAGCGGGACAAGTGGGAGAGAAGCTGCAAGCCCGGCTTGATCGGCTGGGCATCGCCGACTGGTCGGCGCAGGCCGATCCGGTGGTGTTCTGGGATGTGTACGGCCAGAACGGCCATCCGGTGCGCACCACCGTTTCCGAAATGGGCTCCACCCTGCTGGCGCGGGTGCTGGAACTCAACGACACCCAGGAAGGCGTGCTTTCGGTCACGTTTACCGTGGCCGACGACAACGGCCTGTTGTTGCTCGACCTCGACGATCTGCGCTCGATGCTGGCCTTCGTCGCCGAGAACGCCAAGGCGATTTCAGGGAAATATGGCTTGGTCGGTACGCAATCCATCGGCGCTATCCAGCGCGCGTTGCTGCAACTGGAGAAAGATGGCGGCGACCGGTTTTTTGGCGAACCCGCGCTCGACCTGACCGACTTCCTGCGCCAGGACATGACCGGGCGCGGCATCGTCAACGTGCTGTCCGCCGAGCAACTCATTCACAAACCCCGGCTCTACGCCACGTTTTTGCTGTGGATGCTGTCGGAGTTGTTTGAAAATCTGCCCGAGGTCGGCGATGCGGACCTGCCCAGGCTGGTGTTTTTCTTCGATGAGGCGCATCTCCTGTTCGCGGACGCGCCCGATTCGCTCCGGCAACGGATCGAGCAAGTCGTGCGCTTGATCCGCTCCAAGGGCGTGGGCGTGTATTTCATTTCGCAACTGCCCGACGACGTGCCCGATCAGGTGCTCGGCCAGCTCGGCAACCGCATCCAGCACGCGCTGCGCGCCTTCACCCCGCGCGATCAGAAAGCCGTCAGGACCGCCGCCGAAACCTTTCCGCCCAACAGCCGCTTGAACGTGGTGGAGGCCATCACCCAACTGGGCGTCGGCGAGGCGCTGGTGACCACCCTGCAGGAAGGTGGCGTGCCCCTGCCGGTGGAGCGCGTCTTGATCGCGCCGCCGCGCTGTCGCATCGGCGCCATCACCGATCAGGAACGCGCCAGCGTGCGGATGCGCTCGCCGATTGGCGCCAAATACGACACCGCGATCAATCGGGAATCGGCGCATGAACTGCTCCAGCAGCGCGCCGCGGCGGCTGCGTCCGGCGCGACGGCGGAACCAAAAGCCAAGGCGCGAACCGCTCAACAGGAAGCTGACGGCATCGGCGGCCTGGTGAAGGACTGGCTGCTCGGCACCAGCCGCCGACAGGGTGCGTTGGAGGCCATGGCGAAGTCCACTCTGCGCACCATGGGCAACCAGCTGGGGCGGCAGATTCTGCGCGGGGTGTTGGGGGGTATTATGAAACGGTGATGGCGGGCGCCGCTGACAGTTTCGCCGGGCGGAAGGTCACGCTCGGAAACGGCCCGCCCAGCGCCTTGAGCATCACGGAACGCGCATCCGCTCCAACCGCTGAAACCGGTACGGCCACGCGTGCGCCGCGTCCGCCGGGTGCGCCTCCTCCCAGACCAGCCGCCAGGCCCGCTCGTCCCAGTCCGGGAACCAAACATCGCCAGGCACGTCCGCCTCCACCACGGTCAGATACAGCCGCTCGGCCAGCGGCAAGGTTTGCGCATAGAGCGACGCCCCGCCGATCACCATGATCTCGGGAACCGCGCCGGCGATCGCCAACGCCTGATCCAGCGACCGCGCTACCGCGCAACCGGGCGCCTGACACCCGGGGTCGCGACTCAACACGATCATGCGCCGCCCCGGCAAGGGCCGCCCGATGGATTCCCAGGTACGCCGACCCATCAGCAACGGCTTGCCCATCGTCGCTTGCCTGAAGAAGCGCAAATCCGCCGGCAAATGCCAGGGCAGGCGGTTGTCGCGACCGATGACCCGGTTGCGCGCCAGCGCGGCGATGAGGGCGAGTCGGGAAGTCATGCCGGCACCGACGGCGCGTTGACCGCCGGCACGCTCCAGGCCGGGGCGCCCGGTGCGTCCAACCGGATGGCGGTCAGTCGGTTGCCCCAGACACAGCCGCTGTCCAGCGCATAAATCCCCGGCGCGCGGTAATAGCCCAGCGCGGCCCAGTGACCGAACACGATGTTGAGATCGGCATTGCGTCGATCCGGCACGGCGAACCAGGGCAACAGCCCCGCTCCCTGGCTGCCGGGCGACCCCTTCTCGGAAAAGGACAGCGTGCCGTTCGCCGTACAGAACCGGATCCGGGTCAGGGCGTTGACCGTGAAGCGCAGCCGGTCGTACCCGGTCAGATCGTCCCGCCAGCGGCGCGGCTCGCCGCCGAACATCCGCGCCAGGAAATCTTTGCATCGCGGTCCGCGCAGGGTCGCTTCCGCTTCCGCCGCGCAACGTCGCGCCAGTGCCAGATTCCACTGTGGCGGCAGGCCGGCATGGACCATGGTAAAGCCGAGCTCGGTATCGTGATGCAACAGCGGACACCGGCGCAGCCAGTCCAGCAACTCGTCGCGGTCGGGCGCGTCGAGAATGGTGTGGAAGGTATCCTTGCGCCTGGGTTTCACCTGGCCGGCGGCGGCCGCCAGCAGCGTCAGATCGTGATTGCCCAGCACCACTACCGCCCGCTCGCCCAGTCCGTGCACCAGCCGCAGCACCTCGACCGACTGCGGTCCGCGATTGACCAGATCGCCGACCAGCCACAGGGTGTCGGCGGCGGGATCGAAGCGCAGCAGGTCGAGCAGCCACCGCAGCGGATCGTAACAGCCTTGAATGTCGCCAATGGCGTAAACGGCCATGATCAATTTCCGGCCTGGGTTGAGGGCGGAGCCGGAGGCGGCGGGGGCAACCGGGCGAGAATACGCTGAGCCACGCCCTGGTAATCCTCGTCGAAGTGATGGTCGCCCGGCATCTTTTCGGCGATGACGCCCAGCTCGGTCAGTTTCGGACAGAGCGCGCCATCCTCCTCCGCGCCGTAAACGCACAGTCGCTTAAGTCCACCCAGCTTTTCCATGTCCGGACGGATCGGCTGATCGCCTTCATGCGGTTGGTCGCTGAGCCAGTGGGTCAGGCGAAACTCGAAGGACGCATATTCGGACAGGCCCAGCAACGCCACCAGATCGAGCCGGTCGCGCAGGTCCCTGGACAGACGGTTGACGACCGCCGGCAGCACGTCCGCGCCGAACGAATAGCCGATCAGCACGATCCGGTCCTTCTTCCAGACCTCCAGATAGTGACGCAGCGTCCGTTCCAGATCGAGAGCCACTTCATCCGGCTGGCGGGCCTTCCAGAAATAGCTCAACGAATCCCAGCCCACGGTCGGCAGGCCGTTTTTCGCCAGTTCCGCCGTCACGGCCCGGTCGAGCAGCGCCCAACCGCCGTCGCCCGAAAACATAACCGCCAGCTGTGGCCGGTCGGGACCGCCGGTAACCGGCACCTCGGTGAGCGGTACGCCGCTGATGTTGGCGTCCGGCTGTACCTGCCTGACGATGCCGGGATCCAGCCATTGCAGCAGGGCAGCGACTTGGGGCAGCCAGGTTTTGCTCCCCTCCGCACCCGGTATTTCGGCCAACCGGGCCAGTGGGATCGATGTGACGAACCGTGTGGCCATGCCGGCGTCGCAAGCGGGTCGATTCTGGAACACGAACCAGGTGGTCGGCATACGGGCAATCGGTTTCAACAGCACGCCCTGGCTATCCGGGAGCGCGGCGCTCTCCGGATTCGCCGAACCCCTGCACAACGGTCTGCGCAGCGGCAGTTGCGGACAGAAATCCACCGCCACGCCGGCGTGAAAGCGGTCGTCTGCCGCTTGGGCCAGCGCCGTGTAAGTCAGCGCCGCGCCGGCGCCGTAACCGAGCAGGATCGGCGGCTGATGAGTGGCGATGGGGTAACGCTCCTCCATCAGCCGGTTCAAGCGGTCGAGGTCCGTCGCCGGATCGGCGCAGGCGGCATCCAACCGGTCGAGCCGGTTCAGATAGTCGTTCAGGTCGATGCCGGCCACCACGTAGTCCAGCTTCGCCGCCTCCCTTGCCACGGCGGCCAGTTCGGCGTTCCAGCCGCCGGTCCCGGACGCAAACAGCAGCACGCCCTTGGGCTCGTCGGTCGCATGATAGACGGCCAGCTTGCCGAACGTGGGGTCGTCCAGCGCCTCCTCGGTCATCTCCGCCCGTGCGGCGGCTGCCGATAACCCGGCGGTCAGGCACAGTATCCGCGATAGCGCACGCATGGACTCATTCCACATGGGTCATTTCCCGATCACGCCCTTGAAGCCGCCGGCGATCAGTGCCGTCAAGTCCGTCAGCACCCGCGGCAACGTCATGCCACCTGGCGTCGCCAAGTAGCGGGCTTCCCACCGAGGGTCGAATTTGTCCTTGTACCGATGCAGGCCCCGGAAATTGTAGAACGCCTCGCCGCCGCCGAACACCAACGCCCCGAACCGGTTCCAGAGCGGCGCGAAACTGCGGTTCTGCAAGCCGGCCAGCGGCGCCATGCCCAGGTTGAACCACTCATAGCCCTGGTCGCGGCCCCACAACATGATCTGGATGAACAGATAATCCATCAGGCCGTTCGGGCTGTCGGGCAGATAACGCATCAAATCCACCGACAGTTCCTCGCGGCCACCGCGCCAGAGATTGGCGAAAGCCACCACTGTCGAGTTGGATCGCACGATGGCGACCGGGCCGGTTCGCAGGTAGTCTTCGTTAAAAAATCCCAGCGAAAATCTTTTCTCCCGATTTCTTTTGCCGCCGAGCCAGGCGTTGGAAATCTCCCGCAGCCGGGGCAGCAGTTCCGGCACGGCGGCAGCGTCCACCATTTCAAAATGGCAGCCTGCCCGCTCCAGCCGGTTGACTTTGTTGCGCATGGGCTTGCGCGCCTTTCCGTCCAGCGAGAATTCCGCCAGCCGCACCCGCGCTTCTTCGCCGAATTTCAGCAGGGTCAGACCCAATTCCACGTACAAACCCAGATTCTCGGGATGGACCTGATAAAACACCGGCCAGCCGTCGTGGCGTTCGCACAGTTCGCGAAACTGCCAGGCCAATTCACGGCGGTCCTCCTCACGAGCAGCGACCGGATCGCCCATCACCACCCAGGTACGACCTTCCACGCCATACATCAGGAACGCATCGCGACTTTGATTGAACAGCAGCGCCTTGTCTCCCAACAGGGCCAGATGGGCGTAAGTGCGTGGGAAGGCGACGGCGATGGCTCGGGCTTGTTCGAGTTCGCTCGTGTCCGGCAGGACCGGCTCGAACAGCGCTGGCCGCAGCAACTTGGCGAGGCCGAAGAACAGCACCACGCCCAGCGCGCCCACCATGGCGCGTAAAAACCGCGGGGCTTCGCCTTCGCCGCTAAAGCTGAATTGCCACCAGAGATCATGTGAATAGTCGACGTGCTTGTAGGAAAAGAGGCCCAACCAAACCGAGCAAATCAGGACCACGGCGATAGTGGCGAGCCAGCCCGGCGTGAATCGTTCGCCAAACAGTGAGGCGCGACGGTAGAACTGTCCCCGGGACGGCAACAGTCCAGCCAGCAGCGCCGTCAGAACGATGGCTTCCTCGTAATCCGCGCCCTTCAGCAGCGAAGCGGCGATGCCGGCGCTCAGAAACGCCACGGCCAGCAACCAGGCGGCGTCGAGCCGGCGTTGCAGTCCTCGCGCCAGCAACAACAGACTCATGCCCATCAGACTACTGATGAAGTGTGAAACTTCCAGTACCGACAGCGGAATCAAATTCGCCAGCCACGCCAACCGCGCCTCCACCGCCGGGGTCGCTGCCGAGAACAGCAACACCGCACCGCTGATCAGCGTCAGCAGCGCGAACACGTGCGGCAACAGCACCGGCACCCACGGCCCCACCATGCGCGGCAGCCACACGATGCGCTCCTTTTGATGCCGCAGCTCGTACAGGCCGAGCGCGATGGCCGCCAGCGTCAACGGCAGCAGGTAGTAGATCAGCCGATAAGCCACCAGCGCGCCGAACAGGCCAGCGACCGGCAGGTGGCCCTGCAGCAGCAACAACACCAACGACTCGAACACGCCCAGCCCGCCCGGCACATGGCTGACCAGGCCAGCAATCTGGGCCACCAGGAATACACTCAGGAATTGGCCGAACCCGACTGTCGCCGCCGCTGGCAACAGCGTGTACAACACCACGCTGGCCATCACCCAGTCCAGCGCGCCCACCGCCAACTGCGATAATGCCAGCCGGGGCCTGATCATCGGCAGTTCCCAAGGCCCCAGCTTGAGTGGCCGACGGCGCAGCAGGCCCAGCAGCAGGTAGGCCATCGGCAGGATCAGCAGCAACAGTCCCAGCAGCCGATGGTCCAGTGCCAGATAAGGGATCGCGCCCAAATTCAGCGGATCCAGCGCCAGCACTCCGCCGCCGACGGCCAGAATGCCCAGCCAAAAGGTCAGAGTGGTGAACAGGACGATTCGGGCAATATCCACCGCCGTCAGGCCCCAACTCGAATACAGCCGGTAGCGCAGCGAGCTGGAGGTCAGCACCGACAGTCCGACCGAGTTGCTGAAGGCGTAACTGAGCAGGGCGGCGAAACCGACCTTGGGCCAGGGCAGCGGCCGACGGATGTAGCGCAGCGCCAGCCAGTCGTAGCCGGTGGTGACGAGATAGCTGAGCGCCGTGGCGAATAGGGCGGCGGCCCATTGCGAAGACGGCAACGCTTGCAGATAGGTCGCCACATCCTGATAGCGGTACTCGGTCAATGCCCGATGCAGCACCCACAACGCGGCGACGAACAAGGCCAGACCGATGACTGGACCGGCGAAACGGGTAAACGGCGCTCTCACGGTAATCGCAGGATGGCGTCCCGATTGGTCCAGGACGTGACCCGAGCCACGGCTACGGCTCGCGGCAGCCATTCATACTCGAGATGTTCGGCGGGATTCAAGACGATGGGTCGGCGCTCCGGCAGCAGGATCCGGAAGACATGCTCGATATTCTCCGTGACATTCGGCGCGTAGCGATGCCGCCAAGGCGGCAGGATCGGAAAGCGGTTGATCGTCCCACAAGCGACCACCTCCACTCCGTCGCCCAGCCCGGTTTCCTCGCACAGCTCCCGCCGCGCTGCATCCAGCGGGTTGGTTTCCTCCCAGCGCAGGCTGCCGGTGACCGACTGCCAGAAATCGGGCGGTTGGCAGCGGCGCAACACCAGCACCTCGCCGGCGGCGGTGTAGACCACCACCAACACCGATTCAGGGCGCTTGTAGGGGGACGAACCCCCCCCCATCTCCCCTTCTCCAAGGGAGAGAGCCGCACCGCCGACGGGGGGATTGCCAGCGGCCACACCCGTCCTCAGGGTGTGCGGCGCAGGCGGATGTTGAGATCGCGCAATTGCGCCTCCGTGACCGGCGCCGGGGCCTGGGTCAACAGGCAGGCGGCGGTCTGGGTCTTGGGAAAAGCCATCACCTCGCGAATGGATTTGGCGCCCGCCATCAGCATCGCCAGCCGGTCCAGGCCGAAGGCCAAACCGCCATGCGGCGGACAACCGTATTTGAGCGCGTCCAACAGGAAGCCGAACTTGGCGCGGGCTTCCTCGGGACCGATGCCGAGCAATTTGAACACGGCGCTCTGCATCTCCGGGCGGTGGATACGGACCGAACCGCCGCCGATTTCGGTCCCGTTCAGCACCATGTCGTAGGCCCGCGACAGACAACGCTCGGGATTGGCGCGCATCTCGGCGGGATCGTCGGTGCGCGGCGCGGTGAACGGATGATGCAGGGCGTTCCAGCGCTGTTCGTGTTCGTCCCACTCGAACATCGGGAAGTTGACCACCCACAGCGGCGCCCATTCGCCGTTCAGCAGGCCGAGATCGTGGCCGACCCGCAGCCGCAGCGCGCCCAGGGCGTCGTTGACCACCTTGGCGGAATCGGCGCCGAAGAAGATCAGATCGCCGTTCTCCGCCCCGGTGCGGGTGAGAACCTTGGCCAATACCTCGTCGGACAGGAATTTCACAATGGGCGATTGCAGGCCGTTGCGTCCGGCCCCGGCATCGTTGACCTTGATGTAGGCCAACCCCTTTGCCCCGTAACGACCGACGAACTCGGCGTACTCGTCAATTTCGCGCCGGGGGAGCCTGCCGCCGTCCGGTACTCGCAGCGCCGCCACCCGGCTGTTCGGGTCGCGCGCCGCGCTGGCGAACACCTTGAATTCCACATCCGGCATCAAATCCGCCAGTTCGGTCAGTTCCAGCGGAATGCGCAAATCCGGCTTATCGGAACCGTAGCGCTGCATCGCCGTTTCGTAGGGCATCCGCGGGAAGGGATTGGGCAGTTCCACCGCCAGCACTTCCCTGAACATCCGGCGAATCATTTCCTCCATCAGTTCGGTGATCGCCTGCTCGTCCATGAACGAGGTCTCGATGTCGAGCTGGGTGAATTCGGGCTGGCGGTCAGCGCGCAAATCCTCGTCGCGGAAGCAGCGCGCCACCTGATAGTAGCGGTCCAGACCGGCCATCATCAGCAATTGCTTGAACAACTGCGGCGACTGCGGCAGCGCGAAGAAGCTGCCGGGGTGGGTGCGGCTGGGCACCAGATAGTCGCGGGCGCCTTCCGGAGTGGCCTTGGTCAGCATCGGGGTTTCGATGTCCAGGAAGCCGTGCTGCTCCAGAAATCGGCGCAACGCGCTGATGACGCGGGTGCGCAGCCGCAGCCGTTCCTGCATCACGGGTCGGCGCAAGTCGAGGTAACGGTAGCGCAGTCGGATTTCCTCGGAGGTGTCGTCGTCGTCCAGTTGGAACGGCAGCGGCTCGGAGCGGTTGAGGATTTCCAGTTCCCGAACCAGCACCTCCACCGCGCCGGTGGCCAGATTGGGATTGACCGTGCCTTCCGGGCGGCGGCGCACCCGCCCGACCACGCGCAGCACGTATTCGTTGCGAACCCGCTCGGCGTTGGCGAAAGCCTCCGGCATGTCGGGATCGATCACCACCTGCACCAGCCCTTCGCGGTCGCGCAGGTCGATGAAGATCACGCCGCCATGATCGCGACGGCGGTGCGCCCAACCGCAGAGGGTGACATCTTGATCCAGGAGGGGCTCGGTGACTTGGCCGCAATAGTGGCTGCGCATGGTGTCTGAT
>DGFE01000077.1 GCA_002391525.1 Competibacteraceae bacterium UBA3908
AGATGTGTATAAGAGACAGCGTCTACGAACGGGACGGCGCGCTGTGGTTCCGCTCCAGCGCTTTCGGCGACGAAAAGGACCGGGTGCTGGAACGGGAAAACGGCCAGACCACCTACTTCGCCTCCGACATCGCCTATCATCTGGAAAAATTCGAGCGCGGCTTCGACCGGGTGATCGACGTCTGGGGCGCCGATCATCACGGCTACGTCCCGCGGATCAAGGGCGGGCTGCGGGCGCTGGGCCTCGATCCCGACCGGCTGGACGTGCTGCTGGTGCAGTTCGCCATCCTCTACCGCAACGGCGAGCGCGTGCAGATGTCCACCCGATCCGGCGAATTCGTCACCCTGCGCGAACTGCGCCGCGAGGTCGGCAACGACGCCGCCCGCTTTTTCTATGTGATGCGCAAGAGCGAACAACACCTGGATTTCGATCTCGACCTGGCCAAGTCGCAATCCAGGGACAATCCGGTTTACTATATTCAATATGCGCACGCCCGGGTGTGCAGCGTACTGCGCCAACTGCGCGAAAAGGGTCTGTCCCGCGACGAGGCGCGGGGCCGGGCCTGGCTGGCGCTGTTGACCGAACCGCACGAGGAAGGACTGTTGGTCGCCCTGTCCCGCTATCCGGAGGTGGTGGAAACGGCCGCCCTCACTCACGAACCGCACCAGCTGGCGCATTATCTGCGGGAACTGGCCAATGCCTTCCATACCTATTACAACGAGCATCGGGTTTTGACGCCGGACGATGCGCTGCGCGACGCCCGCCTCAACCTGAGTCTGGCCACGCGGCAAATCATCAGGAACGGTCTAGCCTTGTTGGGCGTTTCGGCCCCGGAGGTCATGTGAGCATCCGACGCGACTACAAACCCGCCTCGACCTGGCAACGCCGCCGCCAGACCGTGCGCCGGCACGGACTGTTGGTGGCCACGCTGGTCCTGATCGGCCTGTTCGGCGGTTTGCTGGCCTACATCAAAGGGGACCGGCCGCAGTCAGCCGCGACCGCACCCGCCGCGACCGACCGCCCGACCGGCGCCGTCGCGCCGACGACCCCGAAACCCGTGGTCGAAACCGCGCCCGCGCCGGCCAAACCCAAATACGATTTCTATACCGAACTGCCCAGGCGGCAAATCGACATCCAGCGGGAAGAACGCAAGCCGCGCGGTGCTCCGGCGCAGCCACCCGCGCGGACGCAACCCGCGGCCGAGCCGCCGCGCAAACCGGCGACTCCACCGGCGGCTCCTAAAAAGAGCGCCACCACGCCGACCGTGGCCGCGACCACCACCAGCGGTTCCAGGCCGGCCACGCCCGCGCGGTCCGCGAATCCACCGCGCGCTGGCCAACCGCCGCCATCGTCCCCGTCGGCTGGCCGACGCTCGACGATTGCCGTGCAAACGGAATGAGGCCCGCCACCCGCGAATCCGATTTTCCAGGATCGGGACCGGTGCGCCATCGTGATCGTCGCGGCGCCGCCGATCCGCCGGCCAAGTCGATTCCGCGACGGCCGAGCCGTTTCTGAACCCGCGCTCGACAGCTGACCGCCATGAACCTTGCCGATACCGTTCGGACGTATCTGAACCGGCAGCAGCTTGCCTACCGGCTGATCCCCTATCCCCCCAACCAGGAGCTGGGCCGGGCCGCCGCGAGCCTCGATCTTCCCATCCGCCGGATGGCGCGCACCGTTTTGCTGAAGGACGCCGCCGGCTTGCTCATGGCGATCCTGCCATACAGCTATATCCTGGACTTCTCGCTGCTGTGCCAGTTGTTGCAACGGGACCTGGAACCCCTCGACGGCGTCGAAACCAACCGCTTTTTCCAGGATCACGGCTGCAAGGGGGACTCCCGCCCACCGTTGCCCGCCGCGTTCGGCCTGCCCGCCCTGGTCGACGCCAGCCTGGCCGGGGATGGCGACGACGAGATTTATTTCGAAAGCGGCAGCGGCGACAGCCTGGTCGGGATGCGCGGCGACGACTTCCGCAAGCTGCTGGTCCAGGCGCGGTGGGGACAATTCGCGATTCCGATGGACGATCTGGACTTTCCGGGCGGCGCGCAAAGCCTCACGCCGCACAATCTGACCGGTCTCGCCAACCGTTACACGCCGACGCCATCGCGCGCGGGCGCCGAGTCCATCACCGAATTGCCGGCCATGCCGGAAACCGTGCGGGAAATCCTGGCCTTGCGCACCGATCCGCATCCATCCAGCCGGGACATCATCCGGCTTGCCGAGCAGGACGCCAGCTTCGCCGCCCAAGTGGTGTATTGGGCGCGTGCGCCGCTGCACGGTTATCATGGCGTGGTGGATTCCCTGGAAACCGCCATCGAGCAGGTCCTGGGGCTCGAAAACACCCTCAACCTGCTGCTGGGCTCCAGCATCGGCCAGGCGTTCCGCATTCCGGCCGAGGGTCCGGTTGGCCTGCAGGCCCTCTGGCGGCACGGCATCTACTGCGCGTCCCTGGTCGGCGAGTTGGTCAAGATTTTGCCCGACCCGGCGTGCGTAAAGCCGGGCTTGGCCTACTTGTGCGGGTTGTTGCACGATTTCGGCTATCTGGTGCTCGGCCATGTGTTCCCGGCCCGCTTTTTCCTGCTCAACCGGTTCCTGGCGGTCAACCGGCACGTGCCGCTGAACGCCGTGGAGCGTTATGTCATGGGCACCGAACACTGGCAGATCGGCGCCTGGTTGATGCAATCCTGGAACATGCCCGAGGAAGTGATCGCGGCCACGCGCTGGCACCATCACGAGGACAGCACGCACCCGCATCCTGAATACTCCAATCTGGTGCTGATCGCCAACCGACTGTTGCATTACGTCGGCCTGGGCGAGGAGCACAACAACCGGCTTCCCGCTCTGGCCATGTTCATGCTCGGCATTACCCACGACCAGGCGATGGCGGCGCTCGGGCAGGTCCATGCCAGCATGGCGGAACTGGACGCCTTGTCGGCGGTGCTGCCGCTGCCCCCGGAAGCCTGAGCGACCGGCCAGGGCGCGGGTCAGGGTTCCAGATAGGTGTAGCCGTCCAGCCCCGCTTCCAGTTCCGCCAGCCATGCCGTCCGCAGCCCTGGCTCGAGAGCGGCGGCTGCGATCTTCTCGCGATAGGCCGCCCGCAGCGCCTCCGGTTCGAAGCGCACGTAACGCAGCAAATCCGCCACCGTGTCGCCGTGGACCGGCTCGCCCAGCCGATAGCCGCCGTCCTCGCGCAGCTCCACGTTGACGGCGGCGGTATCGCCGAACAGATTGTGCATGTCGCCGAGAATCTCCTGATACGCGCCCAGCAGGAAAATCCCCAGCAAACAAGGCTCGTCGGCTCGCCAGGGCGGCAGCGGCAGGGTGGTTTCCACTCCCTCGCCGTCCACGTAACGCTCGATGCAGCCGTCGGAGTCGCAGGTCAGATCCTGCAGCACCGCCCGGCGGGTCGGCGGTTCGGTCAGCCCTTGCAGCGGCAGGATCGGAAAAATCTGATCCAGCGCCCACACGTCCGGCATCGACTGAAAGACCGAGAAATTCAGGAACAGCTTCTCCGCCAGCTTGTCGTTCAGTTCGTCCAGCAGTTCGCGATGGGCGCGGACGGCGGGATTGAGCAGCGGTCGCAGTTTGCGGCAGATGGCGAAGTACAACTGTTCGGCGCGGGCGCGCTGCTCCAGCCGCAACACGCCGTGCAGGTACAAATCCCGCGCTTCGGCCAGCCAGTGGGCGGCATCGTGGTACGCCTCCACCGCCGACCCGCGCGAGACGGTTTGGTACGCCTTCCAGAGGTTATGGAGAATCAGGGGATCGCCGGCGCCGGGCGCGGGCGGCAACCGGCCGCCGGGCGCCGGTTCGTGGTCGATCACCTCGGTGATCAGCACGGCGTGATGAGCGGTCAGCGCCCGTCCCGACTCGCTGAACAGGCGCGGGTGCGGCAGATTCTGCTCGGCGCAGATTTCCCACAGCGCGTAAACCACGTTGTTGGCGTATTCCTGCACGCTGTAATTCATCGAGCACTCGCTGCGCGAGCCGGTGCCTTCGTAATCCACCCCCAGCCCGCCGCCGACATCCACCCAGCGCGGACGGGCGCCCAGCCGCCACAAATCGGCGTAATAGCGCCCCACTTCCCGCAGGCCGCGCTGAATGTCGTGGATGTTGGCGATCTGCGAACCCAGATGCGCGTGCAACAGCACCAGACTGTCCAGCAGTTCCCCTTCCTTCAGCCGCCGCACCGCTTCCAGCACCTGGCTGGCGGACAGGCCGAACTTGGATTTCTCGCCGCCGGTGTTCTGCCACTTGCCGGCGCCAATCGAGGCCAGCCGCACCCGCATGCCCAGCCGCGGCCGGACACCGAGCCGGCGCGCTTCCTCGATGACCAAATCCAGTTCGGACAGCTTCTCGACCACGATGAACACATCGAGGCCCAGTTGTCGGCCAATCAGCGCCAGCCGGAGGTATTCGCGGTCCTTGTAGCCGTTGCAGACCACCACGCCGCCGGGTTCCGACAGGCCCAGCACCGCCATCAGTTCCGGCTTGCTGCCGGCCTCCAACCCGACGCGCGGTCCGCCGTGGCGGACGATCTCGCTCACCACCCGCCGTTGCTGATTGACCTTGATCGGATAGACGGCGGTATAACCGCCCTGATAATTCAACTCGGCGATGGCGGCGGCGAAGGCGTCGCACAAGGTATCGACCCGGTCGTGCAAAATGTGGTTGAAGCGCGCCAGCACGGGGAGAGCGTAGCCCAGCGTTCGCAGTTCCCCGGCCAGGGCGGACAGATCGATGCCCGGATGGTGGGGCCAGCGCGGCGCCCGGACCCGAACCCGGCCCGCGTCGTCGATGTCGAAGTAGCCCTCTCCCCAGCGGGCGGTGTTGTATACTTCGCGCGCCTGGGCCACGGTCCAGGCCGGTTGTGGCTGTCGCCTGTCGTTCACTGCCGTTCATCCTCCGCCAGAAAGGTCTCGACGTGACGCTGGATCATCATTGGTTTTCCGAAATTCACCCCGCGACAGGTTCTGCCTTCTCGCTCAAACTCCAGGGCAAACTGCACGAGGTCCAGAGCCCCTGGCAGCGGATCGTCGTTTACGCCACCGAAACGTTCGGTAACCTGCTGGTGATCGACGGCTACATTATGCTGACCAGCCGTGACAATTTCCTGTACCACGAGATGATGGCCCATCCGGCGCTGTTCACCCATTCCGATCCGAAACGGGTGCTGATCGTCGGCGGCGGCGACTGCGGCACCCTGCGGGAAGTGCTCAAGCATCCGGGCGTCGAAACCGTGATCCAGGTGGACATCGACGAAGCGGTGACCCGGGCCGCCGAGCGCTATTTTCCCGAATTGTGCGAGGCGAACAGCGATCCGCGCGCGGCCTTGCGCTTCGAGGACGGTCTGGCCTGGGTCGGGAACGCCGAACCGGGCGGTTACGATGTGATCATCGTGGACAGCACCGACCCGGTCGGACCCGCCGAGGGCCTGTTCGCCGAACCGTTCTTCCGTGACTGCCATCGGGCGCTGAGCGCGGATGGGGTGCTGGTGCAACAGAGCGAATCGCCGCTGTTTCATCTCGACGGCATCCTGCTGCCGCTGCACCGGAATCTGCGGGCCGCCGGCTTCGCCGACACCCACACCCTGCATTTTCCGCAATGCGTCTATCCGTCCGGCTGGTGGACCGCCACCCTCGCCCGCAAGGCGGGCCGGGTCGCCGACTTCCGCGAAACGGACGCCGCCGCCAAGCCGTTCGCCACCGACTACTACAACGCCGAAATCCATCGCGCCGCCCTGGCCACCCCGGAATTCATGCGCCGGGCGCTGGCGGCTGCGGGCTGACGGCCGCTCCGGAAACGACAAAGGGCGAAGCCGTCGCGGGCTCCGCCCTGTCCGCCGCGCCTCACGGCGTGGTTACAGCGCGCTGGGTCCGATTTCGCCCGTGCGAATCCGGATCGCGCGCTCCAGGTCGTAGATGAAGATCTTGCCGTCGCCGATCTTGCCAGTGTTGGCGGTGGCGCGGATCGCCTCCACCACCTTGTCCACCAGATTGTCATCCACGGCGATTTCCAGCTTGACCTTCGGCAGAAAGTCCACCACGTATTCAGCGCCGCGGTACAGCTCGGTGTGTCCCTTCTGACGACCGAAGCCCTTGACCTCGGTCACGGTGATGCCCTGTACCCCGATACCCGACAGCGCCTCCCGCACATCGTCCAGCTTGAACGGTTTGATGATTGCAGTAACCAGTTTCATGGATGCCCTCTAGCGTTCGCTTTAGCCCAAAAACAGGCGGGAATATAACCGAAATCCATGGCTGCGCGCGATTGGGCGGACAGGGGATCCCGCGACCGCCCACCGTCCGCCGCCAGTCGTTACAGGTTGTAGCCGCGCTCGTCGTGCAGGGCGATGTCCAGGCCCTCGGTTTCCTGCTCGTCGGTCACCCGCAGCCCGACCACGACATCCACGATCTTGAGAATCACGTAGCTGAGAATGGCCGTGTAGACCAGGGTGAACAGCACACCCTTGGTCTGAATCCACAACTGGGCCCCGACGGTCACGCCCTCGGCCAGACCCTTGCCCCCCAGACTGGCATCGGCGCACAGACCGGTCAGAATCGCGCCGATGATGCCGCCGACCGCGTGAACGCCGAACACGTCGAGCGAGTCGTCGTAACCCAGCGCCCGCTTCAGCTTGGTGGAGGCCAGGAAGCAGATCACGCCGGCGGCCAGGCCGATCAGCAACGCGCCCATCGGCCCCGCCGTGCCCGAGGCCGGCGTGATGGCCACCAGGCCCGCCACCGCGCCGGACGCGATGCCCAGCGCGCTGGGTTTGCCGTGGGTCAGCCATTCGGCGAACATCCAGCTCAACGCCGCCATCGCCGTGGCGATCTGGGTCACCAGCATGGCCATGCCCGCGCTCCCGTCCGCCGCCACCGCGCTGCCGGCGTTGAACCCGAACCAGCCGACCCACAGCATCGACGCGCCCATGAGAGTGAAATTCAGGTTGTGCGGCGGCATCGCCACGCTCGGGTAACCGCGGCGCCTGCCCAGCACCAGACAGGCCACCAGGCCGGCGATACCGGCATTGATATGCACCACCGT
>DGFE01000013.1 GCA_002391525.1 Competibacteraceae bacterium UBA3908
AGATGTGTATAAGAGACAGGGCCAACTGGTGCATCCGGGCGACCGTGCCCACCTCGTGGAAATCGGCGGGACCGGCCTTTTCCGCGCTGTCGGGCTTGACCAGCACCAGGCCGATCACCCGTTGTTCGCGGCTGGCGGCGGCCTCGATGGTGGGCAGCCACGGTTCTTCGTTGAGCAGCAACGGCAACGCCTGGGCCGGGAAAAACGGCCGCTCGGACAACGGCAGCAGGTACAGGGTGCTGGGCAGGATGTCGGCGGCGGCGACGATGTTGTTGGCGTTGTTGGCGGACGCCCCGGTCCCGGTTTCGTCATCCTCGGTTACGACTTCGGCTTCGAGGGCTTCGACTTCGTGGTCGGTCATGATCTTTCACGCGGCTAAAGGGATATTGGGTCCTTAGATGCGGGCGAGGCGAAGGATTATCAAGGCCCGCTCATCGACCCGGAGGTCGGATGGAGGCGCGACAGGCCGCGCCTTTGCCTCAAGGCTCCGTCTTGCGCAGCTCGATATGGCGAAACCAGCCGCCGGCCAGTGCCGGCCGGTCGGACGCGACCTCCAGCCCCGGCGCTTGCGCCAATACCTGCTCGAACACCACGTCGGTACGGGTGGCCAGGATCCCCAGCAGGGGGCTGATCGACCGCCGCAGCGGGGCTTGCTGGCCGGGTCGCAGAAACTTGTCGAAAATCAGAGTCCGGCCACCGGGCCGCAGCACCCGCGCCGCCTCCGCCAGTACCCGCTCGGGATGGGGCGTCACCGCCAGGATCAGATGCAGCACCACGACGTCGAACGCGGCGTCGCCATACGGCAGTTGCCGGGCATCGCCGACGTCCAACCGAATGTCCAGCCCGGTGGCAACGGCCTTGCGCCGGGCGCGCGCCAGCATCGCCGGGGTCAGATCGAGGCCGGTGTAGCGCGGCCCGCGCGGCAGCAGCGGTACGTCCAGTCCGCTGCCGATCCCGACCAGCAGCACCTCGCCGGGCGCTCCCTCCCGCAGCGACGCCAGGCTACGCCGCCGCGCTCCGCTGGTGAATGGCGCCACGAAAGCGTCGTAAACCGGCGCGAACAGGGTATAGCTGTAGCGCAGCGTCAAGGCGTCCGTCTCAGTGCAGGGTGCGGGGGATGGACAGCACGAACGGCGGGATGTCCGCGTCGAAGGTCCTGCCATCGTCGGCCAGCATCTGGTAACTGCCTTTCATGCTGCCGACCGGAGTTTCCAGAATCGCGCCGCTGGTGTACTGGAAACCCTCGCCGGGGCGCAGATAGGGCTGTTCCCCGACCACGCCCTCGCCGCGCACTTCCTCGATCTTGCCGTTGGCGTCGGTGATGATCCAGTGCCGGCTGAGCAGTTTGGCCGGGATGCTGCCCTGATTCTGGATCACCACGGTGTAAGCGAACACATAGCGGTCGTTTCCCGGATCGGATTGTTCCTCCAGATAGAACGCCTGCGCGGCGACCTTGATGTTGTAATCCGTCTTTTTCTTCGCCATGGGCGGTCGGTTCCGGATGGTTGCGGTGGATTCAGGCAGCCAGGGCGCGAGTCTTGGCCTCGATGGCCGCCAGCAGGTTTGCAAACGACTGGATGAAGGCGTTGACCCCGTCGATTTCCAACTGATCGGTGACGGCGCTCAGGTCGATGCCCAGTTCCGGCAGCGCCGCCAGTTGCGCCAGGGCGGTTTCGACGTCCCGGTCCAGGGTCCGGGCGACCATGCCGTGGTCGCGGAAGGCGGCGTAGGTGGCCGGCGGCATGGTGTTGACGGTGTCGGGTCCGATGAGGTTGTCCACGTACAGCAGATCGGGATAGGCGGGATTCTTGGTGCTGGTGCTGGCCCACAGCAGCCGCTGCGGTCGTCCCCCGGCGGTGCGCAGGGCGGCGAAGTGCGCGCCGCCGAAAATTTCCTGATATTCCTGATAGGCGAGCTTGGCGTTGGCGTTGGCGATGTGACCCTGCAATTCGGGCCGCCGCTGGGCCAGCACGGGATCGAGCGCGGTGTCGAGCCGGCTGACGAAGAAGCTGGCCACCGAGGCGACGCGCTCCAGCGGCAACCCCTGGGCGCGGCGGCGCTCCAGTCCGCGCAGATAGGCTTCGGCGACCGAGACGTAGCGCTCCACCGAGAACAGCAGGGTGACGTTGACGTTGACGCCCTCGGCGATCAGCCGTTCGACGGCGTGCAGGCCGGGCACCGTTCCCGGCACCTTGATCATGACGTTCGGTACTGCCAGGCGGGCGAACAACTCGCGGGCTTCCCGCACGGTGGCCTCGGCGTCGTGGGCCAGGTCGGGCGAGACTTCCAGGCTGACCATGCCATCGACGCCGTCGGTGGCCTCCCAGGTCGGGCGCAACGCGTCGGCGGTGGCGCGGATGTCTTCGATGGCCAGGGTGAAGAACAGCTCGCGGCTGGACTGGTGGAGGTTGCGCCGCAATTCCTGGCGCAGCGCCTCATCATAGTCGGCGCTGCCGGCGATGGCCTTCTCGAAGATGGTCGGGTTGGAGGTGATGCCGCGCAGGTCGTCCTCGGCGATCAGTCGCGCCAATGTCCCGGAAGTCAGCATGGAGCGCTGGATGTGGTCGTACCAGACGCTTTGGCCGGCGGCGTTCAACAGGCGCAGGGGATTGGCTGGGGGCATGGCATCACCTCGGATGTGGGAAGGGTCGGGTGTTGGAAAACGACCGATTGTAGCAACTCCGCCGCGTGACCGACGGCGCGCGGGTCTGGGAACGGGACGGTTGCTTCAGAACGCGAGGCGGTCTCGTCCACCCTGCTTGGCGCGGTACAGAGCGCTGTCCGCCCGCCGCAGCCAGTCCGCCAAATCGGTGCGGGCATCGAGTTCGGCGATGCCTATCGAAACCGTGACCCGGATTTCCCGGCCTTCGTGGGGAACGCGCATCTCCCGCACGGCTTGCAGCAGTCTTTCGCCCAGCATCCTGGCGACGTCGGCGGACGCTTCCTGCAGGATGACGATGAATTCCTCGCCACCGTAGCGGGCCACGAAGTCACTGCGGCGCGGAAAGGTGTGCACGCAACAATCGGCGAACTTCCTGAGCACCAGATCGCCCACGAGGTGTCCGTAATTGTCGTTGATGCGCTTGAAGTGATCGAGGTCCGCCATCAGCAGGCAGGCGGGTTGGCTGGAGAGTTTGTTGAACTCGAAGGTGCGCAGCAGTTGTTGATCGAAAGCCTTGCGGTTGTACAGCCGGGTCAGTGGATCCAGCTCCATTTCCCGCCGCGCCGCGCTCAGTTCCGCGCGCATGGACTTGAGCTTGCCGGCCAGTTGTTCCAGCACGTCGCGCTGTGTCCGCTGGCGTTCCTCGGCAATGTGTCCGATGGTGCCGATGACCCGCATGGCCTCCCGTTTGATGGTTTCCAGTGGGGCGTTGCTCTCGACCACGGTTCGGAGTCGATTGAGTTGATCGGCGATTTTGGCCTGATCCTCCTGGTTTTCGACGATGACCTTGCCCAGGGTGTCGATGAAGTCGCCGAGCACATGGCGGATTTCCTTGAAATTGCGGGTGACATAGGCATGTTCCTGCTGCCGCAACTGGGTGACGAAATCGCGCAGACCCTGCCAGTTACGTTCGGCGATGCCGCCGGCGCCGGCGCCGGGTTCGGCGCCGGGGTACGGGGTGGCGATCAGGACATGCCGTGCCCATTGCTCGCACAGGTCGCTGATCGTCTGCGCGTTGAATTGCTCGAGATCGAAGGCGTACTTGCCCAGAATGCGGAGCAGTCCGGCCACGGCGTCCAGCGCGGGATCGCCGCTGACCGGAAGGGCGGGGGCGCCGGGTTGTGCGTCGGCTGGTTTTTTGGGATCGCCTTTTTTGCCCCAGAGCATGGATATTCTCCGTCAGGAACGTGCGAAAATCGGATAAACGCCTAAAATTCCGTTGCCATTACTCCATTACTATAGCAATACATCGACTGGCGTGATGGGATACGACCTGAGGGCGGTATCCTGGCGCGCGATTCATGTCCGGATTGCCGGTTCAGGTTTCGAGGAGACCCCATGTCCGGGGAACCGCATGTTCAGCGAGTGTCCGGCGGCGATATCGACGCCTGCCTGCCTGATCTGGCGCGATTGCGCATTCGGGTATTCCGCGAGTATCCATATCTGTACGAAGGCAGCATCGCCTACGAGGAAAAGTATCTGAAAACTTACGTGGCCGCGCCGGACAGCGTCATGGTGCTGGTCCGGGACGGTGGCCGAGTGGTGGGCGCTTCGAGCGGGCTGCCGCTGGAGGCTGAACCGCCGAGCGTGGTCGAACCTGTCTCTTATACACATCT
>DGFE01000022.1 GCA_002391525.1 Competibacteraceae bacterium UBA3908
CCCGATGTGGTGATCGAGGGCTTCATCATCCGCGACAGCGGCTCGGATCTCACCGCCCAGAACGCCGGTATTTACGTCGAGCCGGGAGCGCATCGCGTCGTCATCCGCAACAACGATCTGGTCTACAACCTGTTCGGGATGTGGCTGGAAAAGGCCAACAATCTCGAAGTCGCCAACAACCTGGTCACCGGCAAGCGCGATTTCGCCTCCGCGCAACGTGGCAACGGCATTCAGCTCTACAACTGTTACGACGCCAGGGTCATCGGCAACAACATCAGCTTCGTCCGCGATGGCATTTACGTGGATGTGTCGTTTCGGGCGCTGTTTCGTGGCAACAAGATGCACCACGTGCGCTATGGCACCCACTACATGAACTCCCACGACAACATCTGGGAGGATAACGATACCTATAAGAATCGCGGCGGCCTGGCGTTGATGGAAGTGCGCCGGCAGATCGTCCGCAACAACCGCGCCTGGGACAATTCCGACCACGGCATCATGCTGCGCACCATCCAGGATTCGGTGATCGAGAACAACATCGTGGTCGGCAACAGCAAGGGTTTTTTCATCTACGATGCCGAATACAACGTTCTTAAAGGCAACCTGGTCATGGGTAATCGGATCGGCGTGCATCTGTGGGCGGGTTCGATCAACAACGACGTGGATCATAACGACTTCATCCAGAACCGCGACCAGATTCGTTATGTCGCCACCCGCAACGAAGAATGGGGCAAGCGCGAGGGTAATTACTGGAGCAACTACGTGGGCTGGGACGCCGACGGCGATGGCATCGGCGACATTCCCTACCAGGCCAACGACGTGGTGGATCGCCTGACCTGGCAATATCCCTTGGCCAAACTGCTGTTGAACAGCCCGGCGGTGCAAAGCCTGCGGCTGATCGCCAGACAATTCCCCTTGCTGCGCGGTCCCAGCGTGATCGACAACCATCCCCGGATGCGGCCTTTTCAACCCGACTGGAGCGGCTGGCTTGGCATACAACGTCATTGAAGTGCGCGGAGTCATCAAGGATTTCGGCGACACGCGGGCGGTGGACGAGGTGGACCTGACCGTGCGGGCCGGCGAGCTGTTCGGCCTGATCGGCCACAACGGCGCCGGCAAGACCACCCTGTTCAAGCTGCTGCTGGGATTGCTGCCGCCGAACCGCGGCGACATTCACATCGCCGGCCAGCCGGCGCATGGCGAAGCCTTCCGTCAGGTGCGGCGCGGCATCGGCTATCTGCCGGAAAGCCTGGCGCTGTACGACAACCTCTCCGGGCTGGAGACCCTGCGATTTTTCGCCCGCCTCAAAGGCGCCGATCCCGCTTCCTGTCCATCGCTGCTGGCCAAGGTTGGGCTGGCCGCCGCCGCCCGCCGCCGGGTGCGCGGCTATTCCAAGGGGATGCGCCAGCGCCTCGGTTTCGCCCAGGCGCTGCTCGGCTCTCCGCGCCTGCTGATTCTGGACGAGCCGACCAACGGTCTCGATCCGCAGGGTATCCGCGAGTTCTATCAAATCCTCCGCGAACTGCGGGAGCGGGGCGTCACCGTCCTGCTCAGTTCTCATATCCTGGCCGAAATCCAGTTGCGGGTGGACCGGCTGGCCTTGATGCGAACCGGCAAAATCCAGGCGCTGGGGACGGTCCACGAGTTGCGCGCAGCCCTGAATCTGCCGCTGGATTTCCAGGTGACCTTGGGTCCCGGCGCGGTGGAGTCGCTGCAGCGGGCGCTGGCGCGGCAGCCTGGCGCCAGCCTGCGACTCGACGGCGACACCGCCCACGTCCGCTGCCCTCGCGAACACAAGATGGCGGTACTGACCCTGTTGACCAGTCTGGACCGGGCCATTTTGGACCTGCAGATCCGGGAGCCTTCCCTGGAAGACATCTTCCTCGGCTACAGCGACGCCGCATGATGAAAACGCCCATCGAGTTCAAACCCATCGCCGTGATCGCCGGCAAGGAATTTCGGGATCGCATCCGCAACCGCTGGGTATTGGCGGTGGCGCTGGTGTTCGCCGCCTTCGCGCTGGTGATCGCCTATTTCGGCGCGGCCCAACAGGGGGCGGTCGGCTTTCGCGGCATCGACGTGACCATCGCCAGCCTGGTCAGTCTGGTGATTTATCTGGTGCCGCTGATCGCCCTGATTCTCGGTTACGACGCCATCGTCGGGGAGCGGGAACGCGGTTCCCTGGAGCTGTTGCTGTCCCTGCCCATCACTCCGCTGGAACTGTTGCTGGGCAAATACCTGGGATTGGCCGCAGCGCTGGCCTGCTCCACCCTGGCCGGTTTCGGACTGGCGGGACTGGCGCTGACCTGGCGCCTGGGATGGAAAGCGCTCGCGCCCTACGCGGGGTTCACGGGCAGCGCGCTGTTGCTGGGCCTGGCTTTCCTCAGTATCGCGGTGCTGGTGTCGGCGCTGACCCGCGACCGGGTGCGCGCCAGCGGTTTGGCGATTGCTTTGTGGTTTTTCTATGTACTGGTGTACGACCTGTTGCTGCTGGGCATCCTGGTGCTGAGTGAGAGGCGCTTCAATCTCGGCTTCTTTTCCGTGC
>DGFE01000129.1 GCA_002391525.1 Competibacteraceae bacterium UBA3908
GCGCCGGCGTTCGCCACGGCACGGCTCATGCCGCTGTTGCCCGCGCCGCTGGCGCCGACGATGATCCGGGTGCCGGTGGGCGTCAGATACGTGCGCGGGATCGTGGCCGGGCCGGAATTGCCCGCGGTCACCAGGGCGGCGGGGCGCGCGCCCGTGCGCGGGATGATGATGGTGGGGTTGCCGGAACGGCTCGGATAGCCGGCGGAACCGCCCGTGTAACCGTTATTGTAGGCCAGCGGACTGCCGGTCGCGCCGGTGCTGTACGAGGCCGTGTTGTACAGGCCGTTCAATTTGTATTGCTGATAGAAATTCAACACCCGCACGACGTAGGTCTGGGTTTCCTGGTAGGGTGGGACCTGGTTGCCGTATTTCTGCACCGCGCCCTCGCCGGCGTTGTAGGCGGCCACCGCCAGCCGGGTGTCGTTGAACTGGTCGAGCAGCCAGCGCAGATAGCGCGCGCCGCCATACATGTTGGCGATGGGGTCGTAGGGATTGCTGACGCCGAAGCGCTCGGCGGTGCCCGGCATCAGCTGCATCAGGCCCATGGCGCCCTTGGGTGACACCGCCCAGGGGTTATAGGACGATTCCGCGCTGATCACGGCGTGCATCAGCGCGGGATCGAGCCGGTGCTGCGCCGCGATGCGGTTGACGTCGGCGGCGAAGCGCTGGCGGTTTTGTTCGTTGACCCGGAAGGGTCTGGATCGGGCGACCGCGCGGGGATAACCGCGTTGGGTTTTCAGGGCGCCGCCGGGTCCATACAGATTGGTCGGGGCAAAGCTGGAGGCCCGGGCGGATTCCTTGCGATAGGTCGGGGTGCGCATCACCAGCTTGTAGCGGGGGTCGTTGGGAACGTTGCTCAGATGCCGCACCCCGTTGCGGTCCACGAAAGCGTAAATATCCGCTTGAACGGGTCCGGAAAGGAATGCCAATACCGCCGGAACCAGACCGGCCAATAGCCGCCGCATCATCGGTTTCTCCTTGGTGTTATCGAGGCTTGATCATCGTGGCGACGGTCGAGAGGCCATCGCGACTCAAGCGGGAGAGTCGAGCGTCTGTCGGTCAACGAGTTTAGAGTAGCACAAACCGCGCGGCCACAACCGCCACCTGCATCGACGGGGAATCACCGCCGGTGTTATTAAAAATAAACATTTTGAAAAATATAATAAAATTTATTTTTCAGCGTCGCCTGGAAATTTCTGGGCCTCCGATTGTCCCTACCAGCGTGAGCGAGACGACCCATGTTCAGAACCGCCGAGCTGCAACGTAAGCTGCCGAAAGAGGATTTTCATCAGCAGGTTCCGCGATTGCGGGAAGACTTGTTGATGATGCAGATGGAACTGCGGGAAGCCGATTTTCCGGTCATCGTCGTGTTTGCCGGCGTGGACGGCGCCGGCAAGAGCGAGACGGTCAACAAACTGCACGAGTGGATGGATTCGCGCTGGCTGATGACCCGCGCCTTCGGCGAGCCGTCGGACGAGGAGCGCGACCGGCCCGAGTATTGGCGGTTCTGGCGGGAACTGCCGCCCCGGGGCCGGATCGGTCTGTTTCTGAGTTCCTGGTACTCGAAGCCGATTCTCGATCACGTTTACGGCCATATCGGGCTGGCCGACTTCGACGAACGGCTGGAACGGATCAAGACCTTCGAGAAAACCCTGGCCGACGATGGCGCGTTGATCCTGAAATTCTGGATGCACCTGTCCAAGGACGCGCAGAAGGAACGGTTGCGCAAGCTGGAGAAAAACCCGCTGTTGCACTGGCGGATTTCCAAGCGCGACTGGCGGCACTGGGAGCTGTACGACCAGTTCATCGCCGCCGCCGAGCGCACGCTCATGAAGACCAGCACCGGCCTGGCGCCGTGGAAGATCGTCGAGGGTTACGACGAGCGCTACCGGAGCGTCGCCGTGGCCACCAGCATCCGCGACGCCATCCGGTTCCGGCTGGAAGAGGCCAAGGCGCCGCCCGGCGGCGGCAACGGCAAAACCGGCGGCCAGCCGTCGAGGCCGGCGTCGCCGGACCCGGATCCCTTGTCGGCGGTGACCATTCTGTCGCGGCTGGACATGAGCAAGACCCTGGCCAAGGACGACTACGACGCCGGGCTGAAACTTTACCAGGCCAAGCTGAACCAGCTGCAGCGCGCCGCGCGCGAGCGCAGGATTTCGACCCTGCTGGTGTTCGAGGGCTGGGACGCGGCTGGCAAGGGGGGCAGCATCCGCCGCATCACCGCCGCGCTGGACGCCCGCGATTACCAGGTGATCCAGATCGCCGCGCCCACCGACGAGGAAGCCGCCCACAACTACCTGTGGCGGTTCTGGCGGCATCTGCCGCGCGCCGGACGGGTCACGATCTACGACCGCAGTTGGTACGGGCGGGTGCTGGTGGAGCGGATCGAGGGTTTCGCCCGTACCCGCGAATGGCAGCGCGCCTATGCCGAGATCAACGATTTCGAGGCCCAGCTGGTGGAGCGGGGCATCGTGCTGCTGAAGTTCTGGCTGCACATCACCCCGGACGAGCAGCTGCGGCGGTTCAAGGAACGCGAGCAGATCGCCTACAAGGCGTGGAAGCTCACCGACGAGGACTGGCGCAACCGTGAGCGCTGGGCCGACTACGAACTGGCGGTCAACGACATGGTGGAACGCACCAGCACCCGCCAGGCGCCGTGGACGCTGATCGAAGCGGACGACAAGCGCCATGCGCGCATCCAGGTGCTGCGGACGATCTGCGAGCGGCTGGAAGCGGCGCTCGCCGGCGGACCGCAACCGGCATGAATCCGAAAAACGACGATATTGACCCTTTCCGAGGTATGGCGATGATGACCGAGCAAGCCGAAGCGTTGTCCAGCGGCGTTGCGACCGCCGAGATCGCGGAAACGCCGAAAGCGCGGAGTGGCCGCGGGCGTCGGGACGAAATCCCGGCTGTCGAAACGGCCGCGCCGGAAGAGCCGCCGGCGGTCGATCTCACCGCGCCCGAGTGGTATCTGAACCGCGAACTGACCTGGCTGGCGTTCAACCGGCGGGTGCTGCACGAGGCGCAGGACGAACGCACGCCGCTGCTGGAGCGGGTGAAGTTCCTGGCCATCGTCGGCTCCAATCTCGACGAGTTTTTCATGAAGCGCATCGGCGGCCTCAAGCAGCAGATCGGCGCGAAAGTGCGGGAACTGACCGTGGACGGCCGCAGCCCGGAGCAGCAGTTGAGCGAATGCCAGGCGGTGGTGCGCGACATCGTGGAACAGCAGCGGACGCTGGCGTCCCGGTTGCATCGATTGCTGAAGGAGCAGGGCATCGTGCTGCGCAGCTACAAGCGGCTGACCGAGGCGCAACGCAAGCAGATGCGGGAATACTACCTGCTCAACATCTTCCCGCTGGTCACGCCCCAGACCATGGACCCGGCCCACCCGTTCCCGTTCATCTCCAATCTGTCGCTCAACCTGCTGGTGACGGTGCGCTATCCCGACGACGAATCCACCGGTCTGGCCCGGATCAAGGTGCCGGTCGGCTCCGGGATTCCGCGCTTCCTCAAGGTGGGCGACGAGGAACTGTACGTGCCGCTGGAAGACGTGATGGCCAACAACCTCGACCTGCTGTTCCCCGGCATGGTGATCGAGGCGTGCGAACTGTTCCGGGTGACCCGCAACGCCATCACCGAACGCGACGAGGATCTGGCCGACGACATGCTGGTGATGATCGAATCGGAACTGCGCGAGCGCCGGTTCGCGCCGATTGTCCGGCTGGAGGTGGAGAAGAACATGGAGGCGACCCACCGCGGAATGCTGGCCGCCGAACTGGGGCTGGACGAGGCCAGCGAGGTGTTCGAGATCGACGGCATGATGGCGCTGCGGGATCTGTTCCAGATCGTCGGCATCAACCGGCCCGAGCTGCACGATCCCTCGCATCATCCGCTCGATCATCCCAAGCTGAACGACAAGCGCAACATCTTTCACATCATCCGCGAGAACGGCCCGTTTTTGCTGCAACATCCTTATGAATCGTTCGCCACCTCGGTGGAGCGGTTCGTGCTGGAGGCCAGCGACGATCCCAAGGTGCTGGCGATCAAGATGACCCTGTACCGCACCTCGGCGGATTCCAAGATCATCGAGTATCTGATCGACGCCGCGCAGAACGGCAAGCAGGTGACGGTGGTGGTGGAACTGAAGGCGCGCTTCGACGAGGCGGCCAACATCCGCTGGGCGAACCGGCTGGAGGAGGCCGGCATCCACGTCACCTATGGCGTGGTGGGGCTGAAGACCCACAGCAAGGTGATTCTGGTGGTGCGGCGCGATTTCAGCGGCCTGCGCCGCTACGCCCATATCGGCACCGGCAACTACCACGCCGGCACCGCCCGGCTCTACTGCGATCTGGGTCTGCTGACCTGCGATCCGGCCATCGGCGAGGACCTGACCGAGTTGTTCAACTATCTGACCACCGGTTACGTGCCCAAGCGCAATTACCGCAAGCTGTTGCCGGCGCCCAAGGTGCTGAAGCCGGCGCTGCTGGCCAAGATCGAGCGGGAGATCGGGCACGCCAGGGCGGGCAGGCCGGCGCTGATTCAGTTCAAGATGAACGCCCTGGAGGACAAGGACCTCACGGCGGCGCTGTATCGGGCTTGCCAGGCGGGGGTCAGGGTGGATTTGATCGTGCGCGATACCTGCCGGCTGCGGCCCGGCGTTCCGGGAGTGTCGGAGACCGCGCGGGTGGTCAGCATCGTGGGCCGGTTCCTGGAACACGCACGGATTTTCTACTTCCTCAACAACGGGGCCGAGGAGTACTTCATCGGTTCCGCCGATTGCATGAAGCGCAACCTGGAAAGCCGGGTCGAGGTGGTGACGCCGGTGGATACGCCGGAGTTGCAACGGGAGTTACGACAGATCATCGAGGTGCAACTCAACGACCGACGCAGCGCCTGGGACATGCAGCCCGACGGAAGTTATATCCAGCGCACGCCCGGCGAGGGTGACGATCCCCGCGGTTCCCAGCAAGTCCTGATCGAGCTGGCGGAACGGCGCCAGAGGGAAGCCCAGCGGTTGAAGAAGCGCAAACCAAAGGGCATCGCCCGACGGGCGGTCAACTGAGAGTCTGTACGAAAACGCGCCTCTCCTGAAGCCATGCCAATGTCGCCAGGCGCTATAATTAGCGCTGTTACGCGTGGGGGCGGCTTCAGAAACGAATTGAATGGCTGGAAGCAATCGGCGCCGTGCATTCCGGGTCGCCACCGAATCGAGCCATTTCATCGAATCAGGCCATTTCGGTCCCGAGAGCCTTCAAAACCTCAACAGCGTCGTCGAAAGGCGTGTGCATGGCTGACTTTCCGCTGACGGTGGATTCCGCAACCATCCTGGTGGTCGACGATTCCACGGAAAATCTCGATGTCCTTGGCGAGTTGCTGCTGCCGGCCTATCGGGTGCGGGCGGCGAATTCCGGGCGGCGCGCCTTGCGAATCGCGGCTTCCGACCCAAAACCGGATTTGATCCTGCTCGACGTGGTAATGCCGGAGATGGATGGTTACACCGTGCTGGCGCGTCTGCGCCAGGATCCGCGAACGCGCGACATCCCGGTCATCTTCGTCACCGCGATGGACGCCACCGAGGACGAGGAACGCGGCCTGGATCTCGGGGCGGTCGATTACATCACCAAACCCTTGCGACCGTCGATTGTGCTGGCCCGCGTGCATGCCCAACTGGAACTGAAGCGGGCGCGCGACTGGCTGCGCAACCAGAATGTCTTTCTCGAAGCCGAAGTGGCCCGGCGCATGGCCGAAAACCAGCTGATCCAGGACATCAGCATCCACGCCCTGGCGCGGCTGGCGGAAACGCGCGACGCCGAGACCGGCAACCACCTGCGCCGCACCCGGGAATACATGCGCACCCTGGCCCTGAAGTTGCGGAACCATCCGCGCTTCGCTTCCTTCCTGACCGACCGCAACGTGCAACTGCTGGCCAAGTCGGCGCCGCTGCACGACATCGGCAAGGTCGGCATTCCCGACCATATCCTGCTCAAGCCCGGCAGGCTCAGCCCGGAGGAGTGGGAGATCATGAAGACCCACACCCGGCTCGGCAGCGAGGCCATCGAGCAGGCGGAGCGCGATGCCGAAAGGCCCGTCGAATTCCTGACGCTGGCCAAGGAAATCGCCTGTTACCACCACGAGCGATGGAACGGCGGCGGCTACCCCGAAGGGCTGGTCGGAGACGCGATTCCCATCTCGGCCCGCCTGATGGCCCTGGCCGATGTGTTCGACGCGCTGATCAGCCGGCGCGCCTACAAGCCGCCCATGTCCCATGGCCAGGCTCGCGACATCATCGCCGCGGAGCGTGGCCGGCATTTCGACCCGGACATGGTGGACGCTTTTCTCGCTCACTTCGACGAATTCAGGGCCATTGCCGAACGCTACGGCGACCACGATGAAGCGTGAAGGCAAGTTGCGCGAGGAAAAGCGGCTCGCCGACGACATCGTCAACAGTCTGCCGGGCATTTTCTACCTGCTCGACGCAGCGGGTCGTCTGCTCCGCTGGAATCGGAGGTTGCCGGAGGTGTCCGGCTACCCGGCGGACAGCCTGGCCGGCATGAACGGTCTGGACTTCTTCACGGGCGACGACAAGAGCCGGGTGGCCAGGGCTATCGGGGACGTTTTTGAACGGGGCGCAGCCACTGTCGAAGCCGAGCTGCGAACCAGGGATGGCCGCGGGATTCCCTACCATTTCAGCGGACGGCGGACCCGGATCGCCGGTCGGGCCTGCCTGTTGGGGGTCGGGATCGATATCAGCGGGCGGAAACGGGTCGAAAAGGCGCTGGAAGAAGCTGCCATGTTCCTGCGGGAAAGCCAATCCATCGCTCATGTCGGCGGTTGGAAGGCCAATCCGGTCACCGGCATGCTGATGTGGACCGAGGAGGTTTACCGGCTGGTGGAACACCCCCTGGATCGCCCGCCCGCCACCCTGGAGGAAGGACTGCGCTATTACGCGCCCGAGTTTCTTCCCGTCATCCGCCAGTGTCTGCGGGAAGCCTGGGAACGCGGCACGCCCTTCACCCTGGAGTCCGGGATGATCGCCGCCTCGGGTCGGCGCTTCTGGGCCGAACTGCGCTGCATCGGTCGGGTGGAGCACGCGGGCGAAGTCTATATCACGGGTACGTTCCAGGACATCACCGAGCGCAAGCGCGCCACCGCCGAACTGGACCGCCACCGCCACCATCTGGAGGCGCTGGTGGTCGAACGCACCCGGCAGCTCGAGGAAGCCAACCGCGTCCTGTCGGAGCAGAGCGCGCAAGTCGCCGATCTATACAACAATGCTCCCTGTGGTTATCACTCGCTCGACGCCGACGGGACCCTGGTGCGGATCAACGACACCGAACTGTCCTGGCTCGGCTACAGCCGCGAGGAAGTCGTTGGCCGGATGAACTTCCGGCAGCTGCTTGCCCCCCGGAGCCTGGCCGCATTCGAGGAAAATTTTCCCCGATTCAGGCAAACCGGTTATGTCCACGATCTGGAATTCGATCTGGTGCGCAAGGATGGCTCGCTGCTGCCGGTCGTCATCAGCGCCACGGCGCTGCGCGACGCCGCTGGTCGTTACCTCGCCAGTCGCTCGATGGTGTTCGACAACACCGAGCGCAAGGCGCGGGAGCGCCAGATCGCGGCCCTCAACGCGGAGCTGGCCCGTCGCGCCGCCGAGGCCGAAGCCGCGAGCCGGGCCAAGAGCGTCTTCCTGGCCAACATGAGCCACGAAATCCGCACGCCGATGAACGCGATCATCGGCTTGACCCGTTTGGCCCAACGCGACGCGAACGACCCCCGACAGCGCGAACAGCTGGACAAGATCGCGGATGCCGCCCACCATCTGCTGGGCATCGTCAACGACATCCTGGACATTTCCAAGATCGAGGCGGGCCGGCTTGTGCTCGAGGAACTCGAATTCGAGCTCGGCGCCGTGTTGGCCAACATCCGTTCCATGATGGCCGAGAGCATCCGTCGCAAGGGACTGGACTTCGCCATGGAGATGGACGGCCTGCCGCCGGTGCTGATCGGCGACGCCACGCGGCTGTCTCAGACATTGCTCAACTATGTCGGCAACGCGGTGAAGTTCACCGAGCGGGGCTCCATCGTCCTGCGCGGGTCGCTGGTCGAGGAAAGCGCAACCGACGCGCTGATCCGTTTCGAGGTGCGGGACACGGGCATCGGCCTCACCCCGGCGGAGACAGCCCGGATTTTCCAGGACTTCGAGCAGGCCGACAGCTCGACCACCCGCCAGTACGGTGGCACGGGGCTGGGATTGGCCATCAACCGGCGGCTGGCCCGGCTGATGGGTGGCGACGTCGGCGTGGACAGCCGGCCCGGCGCGGGCAGCACCTTTTGGTTGACGGCCCGTTTCGGCAAGGGGGCTGGTCGGTCCCGCCCATCCGGGTTTGACGGGTCGGAAACATCCCCGGCGGTGGGCTCCACGGTCGAACGGACACTCGCGCGGCATTGTCGGGACGCCCGCCTGCTGCTGGTGGAAGACAATCCGGTCAACCAGGAGGTGGCCCTGGCGCTGCTGCAGGCGGCGGGCTTGCGCGTCGATCTGGCCGGGAACGGCGTCCAGGCGGTCGAAATGGCGCGGCGGACCGCCTACGACCTGATCCTGATGGACGTGCAGATGCCGGAGATGGACGGCCTGGAAGCGACGCGGGCGATTCGCCGCCTGCCGGGCCGGGCCACCACGCCGATCCTGGCGATGACGGCCAACGTCTTCGCCGAGGATCGGGCGCGTTGTCTGGCGGCGGGCATGAACGATCATGTGGGCAAGCCGGTCGATCCAGACATCCTGTTCACCGCCTTGTCGCGCTGGCTGCCCGGGGCGGCGGGAACCCCGGCCTCGCCGGAGCCGGTCCCGCCGCCGACCCCGGCTCCAACCGACGATGTGCTGCGGCGCCTCGCCGCGATTCCGGGGTTCGACGCGAGTCTGGGTCTGAAGAGCGTGCGCGGTCGGTTGGCGAGTTATCTCCGGCTGCTGCGACAGTATGCCGAAAGCCATGCCCACGATGTGGCGCTCTTGCGCGAGCGCCTGGACGCCGGAGAGCTTGCCGAGGCTCGGCGGCTGGCGCATTCCCTCAAGGGCGCGGCGGCGATGTTCGGCGCGATGCGGGTACGGGCCCTGGCCGCCGAGTTGGAGCAGGCGCTTGACACGCGGCGCGTGGCGGACGGAATCGCGCTTCTGGCAGCGGTCGAAACCGAGCACGCGGCCCTGGCCGCCGCTCTGCTGGCGGCGCTGCCGGCGGAGGCGGACCTTGCCCCCCCGGCGGCGCCGGACTGGCCGCGAGCGCGGGCGGTGCTGGTCCGGCTCGAAACCCTGCTGGTCGAGGATGACATGCGCGCCAACGAACTGTTCCGCGACTCCGCTGCCTTGTTGCGGCTGGCCCTGGGCAACCAGGCGGACGAATTGGGGCAACGGATCAATGGCTTCGATTACCCGGCGGCGCTGGCCGCGCTGCGCGTGATCCGCGCCAGCCGGCCGGAACTGGTCTGATGGGAAAGGGGTAAAATTCAGGATAGTCCGGGAGACAGGCCAGACCCGCGACTGGAGCAAAGCGTGACTCACTTTGGCCAAAACAGTGGGAGCGAGCGTCATTCGTCTGGTTTCCCATCCCGGATCGCCTTTATCGAGCCGTCAACCACCGTGGACTCCGATATCATCACTCATGTCAAGGCCAGCCCCGTTCAGCTCGACGCCAACGCCACCAGCGAAGAAGCCTTCGTCGCCATCATCGGCGCTTGCCTGCGCCACGCCGACGCCAACCGGCCGGCGGTGCTGCGCGGTCAGGTCGAGGGCATCCATCAGATGCGGGTGGCGTTCCGGCGACTGCGTTCCGGGCTGAAAATATTCCGACCCCTGATTCCCCGCGAGGCCAGCGCCGACGTGGTGGAGGACATCCGCTGGCTGAACGGGGTTCTGGGGCCGGCCCGCGACTGGGACGTGTTCCTGGAAGAGGGAATGCCGCCGCTGCTCGAGCGTTTTCCCCGCAAGCGCGGCCTGATCCTGTTCCGCGTCAAGGCCGAGACCCTTCGCCAAACCCATCATCGGACCTTGCGGGAAGCGCTGGCCGAGCCTCGTTATCCGCTGCTGCTGCAACGCTGCGCCGACTGGCTGGTTCGCCGCCCCTGGCGCGACGGCGCGAGCGACAAACAGTGGCGGCGGCTGGGCAAGCCGGTGTCGGAGTTCGCCAACCCGCTGCTCGAACGCGATCACCGACGGGTGGTGAGGCAGGGGAAAGCCTTCGCGGACCTGTCCGCCGAGGAGCGCCATGCCCTGCGCATTCGCATCAAGGAACTGCGCTATGCGCAGGATTTTTTCGCCAGCCTCTACCCCGTGGCGGCAGTCAGGGTCTATCTGACCGCGGTGGCCAGATTGCAGGACTGCCTGGGGGTGATGAACGATATCGCGGTTACCCGTCGGCTGCTGGACGAGGCGGGCCTGAAATCGATATCCGCGGCCCGGCAGGTGATCGAAGGTTGGTACGGTTGCCGGCTGGATGTCCACGAGGACCTGTTCGCCGAGATCTGGCGGCGGTTCATGGCGTGCGGGCGACCCTGGAAAGCCTGAGCGGCTTCCCGCCGACGGCGGTTACAATCAACGCCGGTCGTTCCACCAAACCCCAAGCTGTCATACCCCCGTTTCGCCGTCCGGAGGAGGAAACAAAACATGCAAAACCTGACGCTGACTCAACAGTTGACCGAACTGATCGCCGCCAAGCCGGTTACCACCGCTGATTTGGAACACGCGGCGTTGCTGACGTTGGACGGGCTGGCGAACGCGCTGGCGGGGCGGGTGAGCGAACCCGGCGGGATTCTGTTGCGCTGGGCCGGTGAAACCGTCGTGGCCGATGCCGCGCGGCGTGCTTTCCTGCTGGGAGCGTTGACCCATATTCTGGAAACCGACGATCTGCACCGGGCTTCGGTGGTGCATCCGGGTTGCGTGGTGGTGCCGGCGGCCTGGGCGGTGGCGGCTCGGGAAGGCATTCGCGGCCATGCCATGCTCAAGGCGGTGCTGTGGGGATTCGAGGCGGCGACCCGGGTGGGGATGGCGGTCGGACCATCCCATTACCGGATTTGGCACAACACCGCGACGTGCGGTCCGTATGGTTCGGCCATGGCGGCGGCGGCGCTGTTGCAGCTCGACGCGCCGGCGACGGTCCATGCCCTGGGCAATGCCGGCACCCAGTCCTCCGGCCTCTGGCAGTTTCTGGAAGCCGGGACCATGACCAAGCATCTGCACGCCGGGCGGGCGGCGGAGGCGGGGGTGCTGGCGGCGGATCTGGCGCGCTTCGGTTTTACCGGGCCGCCGGCGATTCTGGAAGGCGCCAAGGGCTGGTTCGTGGCGACTTGCCCCGATGCCGACCCCGACGCGGTGACGCGCGATGCGGACGGCCCCTGGCAGCTACTGCGAACCTCGATCAAGCCCTGGCCTTCCTGCCGGCACACGCATCCGACGATTGACGCGGCGCAGGAGTTGCGCCATCGGGTGGTGGCCGGCACGATTGAACAGGTGGAGGTGGAGACTTATCCGGCGGCCCTGGAGGTCTGCGACCGGCCGTTGCCGCAAAGCGACTACGAGGCCAAGTTTTCGTTGCAGCATTGCGCGGCGGCGGCCCTGACCCGGGAGAACGTGGATTTCGCCGCCTTCACCCAATCGGCGCGGGCCGAACTGGCGGATTTGCGGGAACGAGTGGTCGTGCGAGTGGCCGAACCCTATGCCTCGGCCTATCCGCAGGCGTGGGGCGGCGCGGTGACGGTGACGGTGCGCGGCGGCGAACGGGTGACAGCGCGACGCACTCATGCCAAGGGCGATCCCGAGGCGGCGCTGTCGCCGGTCGAACTGATCGCCAAGGCGCGGATGTTGATGGCCTACGGCGGGGTGCGCGAGCCGGATCGGCTCATCGACGCGATTCTGGCGCTGTCCGATGATTCGGTGTTACCGGAATTGCCTTGAGCGAATGGATTTTTCGGCGGCGGGAAAGAGCCGGGGGTAACCTATTGTTTGTACAACAAAATGTTGTTTTTTGCCGAAAAACAACGAAAAGTAGTATGTTTACTCTAATTTTTTTGTTAAAATAGCAAATGTGTAGCAGGCATTTTTCTTCTCCTCAGTCTGCTGCACATCCTCCTTTGGTGGTTTTTGGCCGGACATCTCTGTCCGGCCTTTTTTTTGGAGGGTCGTGGCTTGGAAAGCCAAAAAAAACCCCGCGAACGCGGGGTTTCGTTGCGATTCGGCCCTGGCCGAACGCCATCACTCATCGCCGGACACGACGCCCAGAATCTGCAGCAGGCTCAGGAACAGATTGAAGATCGAGATGTACAGGCTGACGGTCGCCATGATGTAGTTGGTCTCGCCGCCGTGAATGATCTCGCTGGTCTGCCACAGGATCATGCCGGACATCAGCAGGATGAACATCCCCGACACCGCCAGCGACAGCGTCGGAATGTTGAACAACATCGCGCCCAGGCCGGCCAGGAAAGCGACCAGGATGCCCACCATCAGGAAGGACCCCATGAAACTGAAGTCCTTGCGACTGACGACCGCGTAGCCGGACAGCGCCAGGAAAATCGCGCCGGTGCCGCCCAGGGCGGTCATGACGACCTGCGAGCCGTTCGGCAGGCTGAGGTACGCGTTCAGAATCGGTCCCAGCGTGTAACCGAGGAACCCGGTCAGGGCGAATACCGCCGCCAGGCCCCAGGCGCTGTCGCGCAAGCGGGTGACGAGGAACAACAGCCCGAAATAGCCGCCCAGCGTGATCAGCCAGTGGAACGGTGGCGCATTGGTGGCCATGGCGATGCCGGCCGTGAGGGCGCTGAACAGCAGGGTCATCGACAACAGCAGGTAGGTGTTGCGCAGCACCCGGTTGCCGGCCAGCGGCTTGTCCAGGGTCAGCGTGACCGGCGGTTTCATCAGCAGTTCGTCTTTACGCACCATATTTCGAGGAACCTCCTCAGGTTAATGACTAACTCTATTGACCATGCGCGAACGCGAACGGTTCACCGGGAGACCGTCCGCGACTGGCGCGACGCTCTGTTTATTAACACGAATCGTCAGTTTTGTCTGCAACGCGCGTCACAGCCGCCCGCCGCGCTCGAGCTCAAGATAGTGGGTGACCATGGCCGCCGGCAAGCGGTGCGGTGGGGTGTCGAGCACAGATGCAGCCCTGGCGGTGCAACGCTTCCTGAAGCCATTCCCGTTGCAACATGATCAAGCCGTTCACCGGCAACACACGGATCGAACGGCGAAGAAATGCAGGCGGACCATTTCCCGAATCGCATTGCGACCCGTTCCGGTGGCCCCTACAATCGCAGTCAAGTGAATCGGGAGAATGACATGAGTGGCGCCAGTCCTTATCCAGCCCTTATGAACCGCTACGCGGCACCATCACGTCCGCGCCGCCGACGGGCTACGTTGAAATCAAGCTGCTTTCCGTCCGGAGCCGCCTGGGCCGGGTGCGTTGCATTGGCTGTTCGGTGGGGCTGGGCGTGTTGGTCAACCGGGCGGGAGGATTGCGGGGCGGGGTTGCCACCGTGCTGGAGGGCGGCGGCGATCCGGCGGGCTATCTGGTCGGCGGCATGGAACGCGCCCGGGAAGCCGGCCAACGGCGAGCTGGAGTATGATGGCCGCGCCGACCGGTGAAACACGGCGACCGCGCCAAGCCGGCGCGGCTGGCGATGGAGATAACCTTATGGATAGAGAAAACGATAGCCAGATCAGGATCCTGGTGGTCGACGACGATCCGGTGATCCGGTTGCTGGTAGGGGAAACCCTGGAACGGGAAGGTTTTGCCGTGACGGCGGCCGAGAACGGCGAGACTGCGCTCGCGATCTTTGCCGCGCGCCCCTGCGACCTGATCCTGCTGGATGTGATGATGCCGGGGCTGGACGGCTTCGCCGCCTGCGCCCGGTTGCGCCGAACGCCGGCTGGAAAGCGCGTGCCCATCGTGATGATCACCGGCCTGGACGACGAGTCTTCCATTCGGCGCGCCTACGACGCGGGCGCCACCGATTTCATCACCAAGCCGCTCAACTGGCTCATCCTCGCCCAGCGCGCCCGCTATCTGCTGCGGGCCAGCGCCGCCATGCGGGAACTGGCCTGGCGGGTCGATTTCCAGCGGGTGCTGATCGAAACCCTCCCGGTGCCGATTGCGGTGGAAGATGCCCGGGGACGTTGCCTGGTGTGTAATCCCGCCTTTGAAGCATTGACGGGCCAGTCGTCGACGCCGGCGGACGCGACTCCGCGGGCGTCTGGTTGCCCGATTCCGAAGCCGCCGGCCCCGGTCGCCGGCAGCGCCGGCGCCGAAGGGTGGCGGCAGCGGGTTTATGAGACCGAAGTGGTTCGGGCCGGCGCCGAACCCCGGTCGGTCATGGCCCATCAGGCGGTGTTTACCCCGCCGGAATCGGGCGAATCCGGCGTGATCAGCGTCGTGCTGGACATCACCGACCGCAAGAAGAGCGAGGAACATTTGCGCTTGGCCGAGACCGTGTTTCAAACGGCGGCGGACGCGATCATGGTCACCAATGCCGTGGGCGTCATCAAATCGGTCAATCCCGCTTTCACCGCCATCACCGGCTACCGGTCCGAGGAGGTCGTGGGTCAAACGCCCCGGCTACTGAAATCCGGGCGGCAGAGCGGCGAATTCTACGCGAATTTCTGGCGCAGTCTGTGCGAAACCGGACGCTGGTCCGGCGAATTGTGGCAGCGCCGCAAGAACGGTGACGTCTATCCGGTGTGGGAAACCATCGCGGCGGTTCGCGACCGGAATGGACGCATCGTCGAGTATGTAGCTTTCTTCAACGACATCACCGCCCGCAAGCAAGCCGAGCAGGCGATTTTTCACCGCGCCAACTACGATCTGCTGACCGGCTTGCCCAACCGCGGCCTGCTGCGCGAACGGCTCGACCAGGCGCTCAGGCAAGCGCGCCGCTACCATCGGCAGGTGGCGCTGATGTTCATGGATCTGGATCGTTTCAAACAGGTCAACGACACCCTGGGGCACAGTCTGGGCGATCTGCTGCTGTACCAGGCCGCTTCGCGGCTGGGGGCATGCGTGCGCGATACCGACACCGTGGCCCGGCAGGGCGGCGACGAGTTCGTGGTGGTGCTGCCGGACATTGCGGACGGGCGGGATGCCGGCGTGGTCGCCGAAAAGATCATCGACCGGTTGGGGGAGCCGTTCGATCTGAGCGGTAACACCGTTCACATCGGCGTCAGCATCGGCATCGCGCTTTATCCCGATCATGGCGTCGACATGGAAACCCTGTTGCGCCACGCCGATCTGGCGATGTATCAGGCCAAGCTCGCCGGACGCAACACCTTTCGAGTGTACGAGCCATGACCGGCGGGATGGCGCGGCGGCTGTCGCGGACGGTCGACGGGCGCTTCGCGCTGGAGCGCGCGGCGTGAGCGTCGCCGTCGTCGCCGAAAAACCCGCCGTCGCCCGCGACATCGCCAAAGTGCTGGGCGCCCGCCAGCGCGGTGCGGGCTTTCTGCACGGCAACGGTTACGTGGTGACCTGGGCCATCGGCCATCTGGTGCGACTGGCCGAACCGCACGAAATCGATCCCGACTGGAAACGCTGGCGGCGCGACCTGTTGCCGATGTTGCCCGAGCGCTGGCCGCTGATCGTCGGCGACGCCACCCGCGAGCAGTTCGAGGCGGTTTGCCGCGTGCTCAACGACGAGGCCATCGAGCGGATCGTCTGCGCCACCGACGCCGGGCGCGAAGGCGAGCTGATCTTCCGTTACCTCTACGAGGCGGCCGGTTGCCGCAAGCCGGTCAGCCGCCTGTGGATTTCCTCGCTGACGCCGGACGCCATCCGCCAGGGGTTCCAGCAGTTGCGCGACGGGCGGGACTTCGATCCCCTGGCCGCCGCCGCGCGGGGCCGCAGTCAGGCCGACTGGCTGGTCGGCATGAATCTGTCGCGGGCTTACACCCTGGCCCGCGGCACGCCCGGCGACGAGGCGCTGTCGGTCGGACGGGTGCAGACTCCGACGCTGGCGCTGGTGGTGGAGCGGGACCTGGCCATCCGCGCCTTCGTGCCGGAGGATTACCGGGAGGTGGTGGCGACTTTCACCCCGTGTTGCTCCCCTCTCCCTCCGGGAGAGGGGGCGGGGGGGGGGGCCGAGGGCGAGGAGGAGCCGGGACAGAATGACGTCGCCCCGCGCTACCGAGGCGTCTGGTTCCGTGGCGAACGCCCGTCCGACCCCAGGGCCAGGCGGCTGCCCGCCGACGGCGAGGAAGCCGCGCGCATCGTCGCCCGCGCCCAGCGGGGACGGGCCGTCGTCGAATCCCGCTCCGCCGAAACCCGGCGCGTGCCGCCGCCGCTGCTGTACGACCTGACCGAATTGCAGCGTCACGCCAACCGGTTGTACGGTTTCAGCGCCCAGACCACGCTCGACCTCGCCCAGAAGCTGTACGAGCAGCACAAGCTGATCAGCTATCCCCGCACCGACAGCCGCCATCTCTCGACCGCGGCGGCGGGAACGCTCGGAGCCGTGGTCGCGGCGATCCGACAGCCCTACCAGGATCGACTGGCGCCGGGAACCGGGCAGCGCCCACTTGGCGCGCGCTTCGTGGACGACGGCAAAGTCACCGACCATCACGCCATCATTCCCACCCCGTCGCCGGCGCGCGCCGCGCTGGCCGCCGACGAGCGCAGGATTTACGACCTGATTTGCCGGCGGCTGCTGATGGCCTGGCACGATGAACAGGTCTGGGCCGTCACCACCCTGATCACCGCCATCACCACGCCGGAAGCGGATGGCGCCACCGTCATCGACCGTTATCACAGCAGCGGCACGGCGGTGGAGCAGCTCGGTTGGAAGGTGCTGGAAGTGGACGCTCAGCGAAATCCCCCCCAACCCCCCTTTGCCAAAGGGGGGCGCCCGAAGGGCGGGGGGATTTCCCCATCGGCCGCCGAATCCTCTATCGAAGACGACGCCGAGCAAAGCCTGCCGCCGGGTCTGACGGTCGGCCAGCCGCAACGGGTGCTGGAGGCCCGCGCCGTGGTCAAGCGGACCCGCCCGCCGCCGCGCCTGACCGAGGCGGCCCTGCTAACGGCGATGGAGACCGCCGGACGGCATCTGGAGGACAGGGAACTGTCGGCGGCGATGAAGGATAGCGGGCTGGGCACGCCGGCCACCCGCGCCGACATCATCGAAACCCTGCTCAAGCGCCGCTATCTGACCCGCGACGGCAAGGCGTTGCGCGCCACCGAGCGCGGCATCCACCTGATTCAGACCGTCCAGCCGCCGATCAGGAGTCCGGCGATGACCGGCGAGTGGGAAGCGCGCCTGCAGCGCATCCAGCGCGGCGAGGCGGATTTGGACGGTTTCATGGCGGCCATCGCCGGCTATGTCCGCGAAGCCGTGACGCAGGCGTTCGCGACGGCTGCCCAAGCATCGCCGGTCGCGGTGGTTGCGCCGCTGGCGGAAGCCGTCCCGCGCCGCGAACCGGTGGCGGCGGACCGGTTGGAGGCGCTGTTGCGGACGGTGTTCCGGCTGCCGGCGTTTCGGCCCTATCAGGAACAGGTGTGCCGCACGGTGACCGCAGGCCGGGACGTGTTGCTGGTGATGCCGACCGGGGCCGGCAAGTCGCTGTGTTTTCAGTTGCCCGGCATCGCGCGAGCCGGCACGACCCTGGTGGTTTCGCCGCTGATCGCGCTGATGGAGGATCAGGTCGCCAAACTGTGCGAACTCGGGTTGCGCGCCGAACGCATCCACTCCGGCCGCGACCGGGCGACGTCGCGACAGGTCTGCATCGACTATTTGCAGGGCCGGCTCGATTATCTGTTCATCGCCCCGGAGCGGCTGAGCGTGCCGGGTTTTCCCGAATTGCTGGCCAGGCGCAAACCGGCGCTGATCGCGGTGGACGAGGCGCACTGCATTTCCCAGTGGGGCCACGATTTCCGCCCCGACTACCGGATGCTGGGGCAACACCTGCCGCTGCTGCGGCCCGCGCCCGTGATCGCGCTGACCGCGACCGCGACCCCGCTGGTGCAGGACGACATCGTGCGGCAGCTCGAGATGGGCGAGGCGGCGCGTTACATTCACGGTTTCCGCCGTCCCAATCTGGCGGTCGAGACGGTGGAAGTGAAGGTGACGGACCGACACGCCGCCGTCCAGCGGATTCTGACCGATCCGGGTCGGCGACCGGCCATCGTCTACGCGCCGACCCGCAAAGCGACCGAACTGCTGGCGTCGGAACTGGGGGCGGATTTTCCCGTCGCCGCCTATCACGCCGGGATGGCGGCGCAGGAGCGCGACCGGGTGCAGGGTCTTTTCAACGCCGGCCAGTTGCAGGTGATCGTCGCCACCATCGCCTTCGGCATGGGGATCGACAAGCCCGACATCCGCACCGTGATTCACGCCGCGCTGCCGGGCAGCGTCGAAGGTTATTACCAGGAAATCGGCAGGGCCGGGCGCGACGGTCAGCCGGCCCGCGCCATCCTGCTCTATTCCTACGCCGACTTGCGCACCCACGAATGGTTTCACCGGCGCGACTATCCCGACCCGGAACGGCTGGCGCTTGTTTTCGAGGCGCTCGGCGCCGAGCCGCGGCCCAGGGCGCTAGTGTGCGACCGGCTGGGCCTGGTCCCGGAGGAGTTCGACATCGCCCTGGAAAAGTTGCGCATTCACGGCGGCGCCTGGCGGGATGCCGAGGGCAACGTCAGCCGGGGCGACGGAGATTGGCTGCGGCCCTACGAGCGGCAGCGCGCGCACAAGCTGGCGGAACCGCGGCAGATGCTGGAGTTCGCCGACCGGGCGGCCGGTTGCCGCATGGTGCGGCTGGTGCGGCATTTCGGCGACCGGGACGACGATCAGCCCTGCCGGATTTGTGACGTGTGCGCGCCGCGGGCGGCGGCGGCCCGGCGCTCTCGCTCGCTCAGGCCCGCCGAATCCCAACTGGCTCTGCAAGTGTTGGAAGCCTTGCGCTGGCGGGAGGGTCAGACCATCCGCCAGTTGCACGAGAAGCTGACGAATGGGCAGGGGGATCGGCGAACCTTCGAGCGGTTGCTGGAGGCCATGGCCGGCGTCGGTCTGGTCGAAATCAGGGACGATGCGTTCAGCAAGGACGGCAGGGTGATCGCCTTCCGGCGGTTGTATCTGACCGAGGCTGGCGGGAACGCGGGGATCGGCGACGTGGGAGCGGTGCGGTTGCGGGAGGCG
>DGFE01000033.1 GCA_002391525.1 Competibacteraceae bacterium UBA3908
GACACCTGGTTCTCCTCGGCGCTGTGGCCGTTTTCGACGCTCGGCTGGCCGGAAAACACGGAAGCGCTCAAGACCTTCTATCCGACCAGCGTGCTGGTGACCGGCTTCGACATCATCTTCTTCTGGGTGGCCCGGATGATCATGATGGGCCTGAAGTTCATGAATGATGTGCCGTTTCGCGAGGTCTACATCACTGGCTTGGTGCGCGACCAGGACGGCCAGAAGATGTCGAAATCCAAGGGCAATATTCTTGATCCGCTAGATTTCATTGACGGTATAGCGCTGGATGATCTGGTCGCCAAACGCACCACCGGGCTGATGCAGCCCCAGATGGCGCCGCGCATCGAGAAAGCCACCCGCAAGCAGTTTCCCGCCGGCATCCACGCCCACGGCGCCGATGCCCTGCGCTTCACCTTCGCCGCGCTGGCGACGACGGGGCGCGACATCGTGTTCGACATGGGCCGGGTCGAGGGCTACCGCAACTTCTGCAACAAGTTGTGGAACGCCGCCCGTTACGTGCTGATGAACACCGAAGGCCGGGATACCGGCCTGGACGGCGGTGAAGTCGAACTCAGTCAGGCCGACCGCTGGATTTTGTCCCGCCTGCAACGGACGATCACGGAAACCGACGCGGCGGTGCGGGACTACCGCTTCGATCAGATGGCCCAGGCGATCTACGAGTTCACCTGGAACGAGTTCTGTGACTGGTATCTGGAACTGTCCAAGCCGGTGCTGACCGATCCGGCCAGTTCCGAAGCGGCCCAGCGCGGGACGCGGCGCACGCTGATTCGGGTGCTGGAAACCCTGCTGCGGCTGCTGCATCCACTGATGCCGTTCATCACCGAGGAAATCTGGCAGCGAGTGGCGCCACTGGCCGGGAAAATCCCCCCCAACCCCCCTTTGACAAAGGGGGGTGAAATCCCCCCCAACCCCCCTTTGACAAAGGGGGGTGCCGAAGGCAGGGGGATTTCCATCATGCTCCAACCCTACCCGGAAGACACCGATGACACCTTTACCAAGCTGATTAAATCGTTGAATGTGGCTGAGGCAGTGGCCGATATCGAATGGCTGCAACAATTTCTGCTGGGCGTGCGCCGCATTCGCGCCGAGATGAACATCGCCCCCGGCAAGCCGCTGCCGGTGCTGCTACAGCATGGTTCAGCGGATGATCGGGAACGGCTGGAGCGGCATCGCCGGGCCTTGGTTACCCTGGGTCGATTGGAATCCATCGCCTGGCTGGGTGAGGAGGAGCCGGCGCCGGAAGCCGCCACCGCCCTGGTCGGCGGCATGAAGATCCTGATCCCGATGGCCGGCCTGATCGACAAGGCGGCGGAAAGCGCCCGTCTGACCAGGGAAATCACCAAGCTGCGCCAGGAGGCTGAACGCGGCCTGGCCAAACTGGGCAACTCCGACTTCCTGGGCCGCGCGCCGGCTGAAGTCGTCGAAAAGGAACGCGCCCGCCTGACGGAACTCCAACGGGCCGTGATCAAGCTGGAAGAGCAACTGACGCGCATCCGGCAACTGTGAGTTCGGAAATCCACCAAGAAATAAGGAACCCCAATGGACGCTCAAGAATCCCCATCCGCAACCAAGCCCAAGCTGACCCAAAAAGTCACCAAGGTCGCCACCTACTACCACCCGCGCACCTGGAAAGAAAAGGGACTGTGGTGGACCCTTGGCCTGTTTCTGGTCACTTACGTCATCTTGGTCATCGTGCTCGGTTTTATCTGGTCGCGCTCGCCCGGCGAATTCGACGTGCGCGAGAACGCGCTGGAGATGGCCAATAATGATCAGAAAAAACTGGTGCCGGGCTACGTGACCGCCGCCACCGCCATCCGCATCGCCGAGACGCTGCTGGACAAACCCGGCGGCTATCTCAGCAACGACATCACTCCGCCGGGCGTCTATCTCGACAATATCCCCAACTGGGAATTCGGCGCGCTGACCGAGCTGCGCGACCTGGTCCGCTCCCTGCGCAACGATTTCAGCCGGTCCCAGACCCAGTCTATCGAGGACAGGGACTTGCAGGTGGCCGATCCGCAGTTCAACTACGATTCGGAATCCTGGATTCTACCGTCCACGGAGTCGGAATACCGCAAGGGGGTCGAGGCGCTGTACCGCTATCTGAACCGGCTGGCCGACGACCGGGCGTTCGACGGGCAATTTTTCACCCGCGCCGACAATCTGAACGTGTACCTGCAAGTGGTCGCGCAGCGGCTGGGAAGCTTTGCGCAGCGGCTGGCCGCCAGCGTCGGCCAGTCCCGTTTCAATGTGGATCTGGCCGGCGACCCCAACGCCCGCCAGTCCACGCCGACTCCGGCTCAGGCGCAGGTCAAGACCCCCTGGCTGAGGATCGACGATGTGTTCTTCGAGGCGCGCGGCTATACCTGGGCGCTGGTGCATACCCTGAAGGCGGTGGAGGTCGATTTCAAGGACGTGCTCGCCAACAAGAACGCCTTGGTCTCGCTCAAGCAGATCATCCGGGAACTGGAGAATACCCAGAGTTTTATCTGGAGCCCGATGATCCTCAACGGCACCGGCTTCGGCCTGATGGCCAATCATTCGCTGATCATGGCCTCGTACATCTCCCGCGCCAACGCCGCGATCATCGACCTGCGAAACCTGCTGTTGCAGGGTTGAGATGGCCGATTTCAACACCCACCTGATGGGCGCGGCGGCGGTCAGCGGCCTGGCCGCCACCGTGCTGGTCATGTCCGGCGCGGCGCCCCATCAGGCGGTGATTGGCTATTTCGTGCTGGGGGTCATCGGCGGACTGCTGCCGGATATCGACCTGCCTACCTCCATTCCGGTCCGCATCACCTTCGCGACGCTGGCGGTGGTGGCCGGCTTCCTGGTGGTGTTTACCTTTGGCCGCCGTTATTCGCTGGTGGAACTGGTCATCCTGTGGTCGGGCTGTTTTCTGCTGATCCGGTATGGTCTGTTCAGCCTGCTCGACCGGTTTACCGTTCATCGCGGTTTGGTTCATACCGTTCCGGGAGGAGTTGGCTTTGGGCTGACCACCACCGCCATTGCCTTTCACGTCTTCGGCGCTTCCGCGACCCATGCCTGGCTGTGCGGAACATTCGTCACCATGGGCTTCATCGTCCATCTGCTGCTCGACGAGTTCTACAGCGTCGATCTGTTCGGCAGGAAATTGCTGAAGAGCTCCTTCGGCACCGCTTTCAGCTTCGGCAGCCTGAGTCAGCCGGTCGGCACGGCGGCGCTTTATCTGGCGGTCGTCGGCTTGTTTTTCCTCTGCCCCTCGCCCCAGCCATTCACCGAACTGGTGCTGGACCGCGCTACCTATCGCGGCCTGACCCAGCGGCTGACCCCCGGCGACACCTGGTTTCCGGGTTTCCTGCGCCGGGTGATGCCGTAACCCCCCTCTCCCTGCGGGAGAGGGGTTGGGGGTGAGGGTTCATTTTCGGAGGCTGTATAAAGACATCTCCAAGCGCTCGATCCCTGCTACAGCCACAGATACCGCGCCAGGAACAGCCCGGCCACCACCCCCATCGGCAGGCCGATCCGGTCGTGCTGGCCGGTCAGCAGTTTCAGCGCCACATGGCAAATCGCCCCGAACGCGATGCCGTCGGCGATGGAGAAGGTGAACGCCATCACGGTCACGCAGCACACCGCCGGGGCGGCCTCGGTCAGATCGTTCCAGTCCAGTTCCGCCAGGCCGCGCAGCATCAGGATGGCAACGTACAGCAGCGCCGGCGCGGTGGCGTAGGCCGGCACCATCGCCGCCAGCGGCGCGAGCACCAGACTGGCCAGGAACAGTCCGGCAACCACCACAGCGGTCAAACCGGTGCGACCGCCGGCGCTGATGCCGGTCGTGCTTTCCAGATAACTGGTCGTGCTGGACGTACCCAGCAGCGCGCCCACGCTGATCGCGGTGCTGTCGGCCAGCAGGGCGCGCTCCAGCCGGGGCAAGCGGCCCTGGGCATCGAGAAAGCCGCCGCGCTGGGCGATGGCGATCAGCGTGCCCGAAGTCTCGAACAGGCTCATCAGGAAGAAGCTCAGCACCACGCCCGATACCGCCGGATCGAGCGCGGCGCGGATGTCGGCCTCGAGCAGGGTCGGAGTCAGGGAAGGCGGAGCGGAAAACACGCCGGTGAACGAACTCAGGCCCAGCGCCACCGACGCCGCCGTGACCGCCAGGATGCCCAGCAGGATCGCGCCGGGCACGCCGCGTTGATCGAGCACGATCATCAGCAGAAAGCCACCCATCGCCAGCAGGGCCGGCAGCGCCTTCACGTTGCCGAGCGTCACCAGGGTATCCGGACTGGCGGCCACGATTCCGGCGGCGCGCAGCGCCAGCAGGGCGAGAAACAGCCCGACGCCGGCGGTGATGGCGTGCTTGAGGCTGGCTGGAATGGCGTTGACGAACCATTCCCGGATCCGCAACAGGCTGACCAGCACGAACAGCAGACCGGACAGGAACACCGCCCCCAGCGCCGTTTCCCACGGCAGGCCCATGCCCTTGACCAGCCCGAAGGTGAATACGGCGTTGATGCCCATGCCGGGGGCCTGACCGATGGGGTAATTCGCCAGCAATCCCATCAACAGGGAACCGATGGCGCTGGCCAGACAGGTGGCGACGAACACGGCATCGCGATCCATGCCGGCCTGGCCGAGAATGTCGGGGTTGACGAACAGGATGGCCGACATGGTGAGGAAGGTGGTGCAGCCGGCCAGGATTTCGGTGCGCGCGGTCGTGCCGCGCGCCTTCAGCGCGAAGAATTTTTCCAGCATAACGAAAGTTCAGGGGGGTGATGAGCGATGCGTTCGCGAAACGGGCGAACGTCCCCGGACGCGCGGCGCGTCCCACCGGACCACCAGCCGATTGCCGGCGCCCGGTCACGCGGTGAAGTATACGGAACAGGCGGCGAAAATGACGCAACTCACGCGGACGGCGCGGGTCACACTGGAACAGAGTTCACCGCCGGGAATCCCGCCATGCTGATCCAGAAATCCGCCGACATTCGCCCGTCCGAGATCACTCCACCCGAACTGTACGCCCGTCGTCGCGAGTTTCTGAAAACCGCCGCCGTGCTGGGAGCCGCCGCGCTGTTGCCGCCGGTATTGCACGGTAACGTCGCTCGCGCGGCGGACGACGATCTCAAACCGACGCCTTATAAGGACATCACCTCCTACAACAACTTTTACGAGTTCGGCTCCAGCAAGACGGATCCCGCCGAATACGCCGGCGGCCTGAAAACCAAACCGTGGACGGTGGCGGTGGAAGGGAACTGCGAAAAGCCGGGTCAGTACGCGCTGGAGGATTTCCTGGCGCCGCATCAGCCGGAAGAACGCATCTACCGGTTGCGCTGCGTGGAGGCGTGGTCGATGGTGGTGCCGTGGCTGGGCGTTCCCATGAGCAAAATCCTGCCGCGCTTCCAGCCGACCGCGAACGCCAAATACGTCGAATTCACCACTCTGCTCGATCCTGCCCAGATGCCGGGCCAGCGCACCCGCATCCTGGATTGGCCCTATGTCGAGGGATTGCGGATGGACGAAGCCATGCATCCACTGACCCTGTTCGCGACCGGGCTGTACGGCAAGGAGCTGCCCAATCAGAACGGCGCGCCGCTGCGGCTGGTGGTTCCGTGGAAATACGGCTTCAAGAGCATCAAATCCATCGTGAAAATCCGCTTCACCGAGGAACAGCCGCGCACCACCTGGAACCTGCAGGCGCCGCACGAGTATGGTTTCTACGCCAACGTCAACCCCGACGTCGATCATCCGCGCTGGAGCCAGAAGCGGGAACGACGCATCGGCGATCTGTTTCGTCGCGACACGCTGCCGTTCAACGGCTACGCCGAACAGGTCGCCGGCTTATACGCGGGAATGGATTTGCGGAAGAATTTCTGAATTGCGGCGCGGCTGGAAACCGGTTGCGGGAATCACCGCGCCGTGAAGTAAATATCGCCGTACCAGGCCGTGGCGTTCTGGCCGCTGTTGTCGGTGTCGGTCATCAGGGCGACGGCGTCGATGGTGGCGATGTCCTCGCCGAACAGTTGCCGGAAGTCGGCGCGGATGTCGCGTTTTTCGCTGACCCAGCGTCCGGCGTCCCTGGTCCCCGAACGCAGCGCCATCACCCGGGCGTTGCTGGTGAAGGCGTTGTTCCAGGTCGCGCCGACCGGCTGGTTGCTGGACCAGACGTAAACCAGCGAACGGGTTTTCCAGAACGCCGCGCCGCCCGACACTACCACGTACACCCGCGCCGGATAATCGTCGCCCCCCTTGCTGCGTTCGTCCACGCCGTTCAGCACCTTGTCCACCCGCCATGACCAGTTGAGCCAGGGCGTGCGATTCAGATCTACCCGGATTTCCCGGTACAACCCCGAAGCCGCGCCCCGGCTGTCGGCGAACAAGGCCCGCTGGCCGCTCTTGTCGTCGAAGACGTAGCGGGTTTCGCCCTTGAAGGATTTGCTCTGCCAGTCTTGCAAATCGCCGGCGGAAAACCGGCCGATCATGAGCCTCTCGTCTGTCGCGCCCGCCGCGATGGAAACCGCCAGCAGAGTGGTAACCAGCATCGTTTTGAATCTCACCGTTCCTCCCGCGCCGGCTCGAACAGCCGGTCCAGCAAATCCGCATCGTCGAAATGACGCCGGCCCACGAAGGCAATCGCGTGCCGGCCACGTTCGCGCATCGCGCCGGGCGACGGTACGCCGGTCGGCCACAGCAACCAGCGTTCGGCCCGCTCGCTGCCCGCCACCAACCCGTCCGGTCCGAACAGGCTGCGCCGTCCGCCGTTCTCGACCGGAATGGCATACAACGCCTCGTAATCCCGCCAATCCAGTTTCGTCACCGTGCCCGGTCGGTCGGCGTAAAGCCGTTGCAGGTAGTGCGTGCCGGACGCCAGCCGGATCACTGCCCGTTCGCCATAACCGATCACGGGAGCCGCTTGCGGCGCCAGCGGCGGTTCGGCCCACTGCGCCGTTTCCGGTCGTAACTGTATGTCCATTCTGGGAAAAAGCAGGTGATAGCAGCCGCAGGCATGGATGCTGTCGTACAGCAACGCTTGACCGGAATGGTCCAGCGTCACCCGCCACAGCACACCGTCCAGCGGTCCGCCGAGAATGTCGAACGCGCCGGTCCTGGGCCGAGCGGCGAACCAGATCAGATAATTCAGTTGCAACAGCGGCTCGCCCCGCCAGCGGGTATGAGAGACGTAGCGATAGACCACCGGTTCGGTGGCATCGACCGATGGCGCGCCATCCGCCTGCCAGGAGGGCGAACCGGGTTGGTCGGCGTCGGTCGCCGTGTCGATCTCCCAGATCGGCGCGTGGGCGGCGAACAGCGCTTCCCGTTGCGCCGGCGTCGGTTCGGGAATGCCGAGCGCGTCGCGGGGAATGGCGGCAAAATCGCTGGCAATCGGCGTTGCATCCGATGGCCCGTAACGGTGCAATTTCCCTTGGACCGGCAGCGTCGCCAGTGGTCGGGCGAACAGCGCGCGCGTTTCCTCCTGATAGCGGTACACGCCGTAATCGACCGGCAACAGGGTCAGGGGATAGAGACCCAGCACTTGATTCGCGGTGCGGTAATCGTCCGGGACGCGCGCCCGTTCCCAAATCAGCGCCAGTCGTCCGGCATCCGCCAGATCGGCGGCACGCAACAGGTCCGCGCAGGCCACCAGCGCGGCGGGAACGCCGTCGGCGGATGCGAGGTGGCGGTTCAGTTCCGCCCGGACCCCGACGGGCAGCGAAGTCCATTCCACTGCTCGGGCTTGCCGATCCAGCGTGTTCAGGCGCGTCAGCCAGGCCGTGGTTTCGACGGGCGGCAGCGCTTGTTCGCGGAAACCGGCCAGAAACCGGTCCACCCGCAGATAGGGAAAACCGGCGATGCGGGCGGGCGAGGAGGGCGTGGTTCCATGCTCCGCCACCGCCGCATCCAGCGCGGCGTACCCATCCAGACAGCGGGCGGCGGCAGGATCGTTGGGTGGTTGGGGCGGATTCGTGGCGCAGCCGGCGACCGCTCCCAGGAGCAGCAAACCGGCTAAACCACGAATCATCGTATTCATCCCCTCCAGCTCTCGTTTGTCTCGCTGCAACATAGACTTTTCGGTCATGCGTCCGTTCCCCGGCCTCGAATCGTTCGTGTTCGGTGACAGATGGGGTCGCGCCGTCGGCTACAATCGAGCGTTGGCTTATTCCCTGGAGAAAACATGCGCGTCCATTTGCTTTCGACGGCGGTTGCGCCACTGGGGTCCGGTTTGGGCGGCGGGGTGGAGCATATGGTCGTCAGCGCCGCCCGCCAGCTTCACGATCTCGGACAGGCCGTACAAGTCATCGCACCGACCGGTTCCAAGGCCGCTGTGCCGGATTTGCTCGTCCTCGCTGGCCAATTGGCGTCGACCGCCATGTCGCACGGTTACGACGATCCGCTGCCCATCGAGGCCGATGCGTTCCTGGGCGAGGCGTTGCGGTGGCTGGCGGCGCGGGTTCGGCCCGACGATGTCGTCCTGAACTTTTCCTACGACTGGCTGCCCTTGTTCGTTAGCGATTTTTTCCCCTGTCCGCTGGGGACCCTGGTAAGCATGGGCTCGCTGAACCGTTCGCTGGATGTGGAAATCCGCCGTATCGCCAGTCATCGCCCGGAACGACTCGCTTTCCTGAGCGAGGCGCAGGCCGCCAGCTTCGGCGTGCCGGGTCCGGTCCGATTGATTCCGCCCGGTCTGGACCTCGCGCGCTATCGCTACAACGCCCATCCCGGTCGCGACTGCTGCTGGCTGGGGCGGATCACGCCGGAAAAGGGGCTGGATGACGTATTCGCCTTCGCCGCGCGCACCGGCCATGCCGTGACCGTGTTCGGCGTCATGCAGAATCCGGCTTACTGGGACGGTTTGGTGCGACGCTATCCCGGCGTACCGGTTACTTACGGTGGTTTTCTCGACAGGCCCGCGCTGGCCGAGGCGGTACGGGAATACCGGGCGATGCTGATGACGCCGAAGTGGCTGGAGGCGTTCGGCATCGTCGGCATCGAGGCGCTGGCCTGCGGCACGCCGGTGGTTGCCTATCGGCGCGGCGGCGTCGGCGACTACGTCATCGACGGTGAAACTGGCTGGCTGGTGGAGCCGGACGACCTGGACGGACTGTGCGCAGCGGTCGAGCGCGTGGCGCGAATCGACCGCGCCCGCTGCCGGCGGCTGGTGGAAAACCGCTACACTTTGACGCACTACGGCGCGGCATTGACGGACTGGCTGCGCGCCCTGGCGGCGGGTTCGACGGATTCAACGGGAGCGACTACATGACCGAACCCCACGCGCGCAGTTGGAAAATCCACATCCGCAAGGACAATCTCAAGTTTTCCGCGGCGCACATGACCGTGTTTCCCGATGGGAGCAAGGAAGCCCTGCATGGTCACAACTACCAGGTCGAACTGGAGGTGGAGCTGGCCGAGCCGGCGCTGGCGCAGATGCTCAGCTACGAGGCGTTCAAGCGGGCGCTGCGGGCGGTCTGCGAGGTCTGGGACGAGAAAGTGCTGATCGCCAGCGACAATCCGTGGCTGGAAATCCTGCCCGGCGCCGAGGACGAATACGCCTTCCGTTTGTGCGGCAGGCGCTACGTTCTGCCCGTCGACGAGGTGGCGGTGCTGGAGGTGGACAACATCACCGTCGAGAATCTGGCCCGGGTGTGTTTCGACCGGTTCTGGCAGGGATTGACCCGCGACCGTACCGTCCCCTGGCGGGAGCGGATCGTCGCCGTGAGTCTGCGCGTCGACGAGTCGCGCGGCCAGGGTGCGACGTATTCGGTCCGTTTGGGGAGCTGAACAGGAGTTCTTTCAGAGAACCCCCGCGACGGGTGGCGACCCGCCGGTCAGTCGCTGGCCAGCGCCTTGTCGATCCTGGTGACCCAGATCAGCGCCTCGTCCTGGGTCAACAGCCAGATCTGCAGGTTGTTGCGGTAATCCTGCAATGATTTCTCGGCGCACTCAGTCATGGCGTCGGCGTAGACCACCACCCACTTCCCGGTCAGGTCGTCAAGCCGGGCGTTTTTCGCGTACTCCGCGCCGTGGCGCAGGCAGAGCAGATAGGTATCCAGCGTCTTGCGGATCGAGCCGATGACGCCGATGCTCATCAGCCCGCCGACTCGCAGCGCGCACTGCAACGCCAGCAGATTCGCCGCGTATTGACGGTCAAGTATCCTGTCAATTTTCATTTTGCAACTCCACGCCGTTCTTTTATTTTGCATCGCAACATAATTTATCGAAACCGTCAAGTCGAAACGTTCCAACCAGCCGGTCCTGGTTGAGCGAGCCCGTCAGTTAGGCATTCCCTCGCTCTCGTCCTCATCCCTGCGAGGGCGCAGCAGTTGGATAAACGTATCGCTCACCGTATGGTCCTGGGTGTCGGCGGCGTAGTCGATCAGCCGCCGCTCCAGCGCCCTGGCATCCTCCAGGGGCAGGAGCCTGGCCAGTTGCAGATAGACGCCCCGAAAGCGGGCATCTCCCAGGTGTTTTTCCGGCTTGTCGTTGGCGGGTCCGAGAAAAGCCTGGACGACGAAAAAATCCGCGATTTTGTCGTGCCGAAAATGCCATTCGGTGCGCGATTTGCCGCCTTCGTCGAGCGAACGACTCACCGCCATCTTGTGGCGTTCCATGCATTGCAACTCCTCGGCAAATTCGCCTACGGGCACAGAGTCCTCGTCTTGCAGGCGCATCCGGTAAACCGCCTCGGCGAATTGGCGGAGCGGAAACTCGTGCAGATGTTTCTGCCGATAATCCTCGGCCACGATCCGATACTGCTGTTGCTGCAACCGGAAAAGATCGGGGGTTTCGCCGCGCGCCAGCATAGCGGCCACCAAGGTCAGGTCCATCGGGTTGGACAGCAGTTGGCGCATGGCCGCCAGGGTTTCCGGCGATTGTTGGGGATCGAGGGTGGTGGTCAGGTAATGTCGGCACGCTTGTTCGTAGGCGTCGCCCGCAAGCCGGGCATCGCCGGGGAGGCTGTCCTTGCGGGTTAATAGAAAGGTCTCGATTTGATTCTCGGTGAGGGGTTCGAGAATGTAGATTTTGGCCGTCGCCGGCGGCGTCCATTCCAGCGGCTGGGTGCTCATGAGGATGTTTCCCTTGAAATAGCTTTCCACAAACGCCGTGATCTTGGCGCGGGCGTCCGCCGAGACCTCGTTGAGACCGTCGATGCAAATATCGAGAGCGCCGCTGTAAATCAGGTTGCGGAGAAAGGCGGGGTCTTGGGCGGGGCCATGCAATTTGGCCTGGATCGCTTCCAGCACTCCGCCCACGCATTTTTTCGCGGGCAGATACACCATCACGCGCTGGGCGCGTTTCACCAGCCAACGCAAGAACATCGTCTTGCCGATGCCCGATTCGCCTTCGAGGACGATCTGGCCGCGAAGGGCGGGGATCGCTTCGCGCAGCGGTTGCTGGCGCCCCGAGGTTTTCTCCCTAACCACCGAGTCGGCGAAATACGCCGTTTCGTCGAAGGTGTCTAGGGCGGCATCGGCGATTAACGATGGCTTGAACGGCGCGAATAGTTTGGTTCGCAGAAAAGGAACCCAGGTGAGCGCGAAGCCGACATAGCCGAGTCCGGTAAAGCGCCGTATCCAGGGATTCCAGAAAAAGATGGCCTGCACGATGCGGGAACGGGGGTAAACCGCGATTAAAGCCAGCCAGAACAGCATGTGGCCCAACGCAGCCTTGGCGATGGTGAGCGCATAGTCGGTCGCTTCCACCGATGCGATGACTTGCCGCACCGCCGCCGCATGAGTCGATCCGATTGTCGCAAGATTGGTTGCGTGGGTTTTGAGCAAGGCCAGATCGTCGGTTTTCCACCGACCCGTTTGGGCAACGGTAGCAATCTGCGCTTCCAAATCACGGCGCAGTTTGGGGAAAGGTTCGCTCAGGGGCCAGGCTTGCTCGAAAACGTGAAGCGTTTTAACGGCCAAATCGTGATTTTGGCTGATTGCGGTGGTGGGGCGGGTAATCGGTTCGCCGATCCAAGCAGTAAGTGCCTCAATATCTGGATTACCGCCGCCAAGAAAATGGGCTAGAAACCGTATCTCACCTATACGAGAGCTATCTTCATAGCTGGCACTTAAAACCCCCAGTATCAGTTCTATTGATAATGGTCCCTTATTTATGAGCGCCTCAACCACTGCCTTTCGCTCCTGTGGTTCTCGGAGAAGCTCTACAAGTCGGGACATCTGTCCCTTAGCTAGAGCATCTGGCACCGATGATGCAAAAGTCACTGTCGCCCAAAATCCAATTGGAGGGGATGGTATAGTGCGGCCTAAGTGATCCTCGAACCTCTTACCCAACTTGGCTAACGTTATCTCGACTGCGGAGCGCACAGCTAAAGCGGGATCGTGGTTTCGCATTTTCAATAGTCGGGGCATTTGGCTCTTTGCTACCGACCCCAGCTTGCCCAGCGCTTCGGTAGCCGCCTCGCGAACCGACGAGTCTGGATCGTTTAATAATTTGGCTAGTCGAAGCACCTGTTCTGGGGTCAACGTACCTGACTCTCCTAGCACCCGCGCCGCTTTTTTGCGGACGCCAGGATCCGGATTGCTTAGTAGTTTGATCAATCGAGGTTCCAGCCCTTTAGCTACCGGACCTAATTTTACTAGCGTCTGATCAACCACTTCGCGAACAGAGGAGTGCGGATCACGAAGCAATTCTACCAATCGAGGTATCTGTTCTTTGGAGATTTCTCCTAGCGCGCCTAATGCTTGGACAGCCGCTTCGCGAACGGTTGAATTAGGATCGCCGAGCAGTTCTATCAAATGAGGTATCTGTTCCTTGGCTACATTACCCAGCTTGCCTAACTGACTAGCAGTTCCCCGCCGAACATACCAGCTTCGATGGCGCAAAAACTGCGCTAGCCATGCCTGATCTTTGGTCAACACCCAAAGCCCCGTCAATA
>DGFE01000068.1 GCA_002391525.1 Competibacteraceae bacterium UBA3908
TTCGAGACCGGCTTCGGCTGGGCACTGGAATTGACCACGTACCTGTTCGCCTGGCTGGTTCTGTTCGGTATTTCCTACGGCATCAAGGTCGGCGCTCATATCGGCATCGACATCGTGGTGCGCCAGCTCCCGCGCAATTCGCGCCGTACCGTCGGCCTGCTGGCGGTGCTGTGCTGCTGCGCCTACTGCATCGTGATGCTGGTCGGCGCGACCGGCTATGTCTACAAGCTTTACGATCTGGGTATCGAAGCCCAGGACCTGCCGATCCCGCGCTGGATTCCTTTCATCATGCTGCCGCTTGGCCTGCTGCTGGCCCTGCTCCGCCTGTTGCAGGTCGCCTGGCGCACCGTGCTGGGCCAGCAGGAGGGCCTGCGGCTGGCCGACGAGGCGCGCGAGGCTATCGAGGCGGTCGAAACGTTCGAAACGCTGCACCCCTCCGCCGCCCCGGCCACCCGCGAGGAGAAAGCGCCATGACCTCCCTGTTCCTGTTCAGCCTGCTGTTTCTGTTCCTGCTGATGGGCGTGCCGATTGCGTTCTCCCTGGGCCTGGCCAGCATCCTGACCATCCTGTTCTTCACCAGCGACTCGCTGGCCTCCATGGCGCTCAAGCTGTTCGACACCATGGAGCATTACACTTTGCTGGCGATCCCGTTCTTCATTCTGGCCTCGGCCTTCCTGACCACCGGCGGCGTGGCCCGCCGGCTGATCCGCTTCGCCATCGCCGCCGTCGGCCATTTCCATGGCGGACTGGCCATGGCCTCGGTGCTGGCCTGCATGCTGTTCGCGGCGGTGTCGGGTTCCTCCCCGGCCACGGTGGCCGCCATCGGTTCCATCGTCATCGGCGCCATGGTCAAATCCGGGTATCCCCAACACTATGCCGCCGGGATGCTCTGCAACGCCGGCACCCTGGGTATCCTGATCCCGCCGTCGATCGTGATGGTGGTGTACGCCGCCGCCACCGAGCAGTCGGTCGGCCAGTTGTTCATGGCCGGAATCGTGCCGGGCATCCTGCTGGGCCTGATGCTCATGACGGCGATCTATTTCAGTTCGTACAAATTCAGGATTCCGACCCAACCGCGCGCTTCCTTCAAGGAACTGCTGGTCGCGGCCCGCGACGCCATCTGGGGACTGGGCTTGATCTTCGTGGTGATGGGCGGGATTTACGGCGGCGTGTTCACCGCCACCGAGGCCGCCGCCGTGGCCGCGGTCTACGCCTTCATCGTCGCCCTGTTCGTTCACAAGGACATGGGCTGGGGCGAAGTACCGCATGTGTTCGCCGAAGCGGGCAAGGTCACGGTGATGCTGCTGTTCATCATCGCCAACGCCATGTTGTTCGCCCACGTGCTGACTACCGAGCGCATCCCGCAAACCATGGCGGAAACCATCGTCGGCTGGGGTCTGGCGCCCTGGCAATTCCTGATCGTGGTCAACATCATCCTGCTGATCGCCGGCAACTTCATGGAGCCGTCGTCGATCCTGCTGATCCTGGCACCGATCTTCTTCCCCATCGCCACCCAGCTCGGCATCGATCCGATTCACCTGGGCATCATCATGACGGTGAACATGGAAATCGGCATGATCACCCCGCCGGTGGGCCTGAACCTGTTCGTGACTTCCGGCGTCACCGGCATGCCGCTGTGGGAAGTGGTGAAGGCCGCCATGCCGTGGTTGATGGTGATGCTGACCTTCCTGATCATCGTCACCTACATTCCGCAAGTCAGTTTATTCCTGCCCCGATTGCTGTTCTGAGCCGGTATCGGCCTGAAACAAACGGGGACGGCCTTGGCCACCCCCGTCCCGTTCGTCCGCCCGCCGCTCGCTCAGCTCCAGTAGCGCACCGGTCCGCTGTCGATGTGCACGAAGTTGGAACGGGGATAGTAGCCGACCCCGCCCGCGCCCAGCGAGCGGGCCGCCCGGTAAAGGTCCGACACCCGGCCGCCGGGCACCCGGACATCGAGCGCCATGGCTTGCACGTGATAGCTCTTGCGCGCTACTCTCCGACTGCGCTCGCACAACATGCCGTTGGTGGATGGCGACCGATAGGCGCTGATCACGTTGACCGGCTGCCCCAGGCTCAGTTGCAATTGCAAGGCGTAGAGCTGGTCCAATACGTTGGTATCGAACGGCCTGACCTGGTTGTTGTGATGATCGCGCAACGCCCAACTGATTTCGCCTATCGCCTCGCGGATATAACCGTCGCGCGGGGTCCAGTACACCCGGCGGACGGTCTCGCCGGTATTGGGGTTGTAGAAAGACAGATAACGGTCGCGCAGACTGGCCGCTTTAAGCAGATCCGGCGCCAGGGCCAAGGCGCCAAGGCCGCCCATCGCCAATTTCAGGAACCCTCGCCGACTCGGTTCCGGCGGGTTCTCTTCTCGCTTGCTGCTGGGTTGAAGCGCTGCATCGGTTTGCATTTCTTTGACACCCTCCCGGCAATTCGGCTTTTTTTAACTCTAAACAAATTGGCTTTCATAAAGCAAGAATCTGTTGTACCAAAATATTTTTGCCATTGAGCAACAACAGCCCTATCCCGGTTTTTTGCTGCATTTCGTTAATGTCCCCATCACAACAAAAAATTGTCATCGATTTATGGAAATCCTGAAATGAACTCTGTAAAAAAACTTATTTACTAAAGAATGTTAGATTATTTAACCAAACTGTCATTCTATTTATTATCAATTAAGACAATAAATGATTATTAAATTTACAACAAATATCTAATTAGCAAATAAACAACAATCGCAATAAAACAACGTTCATGAGCAAGGAAAAATTTCCGGTAACGCCCGCTACCCGACTGTTGCGGGAACACAACAGCATTTTTACCGGCCACCTCTATCCTTACGAGGAACATGGTGGCACCGCCCACAGCGCGCGCTGCCTGGGCGTGGACGAGCATTGCGTGATCAAAACCCTGATCATGGAAAACGAGCGCCGGCAACCGCTGATCGTGCTGATGCACGGCGACCGCAAGGTTTCCACCAAGGAGCTGGCGCGACTGCTGGGCGTCAAGACGATTACGCCCTGCGAGCCGGCGGTGGCCAACAAACACAGCGGTTATCTGGTGGGCGGCACCTCGCCTTTCGGCACCCGCAAGGCCATGCCGGTGTACATGGAAGCCAGCATCCTCGAACTGCCGTTGATCTACCTCAACGGCGGCAAGCGCGGCTTTCTGGTCGGGCTGACGCCGGCCGAAGCGCAACGGTTGTTGCAACCGGTGCTGGTCAACGTCGCCATCGGGGACTGAAGTCATGAGCAGGGAATTCGCCTTCTTCGCCACCGCTCCGACCGGGATCGAACCGCTGCTGGCGACGGAGCTGGCGGAACTGGGGGCGGCGGAACCAAGACCCGCTCGTGGCGGCGTCCGTTTTCAGGGTCCCCTGGAACTGGCCTACCGCGCCTGTCTGTGGTCCCGCACCGCCAGCCGCGTGCTGCTGCCGCTCGGCGAATTTCCCGTTGCCGAAGCGGAAGCGCTGTATGCCGGCATCCGCGATTTCCCCTGGGAGGAGCATTTGGCCCCGGACGGCACGCTCGCCGTGGAATTCAGCGGCGCGTGCCCTGGCATCGACCATGGTCATTACGGCAGCCAGCGGGTCAAGGACGCCATCGTCGACCGCTTCCGCGCCCGGTGTGGTCGGCGGCCGAGCGTGGACCGGCAGCGGCCGGATTTGCGAATTCACGTGCTGCTGCGCGACGGCCAAGCCGTCGCAAGCCTCGATCTGTCCGGCGACAGCCTGCACCGGCGCGGTTACCGGGAAGCCACCGTGGCGGCGCCGCTCAAGGAGACCCTGGCCGCCGCCCTGTTGCTGAAAGCCGGCTGGCCGGCCATCGCCGCCGCTGGCGGTCCCCTCCTTGATCCGTTGTGCGGTTCCGGCACCCTGGCCATCGAAGCGGCCTGGATCGCGAGCGACCAGGCCCCCGGCCTGCTGCACGCGCATTGGGGGTTCAGCGGCTGGCTGGGCCACATCCCGGCATTGTGGAGCCGCTTGCTGGCCGAGGCGGTGGAGCGGCGCGAGACCGGCCACGCGCGCATCCCGCCGATCCTGGCCAGCGACCGCGATCCCAAGGCGGTACGCGCGGCGCTCGTCAACGCGGGCCGCGCCGGGGTGGCGGATCGAATCCGAATCGAATGTCGTGAACTGGCCGCCGTTGGACCGCCACCCGGCTCGCCGGGACTGCTGATCGCCAATCCCCCCTACGGCGAGCGGCTGGGTGGCCAGGATGAATGGGGGACCCTTTACGCGCAACTCGGCGACCTGTTGAAAACCCGGTTCGCCGGTTGGCGGGCAGCGGTGTTCACCGGCAATCTCGAACTCGGCAAGCGCATGGGACTGCGCGCCGAACACAGCCATGTTTTCCACAACGGGCCGCTGGAATGCCGCTTGCTGCGATTTCGGGTCGAGCCGGCGTTCTTCGTAGACCGGGACGCAGCCGACCGGCGCGCCCGCGCCTTCGCTTTGGAAAGGGCGGCTGAAGCCGGCGCCGAGGGGTTCATCAACCGCTTGCGCAAGAATCTGCGCCATCTGGGTCGCTGGGCGGAACGAGAAGGCGTGAGTTGCTACCGCCTGTACGACGCCGATCTGCCGGAATACGCGGTGGCGGTGGATCGCTACGAGCAGTGGTTGCACGTGCAGGAGTACGCCCCGCCGTCGAGCGTGGAGCCCGCTCGCGCCCGCGAGCGGCTCGATCACGTGCTCGCGGTGCTGCCGGCGGTGCTGGAATTACCGCCGGACCATCTGTTTCTCAAGGTCCGCCAGCGACAGCGAGGCGCCAATCAGTACCGGAAACAGGCCGACCAGGGCCGTTTCCACGAGATCCATGAGGGACCCGCGCGGTTACTGGTCAATTTCACCGATTATCTCGACACCGGCCTGTTTCTCGATCATCGGGTCACTCGACGGCTGTTGGGCGAGATGGCGGCGGGACGGCGGTTCCTGAATCTGTTCGGCTACACCGGCACCGCCACCGTTTACGCCGCGCTGGGCGGCGCAACCGGCACCACCACCGTGGATCTGTCGGCCACCTATCTGGACTGGGCCCGGCGCAACCTGGAGCTGAACGGGATTCGTGGCCCGCGGCACGAACTGATCCAGGCCGACTGCCGGCAATGGCTGAACCGGACGCGGGACCACTACGACCTGATCTTTCTGGATCCGCCGACCTTTTCCAACTCCAAACGGCTGGAGGACACCTTCGACATCCAGCGGGACCATGTCGAACTGCTGCGTCGGACGCTGCGGCTCCTGGCGCCGGGCGGGGTGCTGATCTTCTCCACCAACCGCCGCAAATTCCGGCTGGACCGGGACGCCCTGGCCGATTTACGGATCGAGGACTGGAGCCGGCGCACCCTGCCGCCCGATTTCGCCCGCAATCCCGGAATCCACCAGTGCTGGCGAATCACCCAAGTCTGATCGCTTTTCCTCAAATCGCGATGCCGGCCTTGCCGGTCGCCGATTCGGGGACGGGCCGGACGGGCCGCGCGCAGCCTTCGCGATCAACGCCGCTCCGCGCTTCAGGAACGGCCCGGATTGCGCCACAGCACCTCGACGCCGCCCTCGTCGCGGGCCAGAATGCGACAGAGGACGAACAGCAAATCGGACAGGCGGTTCAGATAGATTTGGGCGTGTTCGCCCACCTCCTCCTCTCGCGCCAGCGCCACCAGCCGGCGCTCGGCCCGCCGACAGATCGCCCGCGCCATGTGGCAATCTGCCGCCGCCCGGCCGCCGCCCGGCAAGATGAATTCCTTCAGCGGCGGCAACTGCGCATTAAAATCATTCAACGCCGCCTCCAGTCGCGTCACATCCTCGGCCCTGACCGCCTGATAGCCGGGGATGCTCAGTTCCCCCCCCAGGTCGAACAACTTGTGCTGCACGTCCTGCAAGCACTCACGCATGGCATCGCGCAGATCGTGGACCAGCACTCGACCAACGGCGCAGTTCAATTCATCCACCGCGCCGATCACCTCGATTCGCGGGCAATCCTTGGTGACCCGTTCGCCGTTGCCCAAACCCGTCGTGCCGTCGTCCCCGGTCCGGGTGTAGATTTTGGAAAGTCGATTGCCCATCGTCGCATCCCCTCGTCATCGGTTGTCGGAACGATTGTACTCTCTCCCCCCGGACGCAGGCAGCATGTTCCCAGTGCCGACACCCTCCTCTTCGCCACTCCTGCGTTTCACATACCTGCCGTTAAATTTCTGTCTTTAAAAATTAAATTAAATAAAATCAATTATTTAATTTAAAGTTTCAAGGTCTTGAATATAGTCG
>DGFE01000040.1 GCA_002391525.1 Competibacteraceae bacterium UBA3908
ACTAGGAGATGTGTATAAGAGACAGGTTCGGGTGGAGACGATCACGGAAGGCGCCGGAACCCGCTATTTCAACGGCTACGTTAGCCACTTTCGCTATGCCGGCATCCAGGGCCGCCACGCCGTCTATCGGGCCGTGCTGCGGCCCTGGCTGTGGTTTTTGACACGCAACGTCGACTGTCGGATTTTCCAGAACGAGACCGTCCCGAACATCATCATGGCGCTGTTTCGGGAAAAGGGGTTTTCGGATTTCGAGAACAGGCTGAGCGGCCAGTACCAACCGCGCGATTACTGCGTGCAGTACCGCGAAACGGATTTCAACTTCGTCAGCCGGCTGATGGAGCAGGAAGGCATCTACTACTACTTCAAGCACGAAAATGGCCTGCACAAGCTGGTTTTGGCGGATGGCTACAGCTCTCACAGCGCGGTGCCGGGCTATCGAGATGTTCCCTACTACCCGCCCGATCCCCACCACCACCGCCAGCGGGACCACATTTTCGACTGGGCCGTGAGCAAGCAGGTGCAAACCGGCGGGTGCGCGCTGAGCGATTTCGATTTCAAGGTTCCTCGCAAAAATCTCGACGCGCGGCGAACGATGGACGACAGCGGGGTAACCCGTGGCTACGAAATCTTCGATTACCCCGGCCGCTACCACGAGCATGACCAGGGCGACACCTATGTCCGGGTGCGGCTGGAGGCGCTGGCCACGCAACGCGAGATCGTCCAGGGCGAAGGCAAGGTGCAAGGTTTCTTGGCGGGCGCTCTGTTTTCCCTGAGTCGGTTTCCACGGGCCGACCAGATCGCCGATTACCTGCTCGTGTCCACCGATTACGAGTTGCGCGCGGAGGACTACGAAACCGGCCAGGGCAGCGACGGGGGCTACCACTACGAATGCCGTTTCACGGCGATTCCCGACCGGCAGCCGTACCGCTCGCCGCTGACCACGCCCAAGCCGGTGGTGCAGGGGCCACAGACCGCCATCGTGGTGGGCAAGGACGGCGAAGAAATCTGGACGGACAAATATGGCCGGGTGAAAGTGCAGTTCCACTGGGACCGCTACAGCAAGGCCAACGAGACCAGCTCGTGCTGGATTCGGGTTTCGCAGAACTGGGCCGGCAAACGCTGGGGCGCGCTGTTTCTGCCCCGCGTCGGCCAGGAAGTGATCGTCGATTTTCTGGAAGGCGATCCCGACTGCCCGATCATCACCGGCCGGGTCTACAACGGAGGCAGCATGCCTCCCTACGATCTGCCCGCCAATGCCACCATGTCCACCCTCAAAAGCCAGTCCAGCAAAGGCGGCGGCGGTTTCAACGAGATTCGCTTTCAGGACAAGAAAGACGAGGAGCAGCTTTTCATCCACGCCCAGCGCAACCAGGACGTGCGGGTGAAGAACGACTGCTTCGAGTGGATCGGCCGGAATCGCCATCTCATCGCCAAACAGGACCAGTTCGAGCACGTCGAGCACGACCGCCACGAACTCGTCGATCACGATCACTTCGAGCAGATCAAGAACGACCGGCATCTCAAGGTGGGCGGCAAGGAAGCCATCTCCATTCAGGGCAGCCATTCCTTCACCGTACAGGGCGACGTGATCGAGGTGTTTCAGTCCGGCCATAGCCAACAAATCACCGGCAACAGCTACGTCAAGGCGCAGGGGATCGTGATCGAGTCCTTGTCCGGCATCACCCTCAAATGCGGTAGTACCAGCCTGGTGCTGGGTCCCGAGGGCATCACGCTGAAGGGCGCGCTGCTGACGCTGGACGGCGGGCTCGTGAAGATCGCCTCCGGTCCCGGTTCGCCGCCGCTGACCGGCACGCCCGGCAACGCGGTGTTGCCGACGGCTCCCAAGCAGGCGGAGGAAGCCGACAAGGCCGATCCTGGCGAGATGGCCGAGGTCATCGCCAAGCAGCGCCGAACGCAAACCGGGAAATACGGCACCGCGCCGGTCAAGCCGTTCGTGCCGGTCATCCCGGAGGGCGGATACAAGGGATACATGCGACCCAAGCCGGCCAATGGATCGAGTGGCAATGCTCCTCCACCGCAGCCCGCGCAGCCGAACCCGGCGCCGACGGGCAATCCCTACCAGCCGCTGAGCACGACCTCCGATCCGGCGTCCGGGCGGTCGAACCCGGCACCGACGGGCAATCTCTACCAGCCGCTGAGCAGCGCGCTCGACCCGGCGACCCGGCAAACCGTTATCACCGACCAGCCGCCGCCGGTCCACTGGATCGAAATCGAACTGGTGGACGAGGCGAACCAGCCAATACCGGGCGAGAAATACCGAATTACCATGCCGGACCAAACCGTCAAGGAAGGAACTTTGGACGAGAAAGGCTGGGCGCGGGTGGACGGCATCAAGGGCCCCGGCCAATGCAAGATCACCTTCCCCAACCTCGATAAGGATGCGTGGGATTTCATCAAATCGCTCGGCGCACGCGCTCAGTAATTCACCAGGAGAACCCGACATGCCTCAACTTCACGTCGCCAAAATCAACGACTGCATTTCCAGCATCGCACTGGAGCACGGTTTCTTTCCCGATACCATCTGGAACGACCCGGACAACGCCGATTTGCGTAGAGTCCGCCGAGACCCCAACGTGCTGCGCACGGGCGATCTCGTGGTCATTCCCGACAAGCGGCGCAAGGAGGAGGATAAATCGACCGATCAGCGCCATCAATTTAAGCGTAAGGGCTTTCCGACCACGATTCATATCCGCTTGCTGAAGAACGACGAACCACGAGTAAATGAACCTTACCAATTGGTGGTGGATGGGCGTATTCATGAAGGCACGACCGATGGCGATGGCAATTTGTGGATTTACATCCCGGCCAATGCCCGAAAGGCGACCCTCTATGTGAGCGATAGGGAGAATCGCGATGAATACGAGCTTGCGCTGCGTCACCTGCAACCCGTTTCTGATCTGAAGGGCGCGCAGCAGCGCCTGAACAATCTCGGCTATCCCGCTGGGCCAGAGAATGGCGATCTAAGTCCCTTGATCATTCAGGCGCTCATACGATTTCAGCAAGATAACGGTCTCGATGTCACCGGCGAAAATGATGCCAGAACTCAGGAAAAGCTCCAGGAGTTGCATGGATCTTAGGGGATTCTTGAGACTGCACTGATCTCGTGTACAAAGATACAGATGGTTGTATCCATTACCATGTAATAAGGTCCCGTTTATGCAATGCAAAATCTGC
>DGFE01000116.1:0-4952 GCA_002391525.1 Competibacteraceae bacterium UBA3908
AGATGTGTATAAGAGACAGGTCAGACGCCCTCACTCCCAGCCCCTCTCCCGCCGGGAGAGGGGAGTTGTCGGTCGCCATCCGCTGGCTCCAATAGGCCGGAATATCCCGCCGATAGCGGCGCATGACCAGATTCGCCAGCAGGCCGGTCCAGCCGGTCTGATGCGCGGCGCCCAAACCCTGGCCGGTGTCACCGTGGAAGTATTCGTAAAATTGCAGCAGGTCGCGCCAGTGTGGGTCGTGCTGGAAGGGACTGTCGACGGGAAACGCCGGGAGGCGCCCCTGATCATCGCGGCGGTAGATACCCACCAGCCGTTCGGCGATCAGGGTGGCGATTTCCCGGAGCGTCAGTTCCCGGTTGTCCAGACAGGGTACGGCGATGGTGAAGTTGTCGCCGAGGAAACGATGGAATTTCTCCAGCGCCTGCACCAGCGTGTAGTTGGTCGGCAGCCAGATCGGGCCGCGCCAGTTGGAATTGCCGCCGAACAGGCCGGAATTCGATTCACCGGGCACGTACTCGATCAGCGCCTCGCCGACGCCGGGCAGGGTGCCGAGATGCTTGTGGGTGGCGTGCAGGCGGCTGACGCTGCGCACGCCGTGGGGCGACAGGAACTCGTCCTCGCGCAGCAGCCGCTGGAGAATGCGCGGCAGCATCCGGTTGGTGACCAGCGACAGCAGATGCTCGCCCCGGTCGTTTTCCCAGTTCGGGCACTGGCAGATGACGCTGCCGTCGAACACGCCGTGACGGTGCTGGCGCAGCACCTCGCGGAACCGCGGCGTCTTGGCCAGCAGGCGTCGATCCACCACCTCGCAGGCGAACAACGGAATCAGCCCAACCCAGGAATACACGTCGATGCGCTGGGTCTGGCCGTCCGGGCAAACCACCAAATCCTTGAAGAAGCCCGCCTCCGGGTCCCACAGCGGCACTTCGGTGCCGGTATGGCCGGCGATGGTGTTGGCGATGGCGAGAAACTGCTGATAAATCTGGATCGCGATGTCTTCGTAATCCCAATCCTCGGCCGCCAGTTCCAGCGCCATGACCGTCATGTTCAGGGCGAACATCGCCATCCAGCCGGTAGCGTCGGCCTGCTTGAGCGCGTAGCCGGCGGGCAGCGGACGGGAGCGGTCGAACACCGAGATGTTGTCCAGCCCGAGGAAACCGCCCTCGAACACGTTGTTGCCCTCGCTGTCCTTGCGGTTGATCCACCAGCCGTAGTTCAGCAGCAGCTTGTGAAACACCCGCTCCAGGAAATGGAGATCGCCCCGACCGCGCTGCACCCGTTCCGCGCGGAAGGCTTTCAGCGCGCCCATGGCGTGCACCGGCGGATTGACATCGCCGAACGCCCATTCGTAGGCGGGAATCTGGCCGTTGGGGTGCAGGTAGCGTTCCCTCAACACCAGTTCGATCTGGTCCTTGGCGAAATCGACATCGACCAGCGCCAGCGCGGCGCAGTGGTAGGCCAGATCCCAGGCCGCGAACCAGGGATATTCCCACTTGTCGGGCATGGAGATGACATCGGACGCCTTGAGATGCCGCCAGGTGCGGTTGCGGCCCCATTTGCGGCTGTCGGGCGGCGGGAAGTGGTCGCCGTCCAGCCAGCGGGCCACGTCGTAATGGAAGAACTGCTTGCTCCAGATCATGCCCGCCGATGCTTGGCGCAAGATGCGTTGATCCTCGTCGGAGGCTTCGGGCAACAGGTCGCGGTAGAACCAATCCGCTTCGCTCTCGCGCTGAGAGAACACCGTTTCAGCTTGGGCGAAGGGCCGGGCCAGCGGCGCGGCGCTCAACACCAGTTCCACTTGCGCCTGCTGGCCACCGGTCACGGTCAATACATGCCAGGCGGCAAACTTGGTGCCTTCCAGACCGGGGTTGACGGCATCGCGCTCGCCGTTCACTACGCGGCGATGAAAACTGTCCTTGACGTAGGGCGTGGCATTGGTCAGTCCCCAAAGCCGCTCGGCGTTATGTTCATTTTCGGTGTACAGCGGTTCGGCGGATTGCCGGCCGTACAGGTGATACGCGCCCAGGGTCGGATGCTCCGCGCGCACCGCCCAGGCCGCGCCGGCGGGGGCCTCGAGCGCGCGCAAGGTCGGCTTGATCGTCGCCTGAACGGACGACTCGACCGGATCGCTCCGCAGTTCCGCCAGCGCCCGCTGCTTCTCCTCATCGCCCCAGGCCCAGGTGTTGCGGAACCACAGTTGCGGCAACAGGTGCAGGGTCGCTTCCTCCGGTCCGCGGTTGGCGGCGGTGACGCGGATGTGAATTTCCTCCGGGCCGGCCTTGGCGTAACTCACGTCCACGTCCCAGTAACGGTTGTCGTGGAAAACGCCGGTGTCCAGCAGGTTGAACGGCGGGTCCAGGCGACCCCGGCGGCGGTTCTCCTCGACCAGCCAGCCGTAGGGATATTCGGCCTGGGGATATTTGTACAGGTAGCGCAAATAGCTGTGACTGGGGGTGGCATCGAGATAGAAGTAATATTCCTTCACGTCCTCGCCATGGTTGCCCTGATTGCCGGTCAGACCGAACGCCCGCTCCTTGAGAATCGGATCGCGGCCGTTCCACAGGGCGAGCGCGAAGCACAGCCGTTGCTGCTCGTCGCAAATGCCGCCCAGGCCGTCCTCGTTCCAGCGGTAGACGCGAGAGCGGGACTGGTCGTGGTCGAGATGCTCCCAGGCTTCGCCGTGGGGGCTGTAATCCTCGCGGACCGTGCCCCAGGCTCGTTCCGAGAGATACGGTCCCCACAGCCGCCAGTTTTCCTGGCCTTCATGCTGGCGCTCCAGGCGCAGGCGCTCGGGGTTGTCGATGGGAATCGGGGCCTTCATGGGGGTTTCTCCAAAATAGGGGTTGCATGTGGTAAGAGATCGGTCGTGACCGACGAGCCATTACGCCATCTCTTGGGAAGATTCCTTGCCAGGGAATGAAATAGCCCCATCGATCAAGTATTCGCCACTTGAAGCAGCAACACTTATACCACTGGAGAAATTTAAAATAACATATTGATAATTAAAAATATAAATCTGGAATGTTGAACTTTGGTCGAGAGCGGGAGCCACGAAATATCGTAGAACCGCTAAATGCAGTGGTTTTGGCAATTATTCCTGAAAAGCGGACAAACTCCGCCGCTTTGCTGGCGAGAGCTATACTTGTGACAGCAGTCCAGGTAGAGACGCAGCCGCTGGCGAGAATGCAGACGTTGCCCGGCCAGGATGTTTTGCCGCGCCAACCGCGCTTCATAGCGACGGGCGAGTTTTTGGGGACGGCGAGCAGGCGGGGTTTCCGGGGTTAGAAGGCTGGCGATGAATGTTATGTTGCTGGTAAAGGCCAGCAGGATCAAATAGTTCCTGTCAACCATGGCAGATTGTGGTAGATAGACGGAAACTACATAATCACTTGTTAGCTCAAACATACTATGAACATAAAATCAGACGATAAAGAAAAGGCAACATATAGACGATTGTTGTTGTCTAAGGAAATTTATTTGCATGGTTTGGGGCATTCGCGCGTAGACTCACCTCTTGACAAAATGATTGCCATACACAATTTCCATAATGCGCTTGAAATAGCATTGCGTTCTATATTCTTACATCATGAAATTAGGCCAGAAAAGCAGCTAACATTGACTTTGAGTCAATGTTAAATGAAATTGACTCACATGAGGTATTCAGGCAGAAAAAATTAAATTGCCGTATCGCCAGGAATTGCGAAAAAGACTATTGCTAGCCGGTTACAGACTTCATGAGAAAAACCAATATCTTGAGTCCGTTATTGCTGCTAAATTAGCATTTATATATGCCTCATATTCTATTCGGCGCTTTCTTCCTTCGGATGACTTTAATAGTGACTTTTTCGTTATCTCCAGTATTTCTTCGGAGCTGCGCCAATTAGACTCACGACTCTCACATAAAATTGAAGATGTTATACGAAAGATATATGATAAAATTACTGAGTCTCAGGATTATTCTGCAATAATTTCAAGTGGGGTATCATTTTCAGACTATAAGAGATATGAGAGATTGACGCCATCTGTAACGTTAACTTTGGATGGTAGTTATGTCGTGCAAATGGGTGCTAACTTCAATCCAGATTCTGAATCCTCCTCTTGGGTTCTAAGCTTCGTTGAGCAAGCAATAGTTAAATGGCAATTAGCTGGAATAAATCTTGAACTCAATGATCAGTTGCTGGTGTCATGCAATAATGCAATTCAAAAACTTACTGAAGAAAAATGAGATGAGTGAGCTAACAAATGCATAAACTCGGACCCATTAAAGTGGTGCTCGTTCCTCGCACCGCTTTAATGGGCCGGTTATGCTTGACGTTAGGCCAGCAACACATACACGAAGGTGAGACTTGGAATTCGAATGGGACAATAGAAAGGCGGCGAGCAACCTAAAAAAGCATGGTGTCTCCTTTCACGAGGCCGCGTCGGTCTTCGGCGATCCATTGGCACTTACTTTTGACGATCCAGATCATTCCATTGGCGAGCATAGATTATTGACGTTTGGTACCACAAGAACTGGAAAATTGGTCATTGTCTCCCATACCGAGCGAGAAGGATCAATGCGAATCATCAGCGCTCGACTCATGCAGAAACACGAGAGAGAAATTTATGAAAAAGGCTAAAGATCAAGATGAAATGAGATCCGAATATAAGAGAGAAGACCTTGGTGTCGGGGTTCGTGGTAAATATTATGAAGCATATAACGAAGGCCACAACCTAGTTCTTCTCAGACCTGAAGTAGCGAAGGCGTTTCCATCTGAGGAGGCGGTAAACGAAGCATTACTGTCATTGATCAGGATCGCCCAAAAATCAACTGGCCTAACAAAAGGCCCAAGCGGACGCTCGTAAACTCGCGCTGCTTAGCCAAGTTGTTGTCGCGGGCGCTTCACGCCCGCGACAACGGGGCGGCGGATAAGCATCGGCCTGGTTGCTTGGCGCGAAGCGCCGCACAACCA
>DGFE01000116.1:5208-6635 GCA_002391525.1 Competibacteraceae bacterium UBA3908
ATTACGCTCGGTGTTGCAGATATGGAAAGGGCCGTTCGGTTCTATGAAAAAGGGCTTGGTCTTCCTCGTATGCCTTTTGAGGGAGACGTGGCCTTTTTCACCTTGAACGGATCGTGGTTGTCTCTATATCCATGGGATGCGCTTGCTGAAGATGCTACCGTTTCAGGAGACGCAACAGGTTTCCGAGGGATCACGCTGGCCCACGTAGTATCCAGCAAAGAAGAGGTGGTAGAGGTTCTCGATCAAGCTGTTCGTTTTGGCGGACAGCTTATTAAACCGGCTCAGGACGTATTTTGGGGCGGCTACTCAGGATACTTCGCCGACCCTGACGGACATCTTTGGGAGGTGGCCTGGAATCCCCATTTCTGGCCTGGACCAAAGGATGACGAAAAGGCATAACCATGGCATGCAGCCGACCTCGTGCCTCGGCGGCTTATGCCTTTGTTGGGCTGTCGCGCTTCGCGCGCTGATCCGGAGCACAATTCGCGAAGATTACAGCGCCTATGGCGAAAGCGTGGAGCGTCTCGATCACGGTTAATCCCGCTCGCGGATCTACGCTGGAACGAGGACGGCGTGGGCGGCATTTTCCAATTTCCAAGGAAAAAGTTATTGCCGTTTCAGCCGTTCCAGCCGCTGCCACGCTTCCAGCACGCAGGCTACCGACCAGGCTTGGGCCGGCGCGCCGCGCGGGACGTGCGGTGGAGCGCCGTCGAGAATTTCGCTGACCGTGCCCAAGCCGGCGTCCAGCAGGTGATCGCGGATGGGTTGCAGCCGGGCCTGGGCCGTCGCCGCGTCGCCGTGGACGCGATACTCGGCCAGCGCGTAATGGCCCAGCAGCCAGGCCCAGACCGGTCCCTGGTGATAGCTGCCATCGCGTTCCCACACCCCGCCGAGGTAGTAGGGGCGATAATCGGGATGGCCGGGTGCCAGGGAGCGGAGGCCGTAGGAGGTCAGCAATTCCCGCCCGCAGATTCGCACCACGGTCCGCTGGGTTTCATCGTCCAGCGGACTGTGCGGCAGGCTGACGGCGAAAATCTGGTTGGGGCGCGGGGTGGAATCGTCGCCGGCGGGACCGTCCAGCACGTCGAACAGTCCGACGCCGTCGGGACGGATAAACCGCTGGAACCCTTGGCGGACCTTGGCCGCGAGTTCCGCGTAGGATGCGGACGGTCGCCCCAGCCGCCCGGCGAAATCGGCCATGATGTTCAGGGCGTTGTACCAGAGCGCGTTGATCTCGACCGGCTTGCCGATGCGCGGCGTCACCACCCAGTCGCCCACCTTGGCGTCCATCCAGGTGAGTTGCACGCCGGGTTCGCCGGCATGAATCAACCCGTCAGCCGGGTCCATGCCGATGCGGTAACGGGTGCCTCGAACGTGCCAGTCGATCATGTCGGTCAGCACCGGGAACACCTCGCTCAGCACCGGCC
>DGFE01000116.1:6885-7570 GCA_002391525.1 Competibacteraceae bacterium UBA3908
CGGGCGAAGGTCAGCAGGATGCGCCGGGCGCTGTCGAACCGTCCGGTCGCCAAGGTCAACCCCGGCAGGGCGATCATGGTGTCGCGGCCCCAGTCGCCGAACCAGGGATAGCCGGCGATCACCGATTCGCCGTCGGGCAAGTCCGGCAGCGGTCGGGCGAACAGGAAACTGTCGGCGGCCAGCGCCAGTTGTTCGATCCAGTCGGGCGGCGAAATCCCCCCGGCTTCGCCACCCCCCTTTTGCAAAGCGGGGCTGGGGGGGATTTGGAGGGATTGTCGGGCGCGGTCGAGCAACGCCGCCTCGCGGTCGAGAAACCGTTGCAAAGCCGCGCCCAGATCGGCGGAGACGGTTTCGTGCAGGCTGGCGGTGATTCCGACCCAAACTCCCGGACGCAAAGTCAACAGCGCGTGGCCGACGCACAGATGCGCATCCCGATCCGGCAGGCCGCGTTCCCGCTCCAGCGGTAGATCGAAGTTTTCGATCCAGTCCCACTCGGTCTGAAGCCGGCCACCCGCCGCCTGAAAGCGCAAAGCGAAGCGGTCGGGACAGACCACCTGCAACTGATTTCCCACCGCCTTGACGTGTGGCGTGAAACCGCCGGGCGTCATGCTGACGTGGTGGTCGCGGGCATTGACCAGCAGCCGGACCCGCAGCGCTAAGTCCCCCCCCAACCCCCCTTTTTCAA
>DGFE01000102.1:0-483 GCA_002391525.1 Competibacteraceae bacterium UBA3908
TCTGGTCGGCGTGAACCTTACCCTCCGAGGCCAGCAGGTGAAATGGCGCCAGCCGCACATCCTCGATGGACGCCACGTTCCAGCAATAGCGCCGATAGGCATCGGTAAACCGCTGAGCGTCGCGCTGCCGCTCGGCGTATTCATCGTGCAATGTTCCCACTGCGACGCCGCGTCCGGCTGCGGCGGCGATGAGATCGTGCGCTTCCCGCAGCATCGCCCGGCTGGCTGCACCGACGGCGGCATACTGGCGGGTGAGCAGTTCCCGCGCTTTCAACGACCACGGCATCAACTCACAATCCAGCACGAACCAGTCGCTCTCGAACTCCGCCCAAAAGTCCGCCGCGCTCAGCGCCTCGGCCAGCCGATCCAGCAGTTGCCGCTCCAGGCTGGTGTCGTTGAAAAAGCGCCGGCCGGTCCGGGTGTAGACGATCCCCTGCCCTTCATTGGCGATGCCGAACCGGGCGCGGGCCGCCGCCTCGTCCT
>DGFE01000102.1:636-974 GCA_002391525.1 Competibacteraceae bacterium UBA3908
GGCCGCCGCCTCGTCCTTGGCGATGGCGACCACGGCGCGGGAACCCATGTGCTTTTCCTGACCCACCACCGATGCGACTCCAGCCTGTCGATAATAGTCCAGCGCCTCGCGGGGATGTTCCAGAAATCCTTCCAGTTCGCTGGTTTCCGCCGGCGACATGGTAGGCGGCAGGTAAACCAGCCATTTGGGATGCGCGGCGAAGCGGGTCATCACTTCCAGCGCGGCGGCGGCGTTCTCCGGGCGGACGGTGACCGTATGGCCCAGCCGGGGGTGCAAAATCTGCTTACCGGAGAAGTCGGCCAGATCCAGCAACTCATCAACCTGTTGCTGCATGGACA
>DGFE01000102.1:1090-2555 GCA_002391525.1 Competibacteraceae bacterium UBA3908
CTGCATGGACAGTTCGCCGGCTACCGGCAGCGTCAGCGGCCGCAAGGGTTCGTAGTAGGTCTTGAGTGCCGGTTCCGCCACCAGCGCCCGTTCGGGGTAACGCAAGGCGGTCAGAGCGCCGCCAAACACACAGCCGGTATCCAGACAGATCGTATTGTTGAACCATTCGGCGCGCGGCGTTGGCGTGTGGCCATACACCACCACCGCCCGACCGCGATAGTCCGCCGCCCAGTTGTAGCGCACCGGCAGGCCGTACTCATCGGTTTCGCCGGTGGTCTCGCCGTACAGGGCGAATTCCCGCACCTGGCCCGAACCCCGCCCGTGCATCTCCTCGCGCAGGCCCGCGTGGGCGACCACCAGCCGGCCGCCATCGAACACATAATGGCTGACCAGTCCATCCAGAAACTTCAGCGCCTCGGCGCGAAAGGCGTCCGATTCGCGGCCCAGTTGCTCCAGCGATTCGGCCAGGCCGTGGCTGATCTGCACTTGTCGGCCGCGCAAGGCCCTGACCAGCTTGAGATCGTGATTACCGACCACGCAATAGCCATTGCCGCCGTTCACCGCCGCCATGGCCAGCCGCAATACGTCCGGCGTCCGGGGGCCGCGATCCACCAGATCGCCGACAAAGACCAGCTTCCGGCCCTGGGGATGCGCGACCCGCCACGTTTCCTCGCTGGTATCGAATTGATAGCCGAGTTGATCGAGCAACCGGCGCAGTTCATCAAAACAACCGTGTACGTCGCCGATGATGTCGAAGGGACCGGTTTCAGTCTTTTTGTTGTTCCACAGCGGCTGCCGCTCGATATTGACTGCATCTACCTCCTCCACCGAATACAACCGGTGGACGTAACGGAAGCCTTCGCGCTCCAGGCCGCGCAGGGAACGGCGCAAACTGCCGATCTGATTGCGGATCACGTGCGGGCCAAAATCCCGGTCGGGGCGGCTGGCGTTACGCTCCCGGCAGGCCCGCTCCGGCAGATCGAACACGATAGCCACCGGCAGGCAGTGATACTCGCGGGCCAGTTGCACCAGCGGCTTGCGATCCTCCAGGCGCACATTGGTGGCGTCCACCACCGCCAGCCGACCACCCTTGAGCCGCTTGCCGGCGATGTAGTGCAGGATGTCGAAGGCGTCCGGCGTGGCCGACTGATCATTCTCGTCATCGGCCACCAGCCCTCGACAGTAATCCGAGGAGATCACTTCAGTTGGGCGGAAGTGGCGGCGGGCGAAGGTGGATTTACCGCAGCCGGAAGCGCCCACCAGCACCACCAGCGACAATTCAGGCAACGTGATTTTCATGCGTCACCTCCCTCCCCCCTGGTGAGGGAGGGCTGGGGTGGGGGGGCCGAAGGGTTGCCCTCACTCCGGACGAATACCGCCATTTGGGTGGGAGCGCCGACGGCGGCATCCACCTCGCCGACTGGGACAAAGCGCACGGCGTAGCCACTGTCTCTTATACACATCT
>DGFE01000185.1 GCA_002391525.1 Competibacteraceae bacterium UBA3908
AGATGTGTATAAGAGACAGCGCCGAGGCGGGCGCCATGATGTACAAGGATCCCGCCATCAAGCTGGAAACCATCTTCGGCGATGGCTCGCGCGGCGCGCCCGATTCCGGGTTCATGGGCAAACTGCTCAGCGCCGGCAAACGGCTGCTGACGGGCGAAAGTCTGTTCATAACCGTGTTCACCCATGCCGGCCACCATGGCAAGGCCCGCGTCGCCTTCGCCGCCCCGTATCCCGGCAATATCATCCCGGTGTCGCTGGCCAGGATCGGCGGCCGGCTGATCTGCCAGAAGGACAGCTTTCTCTGCGCCGCGCGGGGGGTCAGCATCGGCATTCACTTCCAGCGCAAGATCCTGACCGGGCTGTTCGGCGGCGAGGGTTTCATCATGCAGAAGCTGGAAGGTGACGGCATGGTGTTCGTTCACGCCGGCGGCACGCTGGTCGAGCGGCAACTGGCCCCGGACGAGGTGCTGCATGTGGACACGGGCTGTCTGGTGGCGATGCAGGCCAGCGTGGAGTTCGACATCGAGATGGCTGGCGGCATCAAGTCGGCGCTGTTCGGCGGGGAAGGACTGTTTTTCGCCACGCTGCGCGGTCCCGGCCACATCTGGCTGCAATCGTTGCCCTTCTCCCGGCTGGCCGGGCGGATGCTGGCTTCAGGTTCCTCGTTTGGCGGCCAGTCGCGGGACGAAGGTTCGATTCTGGGCGGCTGGCTGGGCGGGAATCGTTGACGATGGTCGATTTGACCCCCTCCCCACAGTTAGACCGAGTTCTTATACCATCATCTTAATCCCGTTAATCCCGCGATCTTGGACGGAAGCTCCTTTTACGGTTCCGGCGGCTTACGGGTAGCGGGTCGATCCATCCGCTCCAGCAGGCGCTGCCGGTACTGATCTTCCAGCAGCAGATTGATCGGCTGGCGGCGGCTGGCGGCAAGTTGTAATTGCAACAGCTCCAGCCGCGCCCGGGCACGGCTGCGCTCGCTTTCCGGCAGTTGTTGCAGCAGATGCTCGGCTTCGCGCAACTCCTTGCGCAACTGCAATTCCGGTGGCAGAAAACCGGCGTTCTTCAAAATCCGGTACGCAGCCCGCAATTCCTCGGGGATCGCCGAATCGTCGTCCAGTTGAAACGGTTTGCCCGCGCCGGGCAGATTACGCAGTTCACCGCGGTCGATGGCGTCCTGAATCCGGGCTTCGGCGATCCGGTCAAGCAGCTTCATACCGGCAGTCTCGATGATCGACCGCTCTTCGCGTCATCAAATCCCGTCACCGTCGCCATTCCAGTGCACCAGCGGCTCGATTTTCGGGTCGTCGTGAAGAAAGACGCGCATTTGGCGTGGCTTGACGAATACCATATCGCCGGCCCGCAGCGGATCGACGGCATAGTGCTCGCGAGTCATTTCCACCTCCGCGATTTCGCCACCCGGCGACTGGATCAATTCCAGTCGCACCACCGAGCCCAAGGCGGAGACCCGGCTGACCGTGGCCGGCAGAGTGGTATCGCCGTCCTCCGGCTCGCGCAGCAGATCGATATCGTGGGGGCGGACGTAGACCAGGGCGGGCGCATTTTCGGTGTCGTCGTACTCGGGCACCTGGACCCGCAGTCCGCCGACCCGGGCCCAGCCCGCGTGCACCCGGCTGTGGAACAGATTGATATGGCCGAGAAACTGGTAGACAAACGGCGTGGCCGGCGCGTCGTAGACGTCTTCCGGCGAGCCGATCTGTTCGATCCGACCACGATTCATCACCACGATCCGGTCGGCGACCTCCAACGCCTCCTCCTGATCGTGAGTGACGAACACGCTGGTGATGTGCAGTTCGTCGTGCAGGCGGCGCAGCCAGCGGCGCAGCTCCTTGCGCACCTTGGTGTCGAGCGCCCCGAACGGTTCGTCGAGCAGCAGCACCTGCGGTTCGACCGCCAGTGCCCGCGCCAGGGCGATCCGCTGACGCTGGCCACCGGAAAGCTGGTGAGGATAGCGATCCGCCAGCCAACCCAGCTGCACCAGTTCCAGCAGCGTTTTCACCTTGGCTTGAATCTGCGATGCGCTGGGCCGCACGGCGCGGGGCCGCACCCGCAGGCCGAAGGCGACATTCTCGAACACGCTCATGTGCTGAAACAGTGCGTAATGCTGGAACACGAAGCCGACACCGCGCTCGCGGACGTGGCGGCGGCTGGCGTCCACGCCATCGAACAGCACCTGGCCGCGATCCGCGGTTTCCAGGCCGGCGATGATCCGCAGCAGGGTGGTTTTGCCGCAGCCGGACGGGCCGAGCAGGGCGACCAACTGGCCGGCTGGAATGGTCAGATCGATGTTGTCGAGGGCGACGAAGTCGCCGAATCGCTTGTACAGTCCTTGAATGTCGATGCTCATGGGGTCTCTTCGGACGCTGGAATTTGCCGTTGCCTGGCGGTTTGCCGCTCGATCAGGGTCTTCAGCGCCAGCATCACCAGGGCCAGCAGGGTCAGCAGCGAAGCGCAGGCGAAGGCGGCGGCGAACTGGTATTCGTTGTAGAGGATTTCCACATGCAACGGCAGGGTGTTGGTCAGGCCGCGGATGTGGCCGGACACCACCGACACCGCGCCGAACTCACCCATGGCGCGAGCGGTGCAGAGCACGACGCCATACAGCAGGCCCCATTTGATGTTGGGCAGGGTGATGCGCCAGAAGGTCAGCCAGCCACTGGCGCCGAGTACCAGCGCCGCTTCCTCTTCCTCGATACCCTGGGCCTGCATCAGCGGAATCAGTTCGCGGGCGATGAACGGCACGGTGACGAACACCGTGGCGAGGACGATGCCGGGCACGGCGAAGATGATCTTGATGTCGTGCTCGGTCAACCACGGTCCCAGCCAGCCCTGCGCGCCGAACAGCAGCACGTAGATCAGACCGGCGATGACGGGCGACACCGCGAACGGCAGGTCGATCAAGGTGATCAACACGCTCTTGCCGTAAAACTCGAACTTGGCGATGGCCCAGGCGGCGGCGATGCCGAACAGCATGTTCAGGGGCACGGCGAACGCGGTGCTCAGCAGGGTCAACCGGATGGCGTCCAGCGCATAGGGATCGGTAATGGCGGCGGTGTAGACGGCGACGCCCTTGCGCAACGCCTCGTAGAACACGGCGACCAGCGGCACGAACAGGAACAGAGTCAGAAAGGTCAGCGCCAGGGCGATCAGCGAGCCGCGGATGATGGCGGGCTCGGTAGCGATGGTGGAAACCGGGTTGTGATTCGGAGAGCCGTGCATGTCGCCCCCTAAACCTGCCGCGTCCGGCTCCAGCGCTGGAGCAGATTGATCAACAACAGCAGGACGAAGGAAATCACCAACATGACCACCGCGACCGCCGTGGCGCCGCTGTAGTCGTACTGTTCCAGCTTGCTGACGATCAACAGGGGGGTGATCTCCGAGACCATCGGCAGATTGCCGGCGATGAAGATAACGGAGCCGTATTCGCCGATGGCACGGGCAAAGGCGAGGGTGAATCCGGTCAGCAGCGCCGGACGGATCGCCGGGAAAATGATCCGCCGGAAGGTTTGCCAGCGATTGGCTCCCAAACTGGCCGCCGCTTCCTCGACCTCGGCTTCCAGGTCCTCGAGCACCGGTTGCACGGTGCGCACCACGAAGGGCAGACTGATGAAAACCAGGGCGACGATTACGCCCAGGGGGGTGAAGGCGACCTTGATCCCCAATGATTTGAGATATTGACCGATCCAGCCATTGCCGGAGTAGAGCATGGTCAGGGTGATGCCCGCCACGGCGGTCGGCAGGGCGAACGGCAAGTCCACCAGGGCGTCCACCAGGCGCTTGCCCGGAAACCGGTAGCGGGCCAGGACCCAGGCGACGATCAGGCCAAAACCGCTGTTGACGAGAGCCGCCAGGAAGGCGGCCCCGAAGGTCAAGCGGTACGACGCCACCACGCGGGGCGCGGTCACGATCTGCCAGAATTCGTCCCAGCTCAGTTGAAACACCCGCAGAAAAGCTATCGCCAGGGGGATGAGCACCAGCAATCCCAGATAGCCGAGCGTAAAGCCGAGCGTCAGGCCGAAACCCGGCAGCACGCCCGGCTGGCGGAATCGGAGCGTCATGCGGGACGACTCAGCCGGAAAGCGGGGAGAAGAAACGATGCCAGCGGTACGATTGCGGCGTCGGGTCGGGCTACGAGCAAGGTTGGGGCTCCGAAAAAAAAGTGATGGCCGGCGTTCGGAATCAGCCAGCCACTGGTCGAGGGGCAGTGACTATAAGCGTAAGGCTAAATAAGAAAAAAGAATATTTAATGATAATTATATAATTATTCGATAAGGAGACGCGGTCAAGAAGGAGACGCGGTCAAGCAGACTGTTCCAGGACCAGGGTGAACACGGTCACCGCCCAGGCCTCCATTTGGAAATCGGCTCCGACTTCCAATACGAGTTCTCCGACCGCCAACTGCGGTCGGGAGGTATCGAGCGAACAGCGCCAGTGGCTGGCGCCGCGGACCACGGGCAGGCGGAACGGCATGGCGGTGGGGCCGGCGTTGAAGATGACGAGCAGGGAATCGTCGGTTTCGGCGTAGCCATCCACGGTGTAGTACTCGCCGGCATCACCGGTCAGCAACATGCCGAAACAGCGGGCCTTGGGTTCCTGCCAGTGGTAGTCGGTCATGGCGCCGCCCCCGGGACTGATCCAGTCGACATCATGCAGCCCGGCGGTCTTCGATACCTGCAAACCGTGCAGGAAGCGGGACCGGTGCAGCACGGGATGTTCCCAGCGGAAGTTGATCAGCCGGCGGACGAAATCGAGAAACTCTCTTTCTTCGGGGGGGATATCCCAATTCAGCCAGTTGATATCGTTGTCCTGGCAATAGGCGTTGTTGTTGCCGCGCTGGCTGCGGCCGAACTCGTCGCCGGCCAGCAGCATCGGCGTGCCCTGGGCCAGCAGCAGGGTGGCCAGCATGTTGCGGCGCTGGCGCAGGCGGATTTGCCGGATGGCGGGGTCGTCGGTCGGTCCCTCGACCCCGTGGTTGTTGCTGAAGTTGGAGGGGTGGCCGTCACGGTTGTTTTCGCCGTTGGCCTCGTTGTGGCGCTCGTTGTAGCTGACCAGATCGGCCAGGGTGAAGCCGTCGTGGCTGGCGATGTAGTTGATTGTGGCCCACGGTCGCCGGCAATCGTGCTCGAACAGATCGCTGGACGCGAGCAGATTGGGCGCCAGCTTGGCCAACATGCCGTCGTCGCCGCGCCAGAACCGGCGCACGGTATCGCGGAAGCGGTCGTTCCATTCGGCGGTGCCGGCTGGAAAGCCGCCGAGCTGATAGCCGCCAGGACCGATATCCCACGGTTCAGCAATGATCTTGACTCGCGACATGGCGGGATCCTGGCGGATGGCGTCGAAGAAGCCGCCGGCGCGGTCGTAGCCGTATTCCTCCCGGCCCAGCGTTACCGCCAGATCGAAACGAAAGCCGTCCACGTGCATTTCGTTGACCCAGTAGCGCAGGCTGTCCATCACCATCTGCAACACCCGCGGATGCATCAGGTTCAGGGTATTGCCGCAGCCGGTGTCGTTGATGTAGTAGCGGCGGTTGCCGGGGAGGAGCCGATAGTAGGACGCGTTATCGATGCCCTTGAAGCTCAGGGTCGGGCCCATCTGGTCGCCCTCGGCGGTGTGGTTGTAGACCACGTCCAGCAACACTTCGATGCCGGCATCGTGCAGCCGCTTGATCATGGTTTTGAACTCGACCAGATCGCCGCCGCTCAGGTAGCGCGGCTCCGGGGCGAAAAAGCACAGGGTGTTGTAGCCCCAGTAATTACGCAGCCCGCGGTCGGTCAAAAAACGGTCGTCCACGAAGGCGTGGACCGGCATCAACTCCACGGCGGTGATGCCGAGCGATTGCAGATACTTGATGATTTCGGGGTGGGCGAGGCCGGCGAAAGTGCCGCGCAGGTGATGAGGCACGCCTTCGTGGCGGATGGTGAAGCCGCGGACATGGGTTTCGTAGATGAGGGTCCGCGACCAGGGGATTTCGGGATAGCGGTCGCCGTCCCAATTGAAGCGGGTATCCACCACGACGCATTTGAGCATGTCGCGGGCGTTGTCGCGGGTATCGAAGGACAGGTCGGCGTCGCGATGGCCGACTTGATAGCCGCAGTGCTCGTCGCGCAGGTGCAGCGTGCCGTAGAACTGCTTGGCGTAGGGATCGAGCAGCAGTTTGTGGTGGTTGAAGCGGTGGCCGATCTGGGGTTCGTAAGGCCCGGATACGCGGTAGCCATACAAGGCGCCCGGCCACAGACCGGGTATGTAGCCATGCCAGATTTGGTCGGTGTTCTCCGGCAGCGTCAGGCGTTCGATCTCACGCTGGCCGGAGGAATCGAACAGGCACAGCTCGACCTTTTCGGCGTGGGCGGAAAACAGCGCGAAATTGACACCCTTTCCATCCCAGGTAGCGCCAAGGGGATACGGATTGCCTGGCCACACACGAGCGCGCGATGACATGGTCGATACTCCCGACAGGGTTGGGTCAGTGAAAAAAGCGGGCGGAGAAGTCACCGCGCGAATATCCGGCCAAGTATTACCAGCATCTTACCAAGATATTTTGCCAGGCGCGGCTGTCAAGGGTTGAAACCCGGTTTTTTATATCATCACAAAGCTAATCTTATCCAAACCGGTAGGGGGCGCGATAGCGATGAACACGAACCGAAGGCAAAAAGGGATCATCCTCGATTCGTACATCCGCCCGCCGCAATCTGGGATTGGCTGGAGGTTCCGGTGCGACAGGCACGAATTCGGGCAGGCGCTCGCCGCGTTGCAACGGTACCAGAATCGGCAGGGGAGCCTGCATGAGCCGGCGCTGTACCCCGGCGCCCACGGGCGCCGCGAAGACGATGTTGGCGCGCAGATGCGGACAGACGCCGCGGACGCGCGCCAGCATCTCATCGTCGCGGATTTGCGCCAGCCGCTGCAATTCCAGTTGAATCTGAGGGGTTTCGACCCGCTGTTCCAGCAAACGCCGGGCGGCAGCAACGCTGGTGCGCTGGATGACCCGGCCCTGTTTGGACCAGGTGAAGCCGATTTTCAGCGGACGCTGCTCGAGCAGGGGAATATGTCGGTAAGCCTGCTTGAGATTGAGCCGAGCCGCACCCATCCGTCGCATCGCCACCGCAACGGATTCCTGGCGCCGGTGCAGGTCGGCCATGGCGGCATTCGCTTCGAGTCGCCCAAGCGTTTTCAGAGCCAGCACGGCTCCCTTGAAATCGTCCTTGGCGGTGTTGCAAGCACGCGCGGCCGCCAAGGTATCGGAGCCGGCGCCAATGATACCCGGGCAGGTGAGCGTCTCTCGGCCATCCTGGCTGTCTTCGTACCAAAGCGCCCGATAGAGTTGGATGGCCTTGAACCGCATGTCGAGCCCATCGATGAGTTCGGATTCGGTGCGCGAAACCCATGCCGGCAGTGTCGTGTCTTGTCGGACCGCCGCGCAGAACGCATCCAGCCGCGCCAGCAATGCCTCAAAGCTGGCCAATAACGTCACTCGCAGTGCGACCGCCGATGAAACGCGCATGTGCGTTCGCCTTCCCCTTTGCTTAACGAGTCATCTTATATCATCTTTTTAACCAAATTCCAAAAAAACGACAACTCCCACACCGACAAGCCAATCAATAAACCGGCAACTCCAGCGCTTCAAACAACGAGGCAATCTCCTCGGCGGATTGCATCCGCTCTACCAACCGTACCCGCTCCCGCGTCAGATGCGGAGCGAACAACTCGATAAAATCGTACATGTAGCAACGCAGGAAGGTACCCCGCCTGAAGCCGATCTTAGTCACATTGGCGGCGAACAAATGACCGGCATCCAATCGCACCAAATCCTGATCCTGCCGCGGGTCATACGCCATGCGAGCGACAATCCCAACCCCCATCCCCAAACGGACGTATGTCTTGATAACGTCAGCGTCGGTCGCTGTAAAAACCACATTCGGCTTAAGCTGGGCGTTGCGAAAAGCTTCGTCCAACTGCGAGCGGCCCGTGAAACCGAACACATAGGTAACCAGCGGGTAGCGGGCAACATCGTGCAGGGTCAACCGGTCCAATTCGGTCAGTGGGTGTCCGCTGGGCACCAGCACGCAGCGCTGCCAAACATAGCAGGGCATCATGGCCAGGTCCTCAAACAACTCCAGGGACTCGGTGGCAATCGCGAAGTCCACCTCGCCCGATTGCACCAATTCGGCGATCTGAGACGGCGATCCCTGGTGGACCTGCAAGCCGACCGCCGGATAACGTTCCCGAAAGAGCTTGATCACGGGCGGCAGGGCGTAACGCGCCTGGGTGTGCGTGGTGGCGATGGACAAACTGCCACGCCGGTCGTCGCGATACTCCTCCGCCAGAATCTGGATGTTGTTGACTTCACGCAGAATACTGTCGGCCTTGGCGATAATCTGATGGCCGACAGGCGTTATCTCGGTCAAGTGCTTGCCATTACGGCTGAACAGTTCCACCCCCAACTCTTCCTCCAGCAACCGCAGTTGCTTGCTGATACCGGGTTGGGAGGTATACAGGCTGTCCGCCGCGGCGGAAATGTTCAGATTGTTGCGGACGATAGCCGTCAGATAACGCAATTGTTGCAGTTTCACGACAGACTCCGCCTGGAAGAATCGACAACCAGCAGCACGCGACAGCGTTCCAGACAGCGCGCGGCGTTGATGATCCAATTGAAATCGCGGTACAAGGGGCACAAGGCGGACGGCAACACGCCGCCGACATCCGCCAGACCATCGGTCTTGGCCAACGGATACACCTCGGTGGTCGCGTACAAAACTCGCAACCGTTCGTCAGTCACGCCACTCATCGCCCAGGGTCGCTTCAGCAGGCGTCAGCACGATACCGGTCAAGGGGGGCAGATCGATCACCAAGGAGTAAGATTGTCCCATATGGAACACCGGTGTGGCATAGACATCGCCGTTCATCCCGCCATCGCCACCGTAGCGGAGAGCATCGGAATTGATGACTTCTCGATACATTCCCGGCAGTGGAACACCCACGCGATAGTCGCAACGGGCCAGCGCCGCGAAATTGAAAACGACCACTGCGATCTGAGGTTCGCCGCCCCGGCGCAGATAGACCATGACCGACTGGGCGGCGTCGTGGCAGTCCAGCCATTCGAAACCATCCTGGGTAAACTCGCGCGCATGCAGGCCAGCCATGATCCGGTAGGCAAGGTTGAGGTCGCGAATCAGCGTCTGGACGCCGCGGTGCTCCGGTTGGCCCAGCAATTCCCAATCGAGCGCCCCCGCGTGATCCCATTCCCGTTCCTGAGCCAGCTCGTTGCCCATGAACAGAAATTTCTTGCCCGGATAGGTCCACATGTAGACGTAAAGCAGCCGCAGGCTGGCAAAGCGTTGCCGCCGGTCTCCCGGCATTCTCGCCAGCAGCGAGCCTTTACCGTGAACTACTTCATCGTGGGACAGGGGCAGCATGAAATTTTCGGTGAAGGCGTACAGCAAGCCGAAGGTCAGCAGTTCGTGATGATGGCGGCGCAAGGCGGGATCGAGCGCGAGGTATTCCAGGGTATCGTGCATCCAGCCCATGTTCCATTTCATCCCGAAGCCCAGGCCGCCCATCCAGGCGGGCCGGGTAACCAGCGGCCAGGCGGTGGATTCCTCGGCGATCATCAACACGCCCGGATAGCGGCGGTGAATGATTTCATTCAATTCGCGCAGGAAAGTGATCGCCTCCAGATTTTCGTTCCCGCCGAAGGGATTGGGCGCCCATTCGCCCGATTCACGCGCATAGTCCAGATATAGCATGGAGGCGACGGCATCCACCCGCAAGCCGTCCAGATGGCATTCCTCCAGCCAGAAGCAGGCGCTGGCCAGCAAAAAATTCTTTACCTGGTTGCGGCTATAATTAAAAACCAGGGTGCCCCAACCGCGATGTTCGCGGCGGGTCGGGTCCTCGTACTCATAAAGATGGGTGCCGTCGAACCGCGCCAAGCCGTGTTCGTCCTTGGGAAAATGGCCAGGCACCCAGTCCAGGATCACGCCGATGCCCGCCTGGTGGCAATAGTCCACGAACCGGCGAAAATCGTCCACCGTGCCGTAGCGGCTGGTCGGGGCGAAATAACCGGTCGGTTGATAGCCCCAGGAGGCGTCCAGGGGATGTTCGGTAATGGGCATCAGTTCGATGTGGGTAAAACCCAGCGAGCCGACATACGCGACCAGCCGCCGGGCCAGCTCTTGATAGGACAGGTAATCACCCGAGTCATTCCGTTGCCAGGAACCGAGGTGCACCTCATAGACCGACAGTGGCGCCTGCGCCCAATCCCGCCGCCGCCGCCGCGCCGTCCAGGTTTCGTCGCGCCAGGAATGGGCGGTATTGTCGGCCACGACCGAGGCGACTGCTGGCCGCCGCTCGAAACAGCGGCCATAGGGGTCGATCTTACGCAGCAGTTCACCCGTCTCCCGGACCCGGATCTCGAACTGGTAACGCGCGCCGATGCCCGCGCCCGGTACAAACAATTCCCAAACATGGCCACGGCGGCGCAGGGGATGACGCAGGCCGTCCCAGTCGTTGAAATCGCCGACGACGCTGACCCGTTCGGCATTCGGCGCCCACACCGAAAACAGGACTCCGGTGACGCCGTCCACCAGCCGCGGATGCGCGCCCAACACCCGATAGGCATGCAAGTGGCGGCCCTCGTTGAACAGGTGCAGATCGTACAGGCTCAGCTGCGGAGCAAAGCTGTAGGGATCGTGCGCCAGATTCTCACGGCCGCTGGCGTCAGTCCAGGCCAGTCGATAATGCGGAGGCAGGGCGCTGGCCGGGCCTTGCCACTCGAACAGATCGGTGTCCGCCAGCCGCTCCAGGGCTTGACCGATATCGGCCAATCCGACCTGCCGGGCGCCGGGCAAAAACACGCGGATGGTTACGCGTTCGCCACGGCCATGACGGCCGAGCACCGCGAACGGATCGGGATGGCGTCCTTCGCGCAGCAAGATGGCGTCGCCGATGAGTTGACCGTCGGCGGATCGAGCTTGATTCGGGATAGCGTCGTTATCGTCAGGGTGCGTCATCAGGAAGGCGATCCTCCCGATTCACCCGGTCGTTCCACGCAGTCCCGGCTGGGGCCGCGGCGGCAACGGGTTGCAATCGGGACCTACTATGTAAACGTCGTCAACGTTTCAGCGTCCGTTCGCGGACGCCGTGGCCAGGAAGCGGCCCATCACCATACCGCCTGGTCTCCAAACCCGAGAATCGGGAAAGCATAGCAGAGAGGGATACCAAACGCATGAGCACCACCATCACCTCACGTTTCGTCAGCCGCCTGACCCGGGAAACGCTGGCGCTGATCCTGGCGGGCGGGCGCGGCAGCCGGCTCAAGCAGCTCACGCTGTGGCGCGCCAAGCCAGCGACGCCGTTCGGCGGCAAATATCGAATCATCGATTTTCCGCTGTCCAATTGCATCAACTCGGGAATCCGGCGGATTTGCGTGCTGACCCAGTACAAGGCGCATTCCCTGATCCAGCATATCCAGCGCGGTTGGGGTTTTCTGCGCGGCGAATTCGGCGAATTCGTGGAGCTGCTGCCGGCCCAGCAGCGCATCGACGAAGCCTCGTGGTATCGGGGAACCGCCGATGCCGTCTACCAGAATCTGGACATCATTCGCAACCACGACCCCGAATTCGTGCTGATCCTGGCGGGCGATCACATTTATAAGATGGACTATGGTCCGATGCTGGCCCATCATTTTGAAAGCAAGGCCGAGGTCACGGTCGGCAGCGTCGAGGTGCCGCGGAAGCGGGCGTGCGAATTCGGGGTGCTGACGGTCAACGAGCGCAACGAGGTCATCCGGTTCACGGAAAAGCCCAGGGAACCGGAAACCCTGCCGGGACGGGAGAACGTGGCGCTGGCCTCGATGGGCATTTACGTGTTCAATACCCAATTCCTGTACGAGCAGTTGATCGCGGATGCCGAGGCGGCGGAGTCCAACCACGATTTTGGCAAGGATGTGCTGCCGGGTCTGATCGGGCGGCATCGGATCGTGACCTATCCGTTCCGCGACGTGCAAACCAAGGCACAGAGCTACTGGCGCGATGTCGGAACGGTGGACGCGTTCTGGGAGGCGAACATGGAGCTGGTCGGCGTGGATCCGGAGCTGAATCTGTACGATGAGCACTGGCCAATCTGGACCTATCAGGAACAGTTGCCGCCCGCCAAGTTCGTCTTCGACGACGAAGGTCGTCGGGGCATGGCGGTGGATTCGATGGTGGCAGATGGCTGCATCATTTCCGGCGGCTACGTGAATCACTCGCTGCTGTTTCCCGGCGTCCAGGTCCATTCCTACGTCCGGTTGCGAGACGCGGTGGTGTTGCCCGGCGTCGATATCGGTCGCTACTGCCAGCTCAACAAGGTGATCATCGACCGGGCGTGCATCATTCCGCCCGGAACGGTGGTCGGCGAAAATCCCGAGGAGGATGCGCGGCGCTTTTATCGGACCGAGCAGGGAGTGGTCCTGATCACGCGTGAAATGCTGGGCCAGGAATATCCCCGCGCTCGTTGAACGGCGCGTGCCGTTTTCCCCCGAATCGTCACTCTTCACCACAATGACTCAGGAGTTATCACGCATGAGCCAAGGCTCGCCTTTCGACCGGCGGCGCGCGGGATTGTTGTTACACCCGACCTCGCTTCCCGGAGGTTACGACAACGGCGATCTGGGCCCGGAAGCGTACCGGTTCCTGGATTTCATGGCCGCCTGCGGGTTTACGGTCTGGCAGACGTTGCCGCTGGGACCGCCGCACGACGATCGGTCGCCGTATTCGGCACAGTCGGTTCACGCCGGCAATCCACGCCTGATCGCGCTGGAGCCGTTGATCGAGGCGGGTTGGTTGCGAGCGGACGAGGGGCCGCGAACCGGCGAGGATGGGTGGACGTACCGTCAACGGCGGCTGATCGAGGCTCGAGAAGGTTTCGAGCAACAGGGCGGAATGGAAGGAGAGGCTTACGAGACCTTTCGGGGCCAGCATCACTATTGGCTGAACGACTACGCCCTGTATCAGGCGTTGCGCGCGGCCCATGGACAAGCGGCGTGGTTCGATTGGCCCCGTGAAGTGCGCGACCGTCAGCGGGAAACGCTGGCGGTCATGCGGCGGCACTATCGAGAAGCGATCAGCCAGTGCGAGTTCGAGCAATTCCTGTTCTACGGACAGTGGACGGCGCTCAAACGGTACGCCAACGAGCACGGTATCCTGATCTTCGGCGATATTCCTCTGTTCGTCGGTTACGACAGCGCCGACGTCTGGGCACGGCGCGATTGCTTCCTGCTGGATGACGAGGGGCGACGGGAAGTGGTCGCCGGCGTGCCGCCGGATTACTTCTCCGCCACCGGCCAGTTGTGGGGGAACCCGCACTATGCCTGGGAGTCGATGCGCGCCGATGGTTTCCAATGGTGGAAAGAGCGCATCCGCACGCAGCTCACGCAGTTCGATCTGTTGCGGATCGACCATTTCCGGGGACTGGAGGCGTACTGGGAAATTCCGGCCAGCGCCGAAACCGCGGTATCCGGGCAGTGGCGACCGGCGCCGGGCGACGAGTTGTTCCGGGCGTTGCGCGCCGAATTCGGTCGGCTGCCGCTGGTGGCGGAAGATCTTGGCATCATCACTCCGGAAGTCGAAGTCTTGCGCGACGGTCACGGTTTACCGGGCATGAAGGTGCTGCACTTCGCTTTCGGCGGCGGGGCGGACAACCCGTATCTGCCGCACAATCACGTTCTCAAGTCGGTGGTTTACAGTGGCACGCACGACAACAACACCACCCGGGGCTGGTTCGAGGAACTGGACGAGGGGACCCGGGCGCATCTGTTCGACTATTTGGGTGGGGGACCGGAGCAGATACCGGAGTTGCTGACGCGGGCGGCGTTCGCCTCGGTGGCGCGGCTGGCGGTGGTGCCGATGCAGGATGTGCTGGAACTCGGCAGCGAGAGCCGGATGAACCGGCCGGGCGTCGCCGATGGCAACTGGTGCTGGCGGTTTCGCTGGGAGCAGGTCGGGCCGCGGGTGGCGGAGCATTACCGCCATCTGCTGCAACTGTACGGGCGGGTGTGAATGCGCATCGAAGCCGATCTGAAACTGGGTTTCAAGGACGTTCTGATCCGACCCAAACGTTCGACGCTGAGCAGCCGTTCCCAAGTCAGTCTGGAGAGGACCTTCAAGTTCCGCCACACCGGCCGGACCTGGACCGGCATTCCCATCATGGCCGCCAACATGGATACTGTCGGCACCTTCGCGATGGCGGGGGCGCTGGCGCGACATGGGCTGTTCACGGCGGTCCACAAGCATTACCCGGTGGAGGAGTGGGAAACATTCGCGGCGGCGCGGCGAACCGTCGGCCAGGATCACCTCCTGGCGAACGTGGCGGTCAGCAGCGGCATTCTCGACAGCGATCTCGACAAACTGAACCGGATCTTGGAACGCTGCCCGGAGCTGGCCTGCATCTGCCTGGACGTGGCGAACGGCTATTCCGAACATTTCGTCCAACAGATCGGCAAGGTGCGGGCGTGGCATCCCGACAAAATCATCATGGCCGGCAACGTGGTGACCGGCGAGATGGTGGAGCAATTGCTGCTGTCGGGCGCCGACATCGTCAAGGTCGGCATCGGTCCCGGCTCGGTCTGCACGACCCGGGTCAAGACCGGGGTCGGCTATCCGCAACTGTCGGCGATCATCGAGTGCGCGGACGCGGCACATGGCTTGTCCGGGCAGATCGTCTCGGACGGCGGTTGTACCTGCGCGGGGGATGTGGCCAAGGCGTTCGGGGCGGGTGCGGATTTCGTGATGCTGGGCGGGATGCTGGCGGGGCACGACGAGGGCGGCGGCGAGATATTGGAGCAGGACGGGCAACGCCGGGTCAGGTTCTATGGGATGAGTTCCAGGACGGCCATGGAGAAGTACAGCGGCGGGGTGGCCGACTATCGCGCCTCGGAGGGCAAAACCGTCAGCGTTCCCTACCGGGGGCCGGTGGAGGAAACCCTCAAGGACATCCTGGGCGGATTGCGCTCGGCGTGTACCTACGTCGGCGCCAGCCAGCTCAAGGAACTGACCAAGCGCACCACCTTCGTGCGGGTCAGCGAACAGGAAAACCCGGTTTTCAACGAATGAGTCCTTCAGCCATGACGCTACCAGCCGAGGCGATCTGGACACTGCTGGCCGCCGTGCGCGCACGGCGGCCGCTGGTGCACAACATCACCAACTTCGTGGTGATGAACAATTCCGCGAACGCGCTGCTGGCCCTCGGGGCCTCGCCGGCGATGATCCATTCCAGCGATGAGGTGGAGGATTTCGTCGCCATCAGCCAGGCGGTGGTGATCAACATCGGCACGCTGTATTCGGAACAGATCGCGGCCTGCAAGCTGGCGGCGGCGAAGGCGAGGGCGGTAGGGGTGCCGTGGATTCTCGATCCGGTGGGAGCGGGCGCGACGCCGTACCGACGGGCGGCGGCGGGTGCGCTGGCGCGACTGGAACCCAGCGTCATCCGGGGCAACGGGTCGGAAATCATCACCCTGGCGGAGCAGACGCAAGCCGGGTCGGGCAGGGGAGTGGATAGCTCGCACCGTTCCGAAGCGGCTCTGGGCGCGGCGCGACAACTGGCGATGGATACCAGGGCCGTCGTGGCAATCACGGGGGCGGTGGATTATGTGACCGACGGTCACCGCGTCGCGGCTATCGAAAACGGCCATCCCCTGATGACGCGCGTCACCGGTTTGGGATGCTCGGCGACGGCGGTCATCGGGGCGTTTCTGGCGGTGGAGCGCGATCCGTTCGCGGCGACCGTGGCGGGACTGGCGGTGTTCGGCGTGGCGGGGGAGATCGCGGCGACCGGGTCGGCGGGACCCGGAACCTTGCAAGTCGCCCTGCTGGACGCCTTGTACGCCCTGGAGGAAACGACGTTCGTCAAGGCGTGCAGATGCCGAACGATTGCTCCCTGAACGTCGGGCGCTGACAACCTCAGACTGGCAACTCCGAACTTCCCATCAAATATTCGTCCACCGCGCGCGCGCATTGCCTGCCCTCGCGAATCGCCCATACCACCAGCGACTGGCCACGCCGCATGTCGCCGGCAGTAAAGATTTTGTTGACCGAGGTCTGGTAATCGTCGGTGCTGGCGGAAACATTGCCGCGCTGGTCCAAGGCCACGCCCAAATCCCGCAGCATCCCCTGGTGCACCGGATGGACGAAGCCCATCGCCAGCAACACCAGGTCGGCCTCGAGTTCGAACTCGCTGCCTGGCAGCTCGGCCATGAGCTGCCGACCGGCGACCTGTCGCCATTCCAGCCGCGCCACTTCAATCGCCCTCACCTGGTCGTCCTGGCCGAGGAAGCGCCTGGTGCCGACCGCCCAGTCGCGTTCGCAGCCTTCCTCGTGGGAGGTCGAGGTGCGCAGCTTGAGCGGCCAGTTCGGCCAGGTCAACAGCTTGTTTTCGTGCAGCGGCGGCTTGGGCATGATCTCCAACTGGGTCACGGAGCGGGCGCCCTGGCGGTTCGAGGTGCCGACACAGTCGGAACCGGTGTCGCCGCCGCCGATCACCACCACCTGCTTGCCGGTGGCCAGAATTTCCCGTTCGGGCGGGATCTTCTGGCCAGCGACCCGGCGGTTCTGCTGGGTCAGAAAATCCATGGCGAAGTGGATACCGCGCAATTCACGGCCCGGTACGTTCAGGTCGCGCGGCTGCTCGGCGCCGCCGGCCAGCACCATGGCATCGAACTCGGCCAGCAGCGCGCGGGCCTGGATATCGGCTCCGACATGACTGTTGGGGCGGAATTCCACGCCTTCGGCCCGCATCTGCGCCAGCCGGCGGTCGATCAGCCGGGCTTCCAGCTTGAAGTCGGGGATACCATAGCGCAACAGGCCGCCGATGCGGTCGTTCTTCTCGAACACCACCACGGCATGGCCCGCCCGGGCCAATTGCTGGGCGCAGGCCAGCCCAGCCGGCCCGGAGCCGATCACCGCCACCCGTTTGCCGGTGCGATGGGCGGCAATCCGCGGGGCGACCCAGCCTTCCGCCCAGCCTCGGTCGATGATGGCGCACTCGATATCCTTGATGGTCACCGGCTGGTCGTTGAAATTGAGGGTGCAGGAGGCTTCGCACGGCGCCGGGCAAATCCGGCCGGTGAATTCGGGGAAATTGTTGGTAGAGTGCAAGACCTCCAGGGCCTCGCGCCAGTTGCCGCGATACACCAGATCGTTCCAGTCCGGGATGATGTTGTGGACCGGACAGCCCTGGTGGCAGTAGGGAACGCCACAGTCCATGCAGCGGGCGGCCTGCTCGCGAACCTGCGGATCGGGCAGGGGAATCACGAAATCGCGGAAGTGCTTGACCCGTTCGCCGACCGGCGCATAACCATGGTCGTGACGGGCGATCTCCAGAAAACCGGTTGGTTTACCCATATACGTTCAGCCTTTCATCTTTAAGCTGTCATGCGGCCACGCTGGTCTTTTCGCCCTGGCGGGCGAGGCGGGCCTTGGCTTGCATGTCCTGCAAGGCGCGTCGGTAATCCAGCGGCATGATCTTGACGAATTTCGGCAGCAGTTCGCGCCAATGCTCCAGTACCCGTTTCGCCGGTTCGCTGCCGGTTTGCAGATAGTGGCGGGCGACCAGAATCTGCAAGCGCCGGGCATCGTGGCGCAGCCAATCCTCGGGAAGCTCCGCCTCGGCCAAAGTGCGCCAGCCGTCGCGCAATACATGGACGTTCAGGGTCTCCTCGGGGTCGTTGAGCGCTTCCAGCGCGACCATGGCGGTGTTGGCGCGACGGGCGAAATCGCCGGTCTCGTCGAACACGTAGGCGAGGCCGCCGCTCATGCCGGCGGCGAAGTTGCGCCCGGTCGGACCCAGCACCACCACCGCGCCGCCCGTCATATATTCGCAACCGTGGTCGCCGGTTCCTTCGACGACTGCGAGAGCGCCGGAGTTGCGCACGGCGAAACGCTCGCCGGCGACGCCGCGGAAGTAGCATTCGCCGGCGATGGCGCCGTACAGTGCGGTGTTGCCGATGAGAATATTTTCCTCGGCGCGGCGCGGGCTGTCGGCGGGGGGATAGATGACGATCCGGCCACCGGAGAGCCCTTTGCCGACGTAGTCGTTGGCCTCACCGTCGAGCTCGAGCGTGACGCCGCGGGCCAGGAAGGCGCCGAAGCTCTGTCCGGCGGTGCCGGTGAGGCGGACGTGGATCGTGTCGTCCGGCAAGCCCTGATGACCGTAGCGGCGCGCCAACTGACCGGACAGCATGGCACCGACGGTGCGGTCGGTATTGCGGACCGGCAGGTCGATGCGGACCGGCTGGCGAGTTTCCAGGGCGGGTTGCGCCCGCGCGATCAGGCGGTGGTCCAATACGCCATCCAGGCCGTGATTCTGCTCCTCGCAGTGGTAGGTGGCGACGCCGGGCGGGGCGGGGGGCATGGTCAACAGGCGGCTGAAATCGAGGCCGCGTGCCTTCCAGTGGTGAATGGCGCGGCGCATGTCGAGCCGGTCGGCGCGACCGATCATTTCGTCGAAGGTGCGAAAGCCCAGTTGCGCCATCAGTTCGCGCACCTCCTGGACCAGGAAGGTAAAGAAGTTGATGACGTGAGCCGGCTGACCGGGGAAGCGCTTGCGCAGTTCCGGGTCTTGGGTGGCCACACCGACCGGGCAGGTGTTGAGGTGGCACTTGCGCATCATGACGCAGCCGGCGGCGATCAGGGCGCCGGTGCCGAAACCGAATTCGTCGGCTCCGAGCAGCGCGCCGATCACGATGTCGCGGCCGGTGCGCAGCCCGCCGTCCACCTGAACGGCGATGCGGCCGCGCAGGTGGTTGCGCACCAGGGTTTGATGGGTCTCGGCCAGGCCGATTTCCCAGGGCGAGCCGGCGTTGTGGATGGAGGTGAGCGGGCTGGCACCGGTGCCGCCGTCTTCGCCGGAGATGGTGACGTGGTCGGCGTGAGCCTTGGCCACGCCCGCCGCCACCGTGCCGACGCCGATTTCGGACACCAGCTTGACGCTGATGGCGGCCTTGGGATTGACGTTCTTGAGGTCGAAGATCAGTTGCGCCAGATCCTCGATGGAGTAGATGTCATGATGCGGCGGCGGCGAGATCAGGCCGACGCCGGGGGTGGAGTGGCGCACCCGGGCGATCCAGTCGTTGACCTTGTGGCCGGGGAGCTGACCGCCTTCGCCGGGCTTGGCGCCCTGGGCCATCTTGATCTGCAGGGCGTCGGCGTTGACCAGGTATTCGGCGGTGACGCCGAACCGGCCGGAGGCGACCTGCTTGATCGCCGAGCGGCTGGAGTCGCCGTTTTCCAGCGGAACGTAGCGAATCGGGTCCTCGCCGCCCTCGCCGGTGTTGGACTTGGCGCCCAGCCGGTTCATGGCGATGGCCAGGGTGGTGTGCGCCTCCCAGGAGATGGAGCCGAACGACATGGCGCCGGTGGCCAGGCGCTTGACGATTTCGGCGGCGGGCTCGACTTCGTCCAGCGACAGGGGCTGGTTGGCGAAGCG
>DGFE01000074.1 GCA_002391525.1 Competibacteraceae bacterium UBA3908
AGATGTGTATAAGAGACAGCCTCACCACGTTCTGAAGGAACCCAGCCATTCCTTTGCCCCTTACATGGCTTCCTTGCTCCCGCCATCCCAATGAGAGCGAGACAATAATTATAATCCAACCAATGCCTCTGGCAAGAGGTCTTTCAAGATTTTTTCATCGAACTCTACAATTTCTTGGCCCATGGGCGCTCAATCGAAACAAAAATCGATTTAAGATTTTGAATCTTATTTAAAATATAAAAACCGCGTCACATCAGTTTTCCAGCGCCAGTTCGCGCAAGCCCTGGGTGAAGGGGGTGCGGGCGTCGAACCGCAGCATATCCCGTAGCAGGGCGGGATCGCCCAACGAATGCCGAATGTCGCCGATCCGGGCGGCAGCATACTCGGCCGGTGGCGCGCCTGGAAACAGTTCCCGGTAGATCGCCAACACCCGGTTCAGGGAAACCGCGCGACCGGTGCAGACGTTGTAGCGTCCGCTGACGATCTCCGTAGCGAGCAGGGCCTCGCCATTGGCCCGCGCCACGTCTCGCACCGAGACGAAATCCCGCGTCTGTTCGCCATCCCCATAAACGGTCACCGGCAGGCCACGCCGAAACCGGTCGGTAAAGATGGACAGTACCCCCGAGTAGGGCGAGCCCGGATCCTGGCGTGGCCCGTAAACATTGAAATAGCGCAAGCAAACGGCTTCCAGTCCGTAACTGGCCGCGTAGCCCAGCAGCATGACCTCGGCGGCCAGCTTGGCGGCGGCATACGGGGACTGTGGTTGTGGCGTTACCGATTCCCGGTTGGGCAGCGCGGCGGTCGTGCCGTATACGGCGGCGGAGGACGCGAAAACCAAGCGTTTGCACTCAAATTCCAGACATAGCCGGGCAAGACCGTCAGCGGTAGCCAGGTTGAGGCGGTAATTGAGCGCGGGATCACGAAAGCTTTCGGGAACGCTCACCAGCGCCGCGAGATGCAGCACGCCAGCAAAGCGATGTTGCTCGAACAAGGCGCGCATCGTCGTTTCATCGCCGGCGTCGGCGAGCGCCCATTCGAAATGGGGCGACAAGCGCGCGACGGCCAGATTTTCCAGATGGCCGGTCCGCAGGTTGTCGACTCCGACTACCCGACATCCCCGCTCGAGCAACCATTCCACGGAATGACTGCCGATGAAACCAGCTGCGCCGGTCACCAGATAAGTTTGCGCCATGTGCTGCCCTCCACGTCTGCGACCGGAAACGGATAGATGCCTGCCAAGCTTGAACTGTTTACAATATCGACTTTATGGATGATCGTCCAATCGTGACCACACGCAGCCGACTGTTTAAATGGGATTGGCTGGCGCCGCGTTACTGGCCAGTCTGGCTGGGGCTGGGCCTCATGAAACTCATGGCTACGCTGCCGTTTCGCTGGCAATTGACCGTGGGTGGACAAATCGGCCGCTGGCTCGGCAACGTCGCTCGACGGCGGCGGCGCATCGCCGAAATCAATCTGGATTTGTGCTTCCCCGACCTGTCGCCGGACCAGCGAGCCGCGCTGTTGGAACAGCACTTCGCCGCGCTGGGCATCGGCCTGTTCGAAACGGCCATGGCCTGGTGGGCGCCGGATGAGAAGCTGCGGGGTCTGGCGCGAGTCGTGGGCGCGGAGCATCTGGAGCGGGCGCTGGCCCGTGGTAAGGGCGTGCTGCTGATGACCGGCCATTTCACCACGCTGGAACTGGGCGCTCGCTTCATCACTTGGCAGCACCCCTTTCATGCGATGTACCGCCCGCACAAAAATCGGCTGTATGAAGCCGTGATGCGCCGCGAACGCGAACGCCGCTCGAGATTGCCGCCGCTGGCGCGCGAGGACGTTCGCGGCCTGCTGCGCGCCTTCAAACGGGGGCAGGCGGTCTGGTATGCCCCCGATCAGAATCACGGCATCCGCAACAGCGTCTTCGCGCCATTTTTCGGCGTGCCGGCCTGCACCATCACGGCCACCTCGCGGCTGGCGGCGCTGAGCGGCGCGGCGGTGGTGCCCTACTTTCCCAGGCGGCTGCCGGGCGCAGCCGGTTATGAAGTCGTCATCCTGCCGGCGCTGGAAAATTTTCCGAGCGAGAGCGTCGAAGCCGACACCCGGCGGGTCAACGAACTGCTGGAGCAGCATATCCGCCAGGCCCCCGAGCAGTACCTCTGGGTGCATCGCCGTTTCAAGACCCGCCCACCGGGCGAGCCTGGTGTGTACAACCTCTGAACCCGGATCGCCCTCATGCCGTATAGCGCCGATCTGCCGGCCAATCCCGCCATCCGCCGCATTCTGGTCATCAAATGGAGCGCCATGGGGGATGTGATCATCGCCACCGCGCTGTTCGAGGATATCGCCCGGGCATTTCCGGATCGGGAAATCGATCTCAACACGCTCCCCGCCTGGCAAGGTCTCTTCGAGCAGGATGGCCGATTTCAGCGCGTTTTCGCCGTTGATCTGCGCGGCTCGCGCCAAGGTATTCATGGGATGACCGAGTGGCTGCGGCAGGTGCGGGCACGGCGCTACGACTTGGCTATCGACTTGCAATGCAACGACCGCTCGCGACTGCTGCTTGGCCTGCTGGGGTTGACCGGGCACCGAATCCCCTACCGCCTCGGCAATCGCCAGCGGTTTCCTTACAACATCGCGCCCGCCGAACCGCCCAAACCGGTCCATACCATCACCCGCAGCCGCGCCGCTCTTCGAGCCGGCGGCATCCCGGCAACCACGCCTCGACCGGTGCTCCACATCTCCGACCACAACCGCGTCCGGGTCCGAGCGCTCATGGAACGCCATGGGTTGCAACCGGATCGTTATGCGGTTTTTCTGCCCGGCTGCAATGCCAGCGGTCATTTGAAGCGCTGGGGCGCCGTCCGCTACGCCGCGCTGGCGAACCAACTGCATCGGGAAGGTCTAAAGCGGATCGCGCTGGTCGGCGGGCCGGACGAACAGGACGAATGCCAGCGCATCGCCGCAGCCTGTGGCCCCTGGCTGGTGAATCTGTGTGGACAGACCGGGATTCTCGACATTCCGCCGCTGTGCGAACCGGCGCGTTTCATCGTGGCCAACGACACCGGCACCGCGCACCTGGCCGCCGCCACGCCCGCCCCGATGCTGGTGCTCTGCGGCCCGACCGATCCGCGCCGGGTGAAACCCCTGGGGAATAACGTGACCGCATTGCAAGCCGATTTACCCTGCATCAACTGCTACCGCAAGACCTGTTCGCATCACAGTTGCATGGCCATGCTGACGCCGCCGCTGGTATGGCGACGCCTGCGGGACCTGGAGCGCGAAGCTGGATGATTCGCCGGGAAATCCGCGCTGGCTGGGATCAGGACGAATCGGCGGGATGGGACGAGGATTGCCGGTACTCACCCGGCAGCGGAGGCGCGCCGTCCGGCAGCAGTCGGGTTCCATGCTTGGCGAACTGGCCGTGTTCGTACAGCTTGGCGTATTTGAGAAAGACGTAGAAGGCCGCGATCACCGAATTGATGAATCCCGCCCAACCGTTCAGAACGTTGCGCTTGAACAGGTAGCTGCGCACGAAGAACAGCGGCGGGTACAGCACCATGATCAGGACGATTCCCCAACGCCGTTTCTCGAGCTTGTCGGCCAGCAGTCCGGTGGAATAGGCGTTGATTTTCTCAACCTTGGTGTGAATATCGGTCTCGCCGTAATGGTACAGAGGCGCCCTGAGGCGGGCGACGCGACCTTGTACCTTGGGCGCGGCGTGGACCGGCAGATCATCGATGTCGCCCTTGCGCTTGTCGAACAGGCGCAGGAAATGGTTCATCCGGGTAGCCGAACTGTACATACGCCAAAACAACTGTTCCTGGCGCGGAATTTCGTAGCCGTCGGCGGTGGGGCCGCGTTCCAGCAACCGCCGGATTTCGGTCTGGAGGGCGGGCGACAGCGCCTCGTCGGCGTCCAGCAGCAGTACCCAATCGTGGGTGGTCGCCGCCAGCGCCAGGCGCTTTTGCGGGCCGTAGCCCATGAACGCGTGTTGGGTGAGCCGCGCGCCATAACGACCGGCGATGGCCAGCGTCTCGTCGCTGCTGAACGAGTCCAGCACCACGATTTCGTCGGCCCACTTGATGCTTTCCAGACAGGCCGCTAAGGTGCGGCCATTGTTGTACGTCGTGACGAATACTGAAAGCCGGGTTCGGTCGGTCATCAATCAGCCTGTCGCAAAGGAATTATTCACTCCAGCATGCACGCCATCGCTCGTTTACCGCGGATTTCAGCGCGGCGCATCCCTGCCATGCCCCTCGAAAGTTCATGATCGCATCGGCTCACATTGTCGGCGGCGAAGCGCTGGGCGGGGCCGAACTGTTTTACGTCAGGCTGGTCAACGCCCTGCAAGCGCGTGATCATTCCGTGCTGGCCATCACGGTGGCCGGCAGCCGCATAGCGGCCCGCTTGCGCGCGGAAACCCCCCAGGTTCACATTCCCATGCGGGGCGTCGGCGACCTGCTGTCCCGCTGGCGGATCGGGCAGGCGCTGCGCGAGCGCCAGCCAGATATCGTCCAGACCTACATGGGCCGGGCCACGCGGCTCACTCATCTGCCACCGGGCCGCCGGCCAATCCATCTCGCCCGCCTGGGCGGCTATTACGACCCGCGCGGCTACCGGCACGCCCACGCCTGGGTGGTGGCCAGTCCGGGAATTCGCGAGCATCTGCTCCGCCACGGCTTTCCCGCCAACCGGATTTTCCACATCGGCAACTTTGTCGCGCCCTGCCCTCCCAGCCCGCCAGCCGATTCCCAGCAGTTGCGGCGCGAATTGGCCATCCCCGCCGAGGCATTGATCGTGACCGCCGTGGGCCGCCTGCATCCGGTCAAGGGTTTCGACAATCTGCTCAAGGCGTTCGCGAGCGTCCCCCCCTGCACTCACGACCGGCCGGTCTATCTGGTCGTGGTCGGCGACGGGCCGCTGGCGACGCGGCTCCCGCGCTACGCCGAACAGCTCGGCATCAGCGACCGGGTGCGCTGGCCCGGCTGGCGCGACGATGCCGGACGCTTTCAGCAACTGGCCGATCTGTGCGTCTGCTCCTCCCGGCAGGAAGGCATGGGCAACGTCATCCTGGAAGCGTGGGCGCGCAGCCGCGCCGTGCTGTCCACCCGCGCCCAAGGGCCGGTGGACACCATCACCGACCGCGAGAACGGCTGGCTGGTCCCCATCGGCGATCCGGCGGCCCTCGCGGCGGCGCTGGAATTATTGCTCCGGGAAGACTCGCTGCGCCAACGGATTGCCGTCAATGGTAATCATACACTGATGGCCCAGTACGGCGAGGAAGCCATCGTCAATGCCTATCTTGATCTGTATGACCGGTTGCTGGCGGCGGGATAGCCTCATCGCGGTGCGACTGGCCGAGATAGATCAATCCGCCCAGGCAGACGAAGAAATAGCACGCGAATTGGCGGGAGGTATAAGTGAAGCTCAGCAGGCCGGCGGTGATGATGGCCAGCGCCGCGGCCAACAGAACGCCGGCGCGCTGGCGGTCTCCGACGGACAGCCGCGGCCAGTCTCGGGCCAAGCGCCCGAACACGGTACCGACCAGCGCCACCAGCAAACCGACTCCCAAAATCCCGGTTTCATACCAGGCGTCCATCAAAATGTTGTGCAGATGCCTGACCTCCAGCCGCCTGTCGCCGATCTGGAAATCCAGGATTTCCCGGGCATGGACGCCATTGCCGATGCCCACCCCCAGCCACGGCCGCGGCGGTGGATGTTCCAGCGCCTGTCGCCACAGGATGGTGCGCCCCGCGGTAAAGGCATCCAGGGGATGGTCGGGGTCCAGCTCGGACTTGCGGAACGGACCGATGTTGGCGACGACGCCAATCGTCAACACCAACCCGGCGAACAGCGCGATCCAGCGCAGCCGCCAATTCAGCACCGCCCAGCAGAAGGTGGCCAACGATACGATCAATCCCAGCAGCGCCGCCCGTCCTTCCGAAATCACCACATAGGCCAAGGTTACGGCGACGATTCCGGCCATGGCCGGGTATCGCCGGCGGCCGCCGCGCCACCACACCCACCCCAGCAGAAACGGCAGCAAAAAGGGTAGATTGTCCTCCTTGAGCTGCGTGGCCGGGCTGAAAGGCTGGCCGGAGCCGCCGAGCCAGTAGTAGGGCAGCAGCCCATACAGTCCGGCCAGCGTCAGCCCACCGAACAGGGCCACGGCATCGAACAAACGACCGGGATGCGCGGCGGACTCCCGCAGGGCCGCCTGCGTCAGCAGCAAGGCCAGGCTTTGCGCCGCGAATTCCCCCCAGATCCGCAGACCGCGCACCGGGTCGACCGAGCCCGGCACCCCCAGCAGAAAAACGCCCAGCAGCGCCAGATACAGCACGGTGATGGTACGGTTCAACCGGTCTCGCCGACTCCAAAGACTGAGCAACCCCCACAGGGCATATACGCCCGCGAACGTATTGGACAAGGCCCGCCCACCGACCTGAGTCAGCGGCAACACCGCCGGCAGCAGCCAGCCTCGTCGGAAAAAGGCTTCCTGGAGGGCGTCATACCGTATCGCGATCTTCATCGGACCAACCCAGCCGCGTGAGGGTGTCGAGAACCTGGGAAACGGTGATCGCCGTCATGCCGCGCTCGCCGTCGGGCGGCATGATCGTATGGATGGAACGAGAATGCCACAGCGGCGGCGAACCACCAAACAACCCGATGGCGGGCACCCCCAGGGCGGCGGCGATATTCAGCACGCCGGTATCGTTGCCGATATGGCAGCGGCACCGCGCCAGCAACGCCGCGGTCTGCTCCAGCGGCAGCGCCACCGCATTCACCGCCTGGCCACCTCCAGCCGCGATCCGCTCGAAAATGTCGTCGGCCAGCGACCGTTCCGCTGGTCCGCCGACGATGAACACCGAACCGGACCACCGGCGCCGCAAGGCCAGCGCCAGTTCCGCGAAGCGCGCCGCACCCCATTGCTTCCACGCTTCGCTACTGCCAATGCCCAGCGCGATCCACGGCGAGGGCCAGCCCGCGAAGCGCGCCGCCACCGCTCGTCCGGCCTCGACCGCGACCATCAGCCGGGGTTCCGGCTCGTCGCGCCGCACCCCCGCCAAATCCAGCAAGGCGTCCGCCCGAACGATGGGATGCGCGTGGCGCCGCTCGGGCGGTAACCGGACCGGCACGCTCAGCAGCAACGACTGCAAACCCACCCCGTAACCGATTCGTTCCGGGATGCCGGCCAACCGGGCCGCCAGCGCGTATCGGGCGCTGCCATGCAGGATCCACGCTCGTTGATAGTTGCCCTGGCGCAACAGCTCCGCCAGCCGAGACAGGCCGCGCGAGCCGGCATGACGTCCGGTCTCACGCTCCAGCCACAACACCCGTTCGACGCTGGGATCGGCGCGCAACAACCGGTCGGCCTGGGAACGCGGCTTGGTCAGGATGTCCACCCGGCCCGTGGCCGCCGTCGTCGCGATGGCGTGAATGTGCGGCAGGTGCCAAACCATGTCGCCGATGCCGGGCAACGGCTGCACGATCAGGGTTCGCCCGGATGTCGCCAGCTTCATGTCCGATCCCCGCGTGTTCGATACACGGCTTCGTACAACGCCAACGTTTCGTCCAACATCCGCCGCAAGGGAAACACCGGCTCCGACGGTACCGGCGGCGCGGCGGCCAACAACGCCGTCACCCGCCGGGTCAGCGCTTCCAGATTGCCGACCGGCGTCAGGCCGGCGGGATACAACCGGGCCAGAATCTCGCCGACCCCGCCGTGCTGGTAACCGACCACCGGCGTGCCGAGGCTCAGCGCCTCCAATACCGTGCGCCCGAAGGATTCCGGCTGGGCCGACAACGACAGCACCAACGTGGAAATCGCGTAAATCTCGCGCATGTCGGCACGATAGCCGGTAAACAACACGACGTCGCTCAAACCCCGCGCCCGCGCCTTTTCCCGCAGTCCAGCGGCGTAACGCTGTCGACGGGGTTCCGCACCGCCGACGATCAGCCCGTATGCCGGCAACCCGCGCGCCCGCAGCCGGGTGATCAACTCGATGAAATCCTCGTGGCCCTTGAGCCGACTCAGCCGGCCCGGCAGCGTCAAGACCGGCGCGTCCCGCAGTTGCGGATAGTGACGGCGCCAATCGGCCAACCAGTCGGGCGAGGGCCGGTAGCCGTAGGGAAAAGCCGCCGGATCCACGCCGCGCTGGATCACCTGAATCCGCTCCGCCGGCAGCCCGGGATAATGCCGCTGCAAATAGGCGCGCACCGTCTCGGAAACCGCGATCACCCGCTCGCCGCGCGTCATGATGGCACTGTAGCGGGATGGCGAATAAAGCCCGTGCACCGTGGTGACGAAGCGCGGCCGGGTCGCCGGATCCATGCTCCGCCACGCCAGCCAGCCGACCCAGGCCGGCAGCCGCGAACGGGCGTGCAGGATGTCGATGCGCTGTTCGGCCAGCCAGCGCCGCAACGGCCGCACCCAGCGCAGGGTCAACGGTGATTTGACGCCCAGCGGCCAAGCCAGATGCTCGCTGCCCTCCCCCAGCAGTTCCGGGACGAGTCGGCCACCGGCGGAAACCACCACCGACCGGTGACCGCGCCGGGCCAATTCCCGCGCCACCTCCAGCGTGCCGCGCTCCACGCCGCCGCCGTCCAGCGCAGGCAGCAGTTGCGCCACGCTCAGGCGAACCATCGCTCGATGATCCAGCGGGCGCAGCGCTCGGCCTCGTTGAATATTCCCGGCGGACGGCGCAGTCGTCGGTTCTGTCGCCAGATGGCGAAGGGGGTGATCCAGTCGTCGGCGGCCAATCGTTCGAGTCCCCGTCCGATACGGCTGGCGCGCCGTGGTGGAACCTCCAGCACCCCGACCGCGGCCCCGGCGGTGAGAGCCTCGTAGATCATGGACACGCTGTCGGCGGTGACCCACGCCTGTCCCGCTCGCGCCAGTTGCGCCGGCAACCAATCGGGGGGGGTTTGCGCGACCGGAACCACGGTCAGCCGGGAAGCCGATCCCGCCTCGAAACCGGCCAGAAAGCTGGCCGGCGTGCGGCGGGAGGTGGTCAGGATCCAGCGCACCGTCGGATCGGCGGTCACAATCGCGGCGATTTGCCGGCGCAGGGTAGCGTTGTCCCAGCCGAAATGCGCGGATGGGCCGCCGATCAGCAACAATCCCCGCTCGGGCTCCAGCGCGAGGGAGGGTTGGATCCGATTCAGCGCCCCGCGCGTGGCGAGCACGTTCGGGCGGACCGGCGGCGAGTCGTGTTCGGGGACCAGGCACAGATCGAACAGGCCCAGCGGCAGGCTGGGCCGCATCAGCACGACCGTTCTCCCGCCGCGGCGCCGGCGGGCGGCCAGCAGCGAGAGATGGGTCCGGTGGCCGGCGCCCAGCAACAGGTCCGGCGCCGGCAGGTCGCGCCAGGTCGCCGGGAGTTTGCACAGCAAGCCGGCGAGCGCGACGCCCACCGGCAACGGCTTCAGCGTGATGGCTTCAACGGACCGCAACCGGACCAGGGCCTCGAGCAGGCCCCGGCTTTGGTTGGCGTGACCGGCCTTGCCGTCGTCGAACCGCCAGGCTACGAGTGGCGTCACCGGCGGCTCCGCCCATGTCGGGCAACGGTCAATCCACCAGCACGTAATCGGCGCCGCAGTAGGGGCACTTGGCCTTGCCCGTGGCTTCGATGGGCAGATAGACCTTGGGATGGGAACACCACAACAACATGTCCGGCATCGGGCAGGACAACGGCAAATCGGCGCGGCTGACCTCGTAGACCTTCTGGGCGTTGGGCATGGCCTTGGCGGGAGCGGCGGCGGAAGCGGCAGCCATGGCGGCATTCTCCTGTTTTGTGGTTATCGACGGTTATCGGCGGCGGCAATACCAATCGACCGCGCGGGCTCGTTGACGCGCGCGATCCCTGAACTCAAACCAGCGTCAACCATTCGGGGTATTCATCGCGGCGGCCATGAACCTGATCGAAATACAACTCTTGCAGGCGCTGGGTGATCGGGCCGCGTCGACCATTGCCGATCCGGCGACCGTCCACCTCGCGGATCGGCGTCACTTCGGCGGCGGTGCCGGTGAAGAACGCTTCGTCGGCGATGTACACCTCGTCGCGGGTGATGCGTTTTTCCCTGACCGGAACGCCGAGATCGGCGGCGAAGCGGATGATGGTATCGCGGGTGATGCCTTCCAGGGCCGAGGTCAAATCCGGCGTGTAGAGAATGCCGTCGCGGACGATAAAGATGTTTTCGCCGCTGCCCTCGGAGACATACCCCTCGGTATCCAGCAGCATGGCCTCGTCGTAACCATCGCGCACGGCCTCGGCCAGCGCCAGCATCGAATTCATGTAATTGCCGTTGGCCTTGGCCTTGCACATGATGATGTTGACATGGTGACGATTGAACGACGAGGTGCGGACGCGGATGCCGCGCTCCAGATTCTCCGCGCCCAGATAGGCGCCCCACTCCCAGGCGGCGACGATGACGTGGACCTTGAGATTGTCGGCGCGAATCCCCATGCCCTCGGAGCCGTAGAAGCACATCGGGCGGATGTAGGCGCTGGCCAGGTTGTTGGCGCGCACCGCCTGCCGACTGGCCTCGTTGATCTCGTCCTTGCTGTATGGCAGCGGCATGCCGACGATGTGGGCCGAACGGAACAGCCGGTCGGTGTGGGCCTGCAGCCGGAAGATGGCGGCGCCCCGGTCGGTGGCATAAGCGCGAACCCCCTCGAACACCCCCATGCCATAGTGCAGGGTATGGGTCAGGACATGGGTGTTGGCCTCGCGCCAGGGCACCAGTTCACCGTCGTACCAGATCAGACCGTCACGGTCGGCCATCGTCGTCATCCGAATCTCCTCCGCAAATCAGGATCGCGCGCCACGCGGGCCGCGCGCCGCGTCCGCCACTCGTTGCAAGCGCCCACGCCCGGTTGCCTCAATCGCTTTCCATCAAGCGCCGCCAGATGCGGATCACGCTTTCGCGAGCATCATGCACCTCGGCCACCGGAACCAGGGCGGGCTGCTCTTGCAGCTTGAGCAGATGAATGCGCCGGCGCAGTCCCCGATAGGCGTTGCGCAACCGGGCGGCGTCGGCAATGGACAGGATGCCAAACCGTTCCAGCCCGTCGAGTTGCCGGATATTGTCCGTGTAGATCAGCAGGTCGGGATAGCGGTAAGCATTCGCCAGAATTTTATATTGCACCATAAATTCGATATCGGCGATACCACCCCGGCCCTGCTTGAGATCGAAGCGGTCGGCGGTGCTGGCGTCCAGTTCGGCACGCATCCGTTCGCGCATGTCGCGGACCTCCTGGCGCAACGCGGCGGGATCGCGCTCGCGCTGCAACACCGCGCGGCGGATGCCTCGATAACGTTCGGCCAGTTCGGGCGGTCCCGCCACCATTCGCGTTCGCGTGAGCGCCTGATGCTCCCAGGTCCAGGCCTGATGGTGCTGGTATTCGGCGAACGCCTCGAAGGAACTGACCAGCAGGCCGGCCCGACCGCTGGGCCGCAGCCGGGTGTCCACCTCGTACAGATCGCCGGCCCCGGTGCGGGTGGTGAGCAGATGGATGATCCGTTGCACCAGCCGGGCGAAGAAAGTCGGATTGTCGATCTGGCGTGGCCCATCGGTCAGTTGCCGGTCGCCGGCACTGTCGTGCAGGAACACGAGGTCGAGATCGGAACCGTAGTTCAATTCGATGCCGCCCAGTTTGCCGTAGGCGACGACGGCGAAGCGCGCTTCCCGCTGCGCGCCGTCCACCACGCAGCGGGGCTGGCCGAACTTCGGCAGCAGGTCGGCCCAGGCCAGTTCCAGCACCTTGCGCAGCAGGGTTTCGGCGATTTCGGTCAGATGGTCGCTGACGATCATCAGCGGCATGGCGCCGCTGACATCGGCGGCGGCAACCCGCAGCACCTGGGCCTGCTTGAAATAGCGCAAGGCGTTCAGCACCTCCTCGGGATCGTCCGCCGGCGCCCGCGCCAACTGTTGCTCCAGCTCCAGCGCCAGTTGACTCCGGTCCAGCGGCGCGTACAGCACGGCCGGATTCAGCAGGTCGTCCAGCAACAGGGGATAGCGCGCCAGATGCGTGCCGATCCAGCCGCTGGCGGCGCACAGCTTGACCAATTGCGCCAGGGCTTGCGGATGGTCGGCCAGCAGCGCCAGATACACCGAGCGGCGGGCGACGGCTTCCAGCAGATCGAACACGCGCTCCAGGGTCGCGGCTGGTTGCGGCGTGGCGGCGACCGCCTCCAACACCCGTGGGACTAGCGCATCCAGCCGCTCGCGACCGCGCGGACTCATGGTCCGGTAACTGAAACCGTGCTTCAGCGCCCGCAACCGGTTCCAGGCCAGCGCCGGGTTCTCGAAACCCCGCCCGGTCAGCAGTTGCAGCGCATTCTCCTCGCCGGGATCGCCCCGCCACAACACCGCGAGGTCGGATTTGCCGGCGTTCGGTTCCGGCATGGCCGTCCCGCCGAACACCTGAGCGAATTGCTGGGTCACGGCCTCGACATGCCGCGCCAGTTCCAGCGTGAACGCGCCCCAGCCGGGATATCCCATGGCGAAAGCCAACCGCAGTTTCGCCAGTTCATCCTCGGGCAGATCGTGTGTCTGCTGGTCGGCCCAGGCTTGCAAGCGGTTCTCGACCCGGCGCAGGAAGTCATAGGCCCGCTTGAGACTGTCGACCGCCGCGACCGGCAGCCGACCGCTGGCGCCCAGCGTGTCCAGCACCCGCAGGATGCCGCGCTCCCGCAGCGCCGGCTCGCGCCCGCCGTAGATCAGTTGGAACGCCTGGCCGATGAATTCGATTTCGCGGATGCCCCCCGGCCCCAGCTTGATGTTGCGCCGCATCCCCTTGCGCTCCACCTCCTGGGCGATCAGGGCTTTCATGCCGCGCAGCGCCTCGAAGGCGCTGTAATCCAGATAGCGCCGGTAAACGAACGGCCGCAGGCTGGCCAGCAGCCGCTCGCCGGCTTCACGGTCGCCGGCGATCACCCGGGCCTTGATCATCGCGTAGCGTTCCCAGTCGCGGCCATGGTGCTGGTAGTAATCCTCGAAGGCGGCGAACGACATCGCCAGCGGTCCGGAATCACCGAACGGCCGCAGCCGCAGATCCACCCGGAACACGAACCCGTCGGCGGTTGCTTCGGCCAGGATCTTGCCCAACCGCTGGCCGAGCCGGCGAAAGAACTCCTCGTTGCTGATGGCGCGTGCCCCGTCGGTCTGGCCCTGCCGGGGGTACGCGAATATCAGGTCGATGTCCGAGGAAAAGTTGAGTTCGCGTCCGCCGAGCTTGCCCATGCCCAGCACCACCAGCCGTTGCGGCTGGCCGTCAGCGTCGCGCGGTTCGCCATAACGCTGGCGCTGCCAGCCGTGTAGTCGGTCCAGCGCCGCGCCGACCGCGACTTCCGCCACGTCCGTCAGATCGCCGAGCGTCTCCGCCAGTCCGGCCAATCCAGCCAGATCGCGCCAGGCGACGCGGATCATTTCCCGGGACCGGAACCGGCGCAGCGCCACACCGAGCCGGTCTTCGTCCGTCGCGTCCGCCAGCAGCCGGTCCAGCCGCGCCGCGCAAGCGCCGGGCGTGTAGCTCGCCGCCAGATCGCCGCTGGCCAGCAATTCCGCCAGCAACGCCGGCTCGCGGACGCAGGTCCGGGCGACGAATTCGCTGCACGCCCACACCTGGACCAGTTGCTCCAGCGCCGCGCCGGTCGGCGGTTCCACGCCCGCCAGCCGGGCGGCGGAGCCGAAGGCCTCCCAGTGTTGAGCGACCTCGCGTCGCAAGGCGGGTGGCAACCGGCTCAACCCGGCCTCGAATCCGGCCATGACCGTCGCCCCGTCCTTCGCACCGGGCCTTATTGCTGCTCCGGCGCTTCCTCCTCCTCGACGCCGCCGTCCGGCTCCAGCGGAATTTCCTCCCCGAACACGCCTTCGTCTTCACCCGCGGGAGGCGCCAGCGGAATTTCCTGACCATTCACCAACAGCTTGCCGCCCTCGAAGCGGGCCTGGGACTTGTACTGATCGCCCTCCAGCCGGACGAATCCGGCGGCAACCAGGTCCTGGAGTTGCTCCGCGACCTGTTGCGCCGCCATACCCTGAATCGCCTGTTCGCCGGGTTGCTCGCCCTGCTCCCCCGCCTGCGCCAGGATTTGCTCCCTGGCCATGCTCGTCAGTACGGTTTCGGCCAGAGTCTTGGACACCGCGATCTCGGCCAAGCCCTTTTCCAGCGCGCCCAGCAGCCCAGCCGGATTTTGCAACGGGTCGATCTCGCCGAAATCCTGGAAATTCAGCGTCAATTTGCCCTGCCAGTCGCCTTGGGTCAGCTTGGCCTGGGTGTCGAACACGAACTCCGGTTTGCCGCGCAGCAGCGCTTTCACCAGTTTCAGCAACTCGTCCAGCGCCTGTGGATCGTCGGGTTTGGCGGCCATGCTTTGTTGCCATTCCTGCAACTGCGCGGTCGCGGCGCCGTCCAGATTGCGAAACGCCAATCGCATGCTGCCCGTACCGCTCCAGGGGTCCGCCGTGATTTTGTCGGCTCTGAACAGGGCTTCGACGTCCACCTGTTGCGGATTTTGCGCATTCAACGCGGCGGTCGCGTCCATGCCCAGGTTGGTGAGAATGACCGGCGCGCCCGTGGCCGGATCCTGGATGCGCAATTCGCCGATCTTGAAGCTGGAATCGCCCAGCATCAGATTAAAGGCGCCTTTGCGCTGATTCACCGTCATGGCCAGATCGCGCAGGTCGAGCCGGAGATGGCTGGCAGCCGACTGCCCCTCGCCGGCGACCTCCGGCTTGCCGACGGCCTCCAGACTGGAGACGGTCATATCGCCCTGCACGGCGGCGCCGCGCGGCCCAACCTGGAACTGGCCTTGCAGACCGGCGAACTTGAAGCTTTGCAGGTCCTCGACGTCGTTCAGGGTCAGCGGCGGCATGGTGATTCGCGTGTTGCTGGCGCCGTCGAACGCGACTTGCGAACTGTCTCTTATACACATCTGACGCTGCCGACGAAGCGGATAGTGTAGAACTCGGGGGTCTCCGGATCATTTAAAAAAAAAAAAAAA
>DGFE01000060.1:0-4866 GCA_002391525.1 Competibacteraceae bacterium UBA3908
AGATGTGTATAAGAGACAGCTTCCACGGAATGAAGTTTGGCCCGGAAATGCGCGGTCTTGCCGGCGATGCTCGCGACGTGATAGTCGTTCGGAAACGCCAGGTCGAACTCGGTCTCCTCGCCGGCGCTCAGACCTGTCAGTCGCTCCTCGAACCCCTTGAGCAGGGAATGCTTGCCCAACACCACGCTGGCGTTTTCGCCCCTGCCGCCAGTGAAATCCTGACCGTCGATCTTGCCCTCGAAATCGAGACTGATCCGGTCGCCCTCGCGGGCCGGACGTTCCACCACGTTCCAGACCGCCCGCTGCTGGCGCAGATTCTCGAGCATGTTGTCCACATCCTGCTCGGTCACTTCCGCCACCGGCCGCTCGACCGTGATGCTCTCGTATCCGGTCGGCTCGAATTCGGGCAGCACTTCAAACGTGGCGCAATACTCCAGATCCCGCCCTTCCTCCAGGTTCTTGGGTTCGATTCTCGGCCCGCCCAGCGGACTCAGTTTTTCCTGAGCGAGCGCCTCGTGCAGGGTGTTTTCCATCAACTCGCTGACAGCTTCGTACCGCACCTGTTCCCCGTACATCCGCTTGATCAGCTTGAGCGGCACCTTGCCTGGACGAAAACCGTCCACCTTGGCTCGCCGGGACAACGACAATAATCGGTCTTCGATTTCCTTGGTAAGCCTTTCGGCAGGCACCTGCACGGTCACCCGGCGTTCCAGCTCGCTCAGCGTTTCAACTGAAACCTGCATTGATGCACCTCAAACCTGTTGATCGTTGTATGTCGGCGAACTGCCCGGCGCACCGCTCCCTCTTCCGGGGAATCGGAAACCGGGCGAGAATCCCTGGGGCGCGCGGCGTGGTGGTGCGAAAGGAGAGACTCGAACTCTCACGGGTTACCCCACTGGAACCTAAATCCAGCGCGTCTACCAGTTCCGCCACTTTCGCGATAAGAGGCAGCTTGCCATCGAAAATGCAAAATGTCCCCGCGCGGCGATCACCGCTGCTTATGGCGAGTATACAGGACAACACGCCCCCCGGAACAGGAATCGGGCCAAGGCGACCCTCGGGACGGTTGGAAAACGGAACGGGAAGGGTGTGAAACACGCGGCTGTTGAAGTTTGGTGGGCCGTGTAGGACTCGAACCTACAACCAATTGATTAAGAGTCAACTGCTCTACCAAATTGAGCTAACGGCCCAAAACCGGATGTGCATGGAACCAAAAGCCGTTCCAAAAAGCAAGCCAGAATTTTGGGGTGGACGATGGGATTCGAACCCACGACGACCGGAACCACAATCCGGGGCTCTGCCAACTGAGCTACGTCCACCATGGTGACTGCGTCAAATCGACCGGGGTCTGGCGCGCCCGGCAGGATTCGAACCTGCTACCCTCAGCTTAGAAGGCTGATGCTCTATCCGCATGAGCTACGGGCGCGGTATCGCAACCACTGCTTGTCGAGCCGCTGCCCGACCCGTGAATGGTCGGGGTAGAGGGATTTGAACCCCCGACACCCTGCTCCCAAAGCAGGTGCGCTACCAGGCTGCGCTATACCCCGTTGTCAGCCAAAACTGGCAGCCGCGTTCCATGCGGAATTGAGAATTTTATTTTTGATCTCGATCAGCGTCAAGCCGGTTTTCACCCTCGCCGCCAATTCGTTCCTTTCGGGGTATCCTCCAGCACGATTCCCGCATCCTGCAACAGAGCGCGAATCCGGTCGGCCTCGGCCCAGTTTTTAGCCTTGCGGGCAGCGGTGCGCTCGGTGATCAGTTTATCGATCTGTTCCTTGGAGAGAGTGGTGGTTATTTCAGGCGCATGCGCCTTAACCCCGATCCTTGCGGAAGGAACCGTAACAGTCGAACCCTGAAAATAGTCTTCAGAATCTGCTTGTAACAATCCCAGTAGCCCACCCAAATGTTTTAAGGCAACCCCCAGCTGGGCCGCCGCCACCTTATCTTCAATCCGCAGCCGGTTGACCTCGCGCGCCAACTCGAACAACACCGCCAAGGCTTCGGGGGTATTGAAATCGTCGTCCATCGCCTGCTCGAACCGGGCATGCCAATCCTCCTCGACTGGCGCTTCCACCGCGGGTAAACCGCGTAGGGTCGTATACAGACGGGTCAACGACGCCTTGGCGTGTTCCAGATTCTCATCCGAGTAATTCAGCGGTCCCCGGTAATGGCTGGACAGGATGAACAACCGCACCACTTCCGGCTGATAACGCTGCAACACCTCGCGCACGGTGAAGAAATTGCCCAGCGATTTGGACATCTTCTCCTCGTTGATCTGCACGAAGCCGTTGTGCATCCAGACGTTCACGTAGCGCTGACCGCTCGCCGCCTCGGACTGGGCGATTTCGTTCTCATGATGCGGAAACTTCAGGTCCATGCCGCCACCGTGAATGTCGAAGTGCTCGCCCAGGCAGCGGGTGGACATCGCCGAGCACTCGATATGCCAGCCGGGCCGCCCGGTTCCCCACGGCGAATCCCAACCCGGCTCGCCGGGTTTGGCGGTCTTCCACAGCACGAAATCCAGCGGATCGTCCTTGGCCTCCTCGATCTCGACCCGGGCGCCGGCGCGCAGCTCGTCCAATTTCTTGTTGGCCAGTCGCCCGTAGCGCTCGAAACGACTGACGTCGTAGTACACGTCGCCGCTGGCGCCGACATAGGCATAACCCTTGTCGATCAAGGTCTGGATCATGGCGATCATGTCCGCCATCGCCCCGGTGGCGCGCGGCTCCTGGATCGGCGGCAGGATGTCCAGCCTATCCAGATCCTCGTGCATGGCCCGGATGAAGCGCGCGGTCAACTCGTGGAAATCCTCGCCGTTTTCCTGGGCGCGACGGATGATCTTGTCGTCGATGTCGGTGATGTTGCGCACATAGGTCACGTCGTAACCCTTGGCGCGCAGCCAGCGTAGCACTACGTCGAACACCACCATCGCCCGCGCGTGGCCGATATGGCAGTAGTCGTAAACCGTCATGCCGCATACGTACATCCGCACCTTGCCCGGTTCGATGGGTTGGAAAATCTCCTTCTGGCGGGTCAGGCTATTGTAAATCCGCAACATGGACGGCTCTCTCGGTAACAGGACACGGGCAATGAGGCAAATCAGGAGGCTGCCTGGAAAAATCCGCCGCGGTCAACAGCAGGCTTGCAGGCGGCGCTGGACAATCTCGCGTGGGAGCAGCGCCAGCAGGCGGGCCAGTTCCGGGCCGTGGGTTTCGCCGGTCAGCGCCGCCCGTAACGGCATGAACAGGTTCCTCCCCTTGACGCCGGTGCGTTGCCGCAAGTCATCGACCAGGGGTTGATAGGCCGCGCCATGCCGGTCATAGGCCGCGAGCGCCTGGGCGAAGAATTCCGGCCCCGCCGTCGCGATCACCACTCGGCCGTCGGCGCTGGGGGTCGAATCCACGTCGAACAGCCGTTCCGCCCAGAACGCGGCGTCAGTCGGAAAGCGGATGTTGGGCCGGATCGCGGCGATGAATTCCGCTCTCAGACTGGCTGGCACCCGCTCGCGCACGGCTGCTTCCATCCAGGTCCACAATCGTTCCGGGGTCGCGTGCTGGACCGCCTCGCTCTGCCAATGCAGCAATTGCGCCTCGTCGTAGCGGGCCGGGGCGCGGCCCAGTCGTTCCGGCGCGAAACCGGCGGCCAATTCCGTCGGTTCCATCCAGACATCGCGCTCGTAGGCATGGCCGAGCCGCGCCAGATAATTCAGCAGGGCTTCGGACAGATAACCGGCGGCGCGCAATTCGCGCACGCTGAGATCGCCCGCGCGCTTGGACAGCGGCCCGCCGTCGGCGCCGACGATCAGCGCCAGATGGCCGTAGCGGGGAGCCGGCAACGCCAGCGCCTCCAGCACCAGCAATTGACGCGGAGTATTGGCCAGATGATCCTCGCCGCGCAGTACGTGGGTGATCCGCATCAGCGCATCGTCCACGGCGTTGGCGAAGAAAAACTGGGGCGTGCCATCGGCCCGACGGATCACGAAATCGCCGATATCGTCGCTGGCGAACCGCTGCGGGCCCCGCACCAGATCGGTGAATTCGACCATCCGCCCCGCCGGCACGCGGAAGCGCAGCGTCGGTCGCGGATCCCGTTCGAGTCGCGCCTGGCGTTCGGCTTCGCTCAAGCGAGCGCAAACGCCGGCGTAGCGCGGCGGTCGGCCAGCCGTCAACTGAGCCTTGCGGCTCAAGGCCAGTTCCGCCGGCGTGCAAAAGCACGGATAAGCCCGCTCCGAGTCGGCCAGTTGTTGGTAGTATTGCGCGTAGATCGCCCCCCTGGCCGACTGGGCGTAGGGTTCGTGCGGACCGCCAATTTGCGGACCTTCCCGCCAGTCCAGCCCCAGCCAACGCAAATCTTCCAGCAAGGCCGCGACGTATTCGGGTCGGCTGCGCTCCCGGTCGGTATCCTCGATGCGCAGCAGAAACCGCCCCCCCCAGCGCCGGGCCAGCAGCGCATTGAACAGCGCCGTGCGGACGTTGCCCAGATGCAGATAGCCCGTCGGGCTGGGCGCGAACCGGGTTTTGACAGGTACAGTGGTCATGATGAAATCATGTTAACGGAAAGCGCCGGCGGTCACCAAATCTGGCGGTGGGCATGGCTACTGATTATCATCCCACCGTGATCTCCATAACCAGGTAACGACCCAATGCGAATCCCATCCCCGTTACTCGTCGCGACCGTTCTCAGTCTGACCGGCGCGGTCGCGCTGGCCGGCCCCCAGGTCCGGCTGGACACCAGCCTTGGACCCATCATCCTGGAACTGGCCGACGACAAAGCTCCCAAGACAGTGGACAACTTTCTCGCCTATGCCCGCGACGGCTTCTATAACGGCACGATTTTCCACCGGGTCATCGACGGCTTCATGATCCA
>DGFE01000060.1:5120-37271 GCA_002391525.1 Competibacteraceae bacterium UBA3908
TCATGATCCAGGGCGGCGGCTTCACCGCCGACTTCCAACAAAAACCGACCCGCGCGCCGGTTCCGAACGAAGCCGACAACGGCCTCAAGAACCTGCGGGGAACCATCGCCATGGCGCGCACCTCCGATCCTCAATCCGCCACCGCGCAATTCTTCATCAACGTCAAGGACAATCCGGCGCTGGATTACCGGTCGTCCACGCCACAAGGCTGGGGCTATGCCGTATTCGGCAAGGTCATCGACGGCATGGAAGCGGTGGATAAGATCCGCCAGACGCCCACGGGCGCCGGCGGTCCCGGCGGCCGGTTCTCCGACGTGCCAATAAACCCGGTTATCATCCATTCCGTCACGATTCTCCCCATCCCCGCGCCCCCTTCTCCCGCCGCTACCGAACAACCCAAACAGTGAGGCATGATCATGGTCAACCTGCATACCCCGCTCGGTATCATCAGCATCGAGCTTGACCACGCCAGCGCCCCGGCCACCACCGCCAACTTTCTCCAGTACGCCCGGGACGGTTTCTACGAAGACACCCTGTTCCATCGGGTGATCCCCAATTTCATGATCCAGGGCGGCGGCCTCGAACCGGGCATGAGCCAGAAGGCGACCCGCGCGCCCATTCGGAACGAAGCCGACAACGGCCTGCAAAACCGGGTCGGCACCATCGCCATGGCGCGCACCTCCGATCCCCACTCCGCCACCGCCCAGTTTTTCATCAACGTCAAGGACAACGATTTCCTGGATCACCGCGGTCCAACCAGTCAGGGCTGGGGTTATTGCGTGTTCGGACGGGTGGTGGCGGGCATGGACGTGGTCGACGCCATCGCTAAGGTCCCCACCACGGCCAGGCGCGGTCACCAGGACGTGCCCGTGGACGACGTGATGATCACCAAGGTGGAAATCATCGGCGAATAAAGCTCATGGCCACGCTGTTCATCTCCGATCTGCACCTCGATCCGGCGCGACCCGCCATCACCGCCCTGTTCCTGGACTTCCTGAAACAGCGCGCCCGGCACGCCGAAGCCTGTTACATTCTGGGCGATTTGTTCGAAGCGTGGATCGGCGATGACGACGCCGCCGAACCGGGAGCCACGGTCGCCGCTGCTCTGCGGATGCTGACCGACTCCGGCATCCCGGTGTATTTTCTGCACGGCAACCGCGATTTTCTGGTCGGCGACCGTTTCGCCGCCGGCAGCGGCGTTCGGCTGCTGCCGGAAAGCGGCGTGATCGACCTGTACGGCGAGCGGGTGCTGCTGCTGCACGGCGATACGCTGTGCACCGACGACGTCGACTATCAGGCGTTTCGCGCTCAGGTCCGCGAACCCGCCTGGCGGGCGCGGACGCTGGCCCTGCCGCTGGCGCAGCGGCGGGCGCTGGCCGGCCAGTTGCGCGAGACCAGCCGGCAGGCCACTCGGCAAAAAGCCACCGAAATCACCGATGTCAATCCGGCGGCGGTGGACCAGACGCTGCGCGCACACGGCGTTTGTCGCCTGATTCACGGCCATACCCACCGGCCCGCCATTCACGAATGGATGCTCGATGGCCAACTGGCGCGGCGGGCAGTGCTGGGCGACTGGTACGTCCAAGGCAGCATGCTGCGTTGCGACATGACCGGCTGGCGATTGGAACCCTTGCCCTTGCCCGGCGTGTAGACCGATGATTTTGCTACAGCTCCCCCAGACCCGCTCGATTCCGCACAACACGCCGGGCAGCTTTTCATCCTTGATGGATTTGTATGAGTGCAACTACATCAACATGCGCCGATTGCTGCCCGCCATACCCGCCGCTCCGAGCGCCCTGGTATCCCGGATACCCGGTGGCCTGGATTTGCATCTGCGGGTCATCGAGCGCTTCCGCTACACCAGCGAATTGCATCTGACCTACCAATTCGTCCAGCACGGCGCGGTGGTCGCCGAACCCGATCTTCGCATCCGGGTGTATCACGACGCCCGACTGGCCGAGGTGATGACCGCCCACCTCCGCCATTACCCTCTGTTCGACGCCGAAGCGCTCGCCAAGACTCACCCGGACGGCCCGCGACTTCATTCCCGCTGGAAGATCAACCGGTTCTTGTTCAAATGGCTGGGTTACTGCCTGCGCCAGGGCCACCGATTCACCGGGCCGCCTTCGCGACCGATTGACGACCCCCATCATCCCTGAAAACCCGACTATTATTTTGCTGGATTAGTTGACTAAGGTGATCGGTTAATATAGTTTCCTTACTATTAAGTAAGGAATTGACCCTTCGATCAACTTCACCAGCAGGATGACAACATGAAACTCTCGACCAAGGGCCGCTACGCGGTCACAGCCATGATGCATCTCGCCATTCACGACAAGTATGGTCCGGTCACGCTCGCTGAAATTTCCCAATGTCAGGGCATTTCGTTGTCCTACCTCGAACAACTGTTCGCCAAATTGCGCAAGCAAAATCTGGTGGAAGGCGTGCGCGGACCGGGCGGCGGCTATCGACTGGCGCGTTTCCCCGATCAGATCACGGTCGCGGACATCATCAGCGCCGTCGACGAACGGCTGGACGCCACCCGCTGCTTCGGCCACGAGAATTGCCAGGAAGGCCGGCGCTGTCTGACTCATGAATTGTGGACCGATCTCAGCCGGCAGATTTTCACCTTTCTGGAAGGCATCACCCTGGCGCAGTTCGTCGAGCGCCCCGCGGTCTGCGAGGTGGTGCGTCGTCAGAATGGCGCGCGGCGGCGGGACCGCTCTTCCATCGAACCGGCGCCGGTTTCGATCTCTTCGATCTCCATGTAAGTCGTTTTGCCATGCGGTGACACGGTTACCGATCTATCTGGATTACGCGGCGACCACGCCGGTCGATCCGCGGGTCGCGGATTTGCTGGGTCGTTATCTGACCCGCGAGGGTGTTTTCGGCAACCCGTCCTCCAGCACTCACGCCTTTGGCCGGACAGCGGCCCAAGCGGTCGAAGCGGCCCGCGAACACGTCGCCGCCCTGCTCAAGGCCGATCCCCGCGAAATCGTTTGGACCTCCGGGGCGACCGAGGCCAACAATCTGGCTCTCCGCGGCGCCATGCGCGCTCATGCCCGGAAAGGCCGGCATCTGATCGCCGGCAAGACCGAACACAAAGCCGTGCTCGACGTCTGCCGGTCGCTGGAACGGGAAGGTTGCGCGGTCACCTGGCTCGACCCGGAACCGGATGGCCTGATTCAGCCGGAACGACTGGCGGCGGCGCTGCGTCCCGATACCGTGCTGGTATCGCTGATGCACGTCAACAACGAAACCGGGGTGGTGCAGGATGTGGCCGCCGTCGGCGCGCTGACCCGTGCTCGCGGCGTCCTGTTGCACGTGGACGCCGCCCAGGGCGCCGGCAAGCTGCCGATTGACCTGCGAACGCTGCCGGTCGATCTGCTGAGTCTCAGCGCCCACAAGCTGTACGGTCCCAAGGGCGTGGGCGCGCTGTACGTCCGGCAGCGTCCCAACCGGGTGCGACTGGAGCCCCTGCTGTATGGCGGTGGTCAGGAATGGGGGTTGCGGGCCGGCACCCTGCCGACCCACCAGATCGTGGCCATGGGCGAAGCCTGCCGGATCGCCGGCGCGGAAATGGCCGACGCACACGACCGCATCCGGCGATTGCGCGACCGCTTGTGGCGGGGCTTGGCCGAACTGGGCGAGGTGGCGTTGAACGGCCATCCCGAACGGCATTGGCCCGGCATTCTCAACGTCAGTTTCGCCGGCATCGCCGCCGAGGCGTTGCTGGCGGCCATTCCAGAGATCGCCGTCGCCACCGGTTCCGCCTGCGCATCCGCCAGCAACGAACCGTCGCACGTACTGCGCGCCATGGGCTGCGATGCCCGCCGGGCGCGCGGCGCGGTCCGGTTCAGCCTGGGCCGCTTCACCACGACCGCGGAGATCGACTACACCCTCGAGGCGGTCGGTACGGCGGTCAGGCGGCTGCGGGACTTGTCGCCGTTGTGGGGAGAATCGAGCGGCGGGGCATCCCGTGCGGTGGACTGGGCGGCGCCATGAGGCCGGCCTGCGGGCGGCTCAGCGCACCAGTTGATTGAGATCGAAAATCGGCAACAGGATGGCCAAAACGATGATCAGAACCACGCCGCCCATCACCAGGATCAACATCGGCTCGAAAATACCCAGCAGAGCGGCGATCAGGGTCTCGGTCTCGCGTTCCTGCTGCACCGCCGCCCGTTCCAGCATGCTCTCCAGCCGGCCGCTGGCTTCGCCGCTGGCGATCAACTGCACGGTCATCGGCGGAAAATAGCCGCTGGCGCTGATCGCCTTGTGCAGGCTGGCGCCCTCCTTGACCCGCGCCGCCGCCTGCTCGACCGCCTCCCGCATCGGCAGGTTGCTCAGCACTTGCGCGGAAATCCGCAGCGCCTCCAGCACGGGCACCCCGCTCGCCATCAGGATGCTGAAGGTCCGGGCGAAGCGGGCGGTATTGGCGCCCCGCACCAAGCGCGCCACCAGCGGCAGCCGCAGCAGGTTCTGATGGACTTGGCGGCGGAATCCCGTCCGCCGCAGAGCGTACACCCAGGCGATTACACCGGACGCCAGCGCCGCCAGCAGAATCCAGCCGTTCTGGCGCAGAAACTCGCTGAGCGCGATCAGGCCGCGGGTCAGCGCCGGCAATTGCTGGTTGAGGCTGCTGAACACCTGCACCACCTGCGGCACCACATAGGTCAGCAGGCCGGCGACGACCAGCACGGCGACGCCAGTCAGCAACAGGGGGTAAAACAGCGCCAGCCCGACCTTCTGGCGCATCTGCTGACGAGCCTCGGTGTAATCGGCCAACCGCTCGAACACCACTTCCAGATGGCCGGACTGTTCGCCGGCGGCCACGGTCGCCCGGTACAGCTCCGGGAACACCTGCGGCAAATCGCCCAGCGCGGTCGCCAGCGTGTGCCCTTCCAGCACCCGGGTGCGCACCGCCAGCATCAAGCCGCCCAACCGTGCCCGGTCGGCCTGCCGCGCCACCGCGCCCAACGCCTCTTCCACCGGCAGACCCGACCCGACCAGCGTCGCCAGTTGCCGGGTGATCAGCGCCAGATCGGTGGCGCTGATCCGCAACCCCCACAATTTCCGGCTACGGCGCCGTTCCTGGCTGGCCACCTCCTCGATCCCCAGCGGATTCAGACCGCGCTCGCGCAACGCCTGTCGGGCCAGCCGCGGCGTATCGGCCTCGATCAATCCCTTGCGCTGGCGGCCCTTGGCGTCGAGCGCGGCGTATTGAAAAGCCGGCATCAATCCTCCCGCGTCACCCGCACCAGTTCCGACAACGCGGTATCGCCGGCCAGCACCCGACGGCGGCCATCGTCGCGGATGCTGGGGCTGGACCGACGGGCGTGGCGTTCGAGATCGAGTTCGCCCAGGCCCTCGTGAATCATGGTCTGCATCGCCTCGTCCACCACCACCAGCTCGAAAACGCCCGTGCGGCCCCGGTAACCGGACTGGTTGCACTGCTCGCAGCCCGTGGGCGTATAGAGCGTCGGCGGCGCGGTCGGATTCACGCCCAGCACCTCGCAGTCGGCTGGAGTGGCGGGATGCGGATGCTTGCAATGGGGGCAAAGCCGGCGCACCAGGCGCTGGGCCAGCACGCCGATCAGCGAGGACGACAGCAGAAACGGTTCCACGCCCATGTCGCGCAACCGGGCAATGGCGCCCACCGCGCTGTTGGTGTGCAGGGTCGACAGCACCAGATGGCCGGTGAGCGACGCTTGCACGGCGATCTCGGCGGTTTCCAGATCGCGGATTTCGCCGACCATCACCACGTCGGGATCCTGGCGCAGAATGGCGCGCAGGCCGCGGGCGAAGGTCATCTCCACCTTGGTGTTGACCTGGGTCTGGCTGATGCCGTCGAGGTAGTATTCGATGGGATCCTCGACCGTCATGATATTGCGCTTGCGGTCGTTGAGCCGGGTCAGCCCCGCGTACAACGTCGTGGTCTTGCCGGATCCGGTCGGGCCGGTGACCAGCAGGATGCCGTGCGGGCGCTGGATCAACCGCAGCAATCGCGCCTCGTCGTGCCGCTCCATGCCCAGATGCTGCAAATCCAGTCGGCCCTCGCGCTTGTCCAGCAGTCGCAGCACCACCCGTTCGCCATGGCCGGTCGGCAGGGTGGATACCCGAACGTCCACCGGCCGGCCCGCGACCCGCAGTGAAATCCGCCCATCCTGCGGCAGGCGTTTTTCGGCGATGTCGAGGTGGGCCATGACCTTGACCCGCGACACCAGCAACGGCCCCAAGGCTCGCGGCGGCTGCAACGCCTCGCGCAGCACGCCGTCCACCCGAAACCGCACCAACAGCCGGTTTTCGAACGATTCGATGTGAATGTCCGAGGCGTTTTCCTTGATCGCCCCGGTCAGCAGCGCGTTGATCAACCGGATGATCGGGGCGTCGTCGGCGCTTTCCAGCAAGTCCTCCGGTTCGGGCAGGCTCAGGGAGACCTGGTTGAGATCGATTTCCTCGCCCAAATCCTCCATCATCCGCGCCGCGCCGTCGCTGTCGCCTTCGTAGCTGTCCTGCAACATGCGCTCGAAATGCTCGGCCTGCACCAGGACCGGGCGCAGCGGCGTATCCAGAAAGCGGCGCAATTCCGTCAGGCTGTGGGTACTGACACCCGGCCGGCAGGCGACGGTAATCCTGCCATCCTCTTCGTCCACCAACAGCACGCCGTGGCGCTTGGCAAACGCATACGGCAGGTGGCGAGCCGGCGGATTTTCGCCCTCGGCCGTCGCGGTCGACAAAGGTTCGGCGCTCATCGGTCGCCGAATCCGAAATCCGCCGCCGGTTCGGCGCTCGTCGAGCGCGAAGGGGCGACCGGAGCCGATGCGGCCGCGCCTTCACTCTTGGTGGCCGGTTGTTGCGGAGGGGACTGGGCCGGCGGGGTTATGTTGAGAATCGTACCCTGTCGCTTCACGTCTTCCTCCGGTTTCAGCGTCGGTGATTGCACATCCGGCAACAGGGAAATGCCCTTCTCGCGGGCGGCGAGCTGCTGCTCGCGGATATAGCTGTACTTGCTGCTGGTATACAGAGTCCCCTGAGCCGGATCCCGCAGGATAATCGGATGCAGAAACACCATCAGGTTGCGCTTGGTCTTGCTGGTATTGCGGTAACGGAACAGATTGCCCAGCAGCGGAACGTCGCCGAGGAGCGGCACTTTCTGGGCGCTCTCGTTGAGCTGATCGTCCATCAACCCGCCCAATACCAGGATCTGCCCGTCTTCCACCAGCACATTGGTCTTGATCGCCCGTTTGTTGGTGGTTGGACCCTGAGTGGCGGCGTTGGCCGACGCCACCACGTTGGACACTTCCTGGGCGATTTCCAGCTTGACGGCGTTCCCCTCGTTGATCTGTGGCTTGACCTTGAGCGTGATGCCCACGTCCTGCCGCTGGATGGTCTGAAACGGGTTGCCGACCTGGGTATCGCCGTTACTCCCGCTGCTGGTCGAGGTGGTGTAGGAACCCGTCACGAACGGTACGTTCTGACCGACGACGATCTCCGCCGCCTCGTTGTCCAGCGTCACGATGGTCGGCGTGGACAACACGTTGGTATCGGCGTCCTTGGCCAGGGCGCTGATCAGCGCACCGAAGTCGCCACCCCCCACGCCCAGTTGTAAACCCTGGGGGATTGAAGCATTGCTCAAATCGGGAAATTCGCCATCGCTCAACCCGGTATCCAACTGCCTCGCCAGTCCGAGCACGTTCGACAGACTGCTGGCGCCGGCGTCGAAGTTGGTGAAACCGATGGCGTTGTTGCCGCCCACTCCCCATTGCACCCCGAGTTCGGCGGTTTTCTCGGCGGAAATCTCGGCGATCACCGCCTCCACCAACACCTGGGCGCGGCGCACGTCCAGTTGCGCGATCACCGCGCGCAGGGAGCGGATGAGTTCGGGCGGCGCGGTGATCACCAGGGAGTTGGTCGCCTCGTCGGCCTGAATATCGACCAGGCTGGCGCCGCCGCCGCTACTGACGCCGCCACCCGGCGGCGCGCCCTGAGCCTGTCCCGGTATCGGCGCGTTGCGCGCGGCTTCGTTGCTCAGATTCTTGCTGACCCCCTGCAACACCGTCACCAGATCCTTGGCCTTGGCGTAGCGCAGGTAAACGACCTGGGTGTTGCCGCCGCTGTCCACCGGCGTATCCAAATGGGAGATCAGGGTGCGCAGCCGCAGCCGCGACGCCTTGTCTCCACTCAGCAGAATGCTGTTGGTGCGCTCGTCCGCCACCATTCGGGCCGGCGTGCCGACGGCGGCGGCCGGATCGTTCCTGGCCTTGCCCTGTTCCAAGGCGGTGAGCACCCGCACGATCTCGGTGGCCGAGGCATGGCGCAGCGGCACGATCTCGACTTCCTCGTTGCTGGCCAGATCGACTCGGCCGATGATGCTGGCGATCCGCTCGACGTTGGCGGCGCTGTCGGAAATGATCAGCACGTTGGTCGGCGTGTACGCCGCCAAGTGGCCCTGCGGCGGGATCAGCGGACGCAGGATCGGCACGATCTGGGCGGCGGAAACGTTCTGGACCTGGATGATCCGGGTCACGATCTGATCCGGCTCGACACCCCGCTGCCGGTCGACGGTGGGAATGCTCTCCTGTTTGGCGCCAGCCGCCGGGACGATCTTGATCACGTTGCCGCTGGGCACGGCCGCGAACCCGTGCACGCCCAATACCGCCAGGAACACCTCGTAGAGTTCCTTCTCGTCCATAGGCTTGGAGGAAACGATGGTCACCCGACCCTTGACCCGCGGATCGACGATGAAGTTCTTGCCGGTCAACACCGACATGCTTTCCACCAGGGCATTGATGTCGGCGTCCTTGAGATTCAGCGTCACCGGCGCGGCGGTCGCCGTCAGGGCGAGGAGCGAACCCAGCAACAGCACGCCCAAGATCGGGCGGCGCATGGACTGCCTGCGAGAAGAGAGCCGCTTGTTCAGCCAGTTGGTCATCGTCATCGTCAAGGGTCAACGGGCGCCGGACCAGCCCCGGCGCTTGTGATTTCGGTCATTCGATGGTTGGCCCGCCCAGGGAAAAGGTCAAGGGTATTTCGGCACCGTCGCGCAAGACCCGCACACTAATCTGATCGGCGTTCAGCAATTCCTGCAACATGGCCAGGCCCTGCATCGGATTGTTGAGACGGCTGCCGTTGACTTCGGTGATCACATCGCCGCTGCTCAAACCCAACTGTTGCATGAGCTGCCGGTCACGCCCCGGTCGCAAGCGAAAACCAACGAACTGACCGTTCCGCACGTAAGGGCTGGCGAAGGCGATATCTTCCAGCGCCTGGGGTCGGGTCGTTGCCGAGTCGCGCAATCGGGCCGCCACGGCGCTCGCGTCAACCTCGCGCGGCGCCCGGAAGGATGCCGGCTCGACCGGCGGTATCGCCGGCTCGGGCTCCGTTGCCGGCTCGGGCTCCGTTGCCGGCGGCATCTCCCTCGAAGTGGACGCCTTGCCAACCTCATCCAGCTTCGGGAGATTGAGCACTTCCTGCCGACCGTCGCGGGAAACGACCACGCGGTCGCGTTGAATCTGCTCCAGTTGGGCGCCGCCGGGCAGCGACTCGCCGATGCGATAACCCCGTTCCAAGCCATTGCCCTCGGCGATCAGCGCCAGCGCCCTGTCCGCCCCCCGTTCGATGAAGAACACGCCAACCAGCCGCAGATTGAGCGGAGTCGCCGGCAAGGCGACGGGAGCCGTCTCCACCGGCTGGGCGGTCTCCACCCGACCGAAGAGATGCCAGGCGACGATGGCCGCGTAATCGGCCGGTTGGGCCATCGCGGACTCGCCGGCGGCGGGTCCCGGCGGCGGCGCCGTTCCGATTGGCGATGGCGTCCGATTCCACAGCACCGCCGCCGTCAAACCCGCGAGCACCCAGGCCAGCGCAATCACCAGGATCACGTTGAGGGTCGTCGCCGCGCTCCGCAGCCAGGTTTCGGGCCGCGAGAGCAGCGGCCAAATCCGCTGCTCGGTCGCCAGCGCGATGTGTCGTACGAAATTCGCCAAAATTCAGACTCGAAGTGAGAGCTTGGTCGTGGCCCTGTCGAGCATAACAAAAAATTACCGCGGCCAGCCCTGAATTTTTGTCGCCGCCTTCAATGAACCGGCGTCCCGGCCCGTTCATCTCCGAACCGAATATCCGTCCACGCCGGAATGCCTTAAGCGCCGGCGCCGGCTTCAACGGCGAGCGGGATCTTCCTTCAGCCGTTCTCCGCCTCGCCGGACCGCCGGGGGACGGGGCCGTGGTTCCGGGCCGGGCCGGAAAAGTCGCCGCGACCAGGCGCCCAAGCCGCGCGCGAAGAGTGACAACACGTCAGCCAACGGCAGCGGCAAGCCATAACCTTCGGCCCGCCAGCTCCCCCAGAAGGCCGCCGCCAGCACGGCAGCGATCAGCAGCGTGGCCACGCCGGCCCGAATCCACTCCCGGTTCAGCAGTTGCGGAACCGCCTCTGGAACCTGCTGCAACGCCCAGAGCCAGGGCACGACGAGCATCGAGCCGACCAGGGCCAGCCAGGCGAGCCAGCAACCCGCCGCCGGGGATGCGGCGCGATTCCCGTTCCAGCTTACATACACGAACCGGATCGTCAGCAAAGCGGTCATCGTCGTCGCCAACCACCGGAGCCCCGCCAGCACGTTCGGCCAATCGCCGGGCGCCAGCCGGAAAGCTTCGGCGATCAGAAGACCGCTCAGGCTGCCGCCGGTCAGGGGCGCGCCCGCCAGCGCCAACGCGGGCGCCAACAGGATCCAGCCGGCGCGGCGGCCCCCCCGGGCGGCCATGTCCGCGCCCAGAAACAGAGCCGCGACCGTCAAACCAAAGCTCAGCGCACATCCCTGCACGGCCGTCAACACCGCCGGCCAGTGTGCCGGCGCCTGCAAGCCGATGCCGATGAGGATGGCGAGCATTCCCATCTGCCCGATGCCGGCATAGGCCAACACGATTCCGGGCCGCGTCTGCAACAGACCCCAGGCAGCCCCATAAAAAACCGCCAGCAATCCCACCACCATGCAGACCGCGCCCCAGCCGCCAACCGCTTCGCCGCCGAGCGGCAGAAACCGCAGCCAACCCAGCAGACCCAGGACGAGCAGCAGCCCATTGAGCAGGGCGCCCGCCGCGGCGGGCAGATGGGCATTCGCCGCCGGCAGCCAGACATGCAAGGGCGCCACCGCCATGACGATCCCGAATCCGGCCAGATACAGGCCGATGACCCAGTTCCGCTCCGGCAGCCCCGCCCAGCCCGCCGCCAGTTCCGGCCAACTCCCGGAGCCGGACCGGGCCGTGACCGTGACCAGCGCCTCCAGCAGCATCACGCCGCCGAACAGCGCCATGACCAGATAAAGCCGCCCGGCGCCGCGGGCCGCGGGGCTGCCCTCGTAGGCGATCAAGCCGTAGGCCGCCAGGACTGCGAGCAGGAAAAATCCGCCAAAGGTCGCCACGTCCAGCGCCAGAATCGTACCGAGACCGCCGGCCAGCGCCAGCAGCCAGTAGCGTCGAAACCGGACCTTGCCCGGATCGCCGGCCAGTTCGTCGCGGGCATACCAACCCACGGCCGTCCCCAACAGTCCGGCCAGCAACAAAAAGGGCGGGTTGGTGTCATCCAATCCCAGCCGCGGTCCGAAAGGCCAGGACGGCGGCAACGCCAGATGGGGAAACGCCAGCGGCCCCAGCGCCGGCAGGGCGGCGAGCGGCACCAGCCCGTCCGTCCAGCGTTGCCAGTATCGCCCCAGCGGCAAGGCCAGCACCAGCGGCAACGCCAGGCTCAACAGCAGGAAGGGCGCCATCGGCCGTACCGCGCAACCGCCTCATTCGTTCAGGACGGCTCGCGCGCCACTAGCCATGACCTCGGACGCGCACCATCGGCTGTACGACGGCCTTGGCGGATTCCAGCGCGGCTGGCTTGGCGCGCACCCCCATCACCCGGCCCGACTGTGGCGGGCGCGGCAGCTGGATATGGGCGGTCATCAGCGCGCTCAATCGATCCAACACGGCCAACGGCATCGACGCGCTGTGCCGTTCGGCCAGATCGACATGGATCACCATCAGTTCGGTGGTGGCGGCCAGAAATCCCTTCTCTCCGTGATACAGGCGATGGAAATAGTGAATGCGCTTGCTGTCGAAGCCGAGCAATTGGGTGGTGATGCGCATCGGATCGCCGGCCACCAGTTCCCGTTGATAGTTCACGTGCGTCTCGACCACGAACGCCGAGCCGTTACAACGCTCTCGATAATCCCGCCCCATGCCCAGAAAATCCATGAAGGCATCGGTGGCGTGGTCGAAAGCCAGCACATAATAGGCTACGTTCATATGCCCGTTGTAGTCGATCCACTCGGGCGGCACCACGCCGGTATACAGGCACAAGGGGGATTCGATCCGCATGATGGGTCAATCATCGTGTTTCGTGAAAGCGCGGTACGCTACCCGCTTTTGCCAGGTTACGCAATCGTTGCCAAATCGACTCGACGATTGCGGGTTTTTCAGTGCATTCTGTATTGCAACTCGTGGACAGGAGCGGAGATGTCGATGAGCGGACGGGTATTGATCGTGGCCGGTTCGGATTCCGGCGGCGGCGCGGGAATTCAGGCCGATCTGAAAACGGTCATGGCGTTGGGCGGCTACGCGACGACCGCAATCACGGCGCTGACCGCCCAGAACACCCAGGGGGTATTCGGCATCGTCGGGGTGGAGCCGGCCTTCATCGCCCAGCAGATGCGGGTGGTGCTGGACGACATCGGCGCCGATTGCATCAAGACCGGCATGTTGCACAACGCCGCCGTCATCGACGCCGTGGCCGACGTGCTGGAGACCGTCGCGAACGGCATCCCGGTGGTGGTAGACCCGGTGATGTACGCCAAGGGCGGCGATTCCCTGCTCGATCCGGCGGCGCGCGAGACCTTGATCCGGCGGCTATTGCCAAAAGCCGCCCTCATCACGCCCAACGTGCGCGAGGCGGAGGCGCTGAGCGGCCTGGCGATCCGCCAGCCTGACGACCTGGCGGCGGCGGCGCGTCGCTTGTTGGCGCTGGGTCCGGCGGCAGTGCTGGTCAAGGGTGGGCATCTGCCCGGCGAGACCGTCACCGACTGGCTGATCTGGCGCAACGGCGAAAAAACCTTCACCGCACCGCGCGCCACGAGCCGCAACACGCACGGCACCGGCTGCACGCTGGCTTCGGCCATCGCCGCCGGGCTGGCGCAAGGTCTGCCGTTAAGCACGGCGGTCAAACGGGCGCTGGCCTACGTGCAGGAGGCGATTCGCACCGCGCCCGGTCTCGGTAAAGGGTGCGGTCCGCTGAATCACGGCCATACGGTGCGTCCCTGGAACTGAGCGCCGGCTCGCATTCTACAAACTCCGCGCCCAGGATTCGGCGTCCCGCCGTTCCAGCAACCGCCCGACAAAGTCCAGCGCCGCCACCAGATTCGCCGCCGCCGCCGGGCTCAGCGGTTCGCCCAGCGCAAAGGATTGGCCACGAATCGCCAATAGAAACGCCGGAGGCGGGGTTGTAGGGTTAATCTGCTCATAGACGTGAAGAACGGCGGCGGGTGTCAAAGCGTGGCTGGTATAGCTGGCGTCCCGCGCCGGTCGCAGGCGGGTGAATTCATAGGGTGGCGGACCGGAGACGCTGGCGTCCACGAACAATACCAAATCCCGTTTTTCCAGATCGACCGCGTGTTCGATCTGCAACTGGAAATCGGTGAGCAGTTCGACGTCGCTCCACTGGCCGGACCGCTCCCGCTCCGCCGCCAGCCGTTCCAGCAACAGCGGCCCCAACGCATCGTCGCCCCGGCTGGGATTGCCGACGGCGAGAATCAACAAACCGGGGCGGCGCTCCTCAGACAGAGTTCCGAACGGTTCCATCCGCGTCCCGCACCAGACAATCGACTACCGACCCGCTGTCCTCGCTCACCAACTCCACGTACAGCGGCATCCGACCCAGGGCGTGAGTGGCGCAGGACAGGCAGGGATCGTAAGCCCGCACCGCCACTTCGATCTGATTCAGCAGCGGCTCGGTCAGCTCCTTGCCGTCCAGATAGCGTTCCGCCACCTGCCGGATGGATTCGTTCATCGCCTGATTGTTGTTGGTGGTCGACACGATCAGGTTGGCCTTTTCGATCAGTCCGTCTTCGTTGATGCGGTAGTGGTGGAACAACGTGCCGCGCGGCGCTTCGATGACCCCGATACCCTCCCGCGCCATCTCGCCGCGCGCCGCCAATTCGTCGCCGAACAGGTCCGGGTCGAGCAGCAGCTCCTTGATCGCCTCGGTGACGTGCAACAGTTCGATCATCCGCGCCCAGTGATAGGCCAGCGTCACGTGAATCGGCTCGCCGCCGCCCAAGGCCATGAATTCGCGCCGCTCCTCCTCGGCCAGCGGGGTCGCGATAAAGTCGCAGTTGTCGATCCGGGCCAACGGCCCGACCCGATACCAGCCCCGCTCCGGTCCCAGCGAGTTGATGAACGGGAACTTCATGTAGCTCCACGGCTTCACCTGCTCGCGGAGCACCTGGGCGTAGCGCCGGTAATCGAGATGGTCGAACAGGATTTCGCCCTTGTCGTTTTTGGCTCGCAGCCCACCGTGATACAAATCCAGCGCCCCGTCGGCGCGAATCAGACTGAGATAGTTGGAGCGGATGGTGGCGAAATAGGTGAAATAACCGGGATTCGCCGCGTAGGCGGCTTTCATCAGTTTCAGGATGTTGCGGCCCCACTGGATCATCAGGTCGAGATCGGCCAGCAGGTAATTGCGTTCCTGCAAGGTCAGCGCCTTGTTGACCCCGCCGGGAACCGTCCCGGAGCCATGAATGCGCTTGCCGGCGGTGACCCGAATGACCTCCTGGCCGTATTTACGCAGCAGCACCCCCTGGCGGGCGACATCGGGATAGTCGGCCATCACCCCTCCGATGTTGCGGTATGCCGCTTCGTGGTCGAAGTCGAACAGGAAATCCGGCGAAGCCAGATGGAAGAAATGCACGGCGTGCGACTGCAGGGTCTGGCCGTAGTGCATCAGGCGGCGCATCTTTTCGGCGGTGGGCGGAATCTCGCGCGCGCCGACCAGTTGATCGACCGCCTTGGCCGCCGCCAGATGGTGGCTGACCGGGCAAATCCCGCACAGCCGCTGCACCAGCACCGGCACTTCCCAGTAGGGCCGGCCCTGGATGAATTTCTCGAACCCGCGAAACTCGACGATGTGCAGCCGCGCCTGGCGGATGTGATGGTCCCTGTCCACCAGCAGGGTGACCTTGCCGTGGCCCTCGACCCGGCTCAGGGGGTCGATGGCGATCCGGCACAGATATTCGGGTCGGGCAGCCGTTTCCAGGGTGCTCATGGCGCGCCTCGCTCAATCGTAATGAATCTGGGTGTAAGACAGCGCTATCGGCTGGCCGGACAGCAATTGGTTGACGAACGTCCAGATGGCATCCGCCGACGGCGGGCAGCCGGGCAGAAAATAGTCGATCTTGACGACCTCGTGGACCGGATGCACCTGATTGAGCAACAGCGGGATTTCGGGATCGTTGGGAATCTGCGCGTTGACCAGGCCGACCCCGCGCAGATAGGACTCTTCCAGACACTCCCTGAGGGTGAACTGGTTGCGCATCGCCGGAATGCCGCCGTTGAGCGCGCAGGCGCCCATCGCGATCAGAATCTTGCAGCGCGCCCGGAATTCCAGCAATACGTGGACGTTCTCGACGTTGGCGACCCCGCCCTCGATGAGGCCAAGGTCGCACTCGCCCAGTTCCTTGATATCGGTCAGCGGACTGCGGTTCAGTTCCACCCGGTCGGCCAGCTCGAACAGCCGCTCGTCGAGATCAAGCAGCGACATGTGGCAGCCGAAGCAGCCGGCCAGCGAACAGGTGGCGATTTTCAGGCGCGGTTCAATCATGGCGGCGCCCTCCCCGGCTCTCCGACAGCTGCGCCACGTCGCCCACCACGTTGATCGGCTTGCGGTCGTACAACCGCTGACCGATGGGGATTTCATAACCGTGATGCTTGAGCAGAATCGCCCCGGTCGGACAGACCTGGGCGGCCTTATCCCCGACGCTGAAATCGGTCGCGCCCAGCTTGCCGGACGGGGTGTTGACCACCAGGCGCGCATTGATGCCGCGCCCCCGTACCGCGAAAATGTTTTTACCATCCACCTCGCGGCTGGCGCGCACGCACAGCTCGCAAAGAATGCAGCGGTTGAAATCGATCACCGCCTCGGGATGCGAGGCGTCCACGGATCGGCGCGGGTAGAAGTGCGTGTAATGCGGCGCCAACATGCCGACGTAATAAGCCACCGCCTGCAATTGACAGGCTCCGCTCTTCTCGCAGGCCGGGCAGACGTGGTTGCCCTCCACGAACAGCATTTGCAGGATGCCGCGCCGGATTTCGCGCAATTCCTCGATCTCGCTCTGCACCAGTTGCCCCGCCGCCGCCGGGGTGGTGCAAGCGGCCTGGACCCGGCCGTTGACCTTGACCAGACACACGCGGCAACTGCCGTGCGGCGCGAATTCCGGGTTGAAGCACAAGTGCGGAATGTAGACGCCGGCGGCCAGCGCCGCCGCCATGACGGTCTGACCGTCCCGGAACGGAATCCGCCGCCCGTCCAGCGTGAAACTCGGCTGTTCACTCATGGCATCGCCCCTATCAGCAGATCCTGCCCGCTCAGATACGCGCCCGGATCGTCGCGGCCCGTCAGGCGCCGGGCCTCTTCCAGGGCCGCGTTCAAATCGAAGGCCGGCTCGTAGGCGGTGGAGCGCAGCCGCCGTTCCCAGGACTCCGGAAACTGGTCGAGGCTGTCCAGCACCGGGTTGGGCGCGGTCTGGCCCAGCCCGCAGTGACAGGCCACCTGCATGATCCGTCCCAGCTTGCGCATCTCCTCCAGATCGGCGCGGGTGCCATGACCGGTGTGAACCTTGGTGACCAGATCGCGCATCAGCGAGGTGCCGACCCGGCAGGGCGTACAGAAACCGCAGCTCTCGTGGACGAAGAAATGGGTGAAATTGCGGATGCCATCGAGAATGTCGCGGCTCTGGTCGAACACCATGAACGAGCCGCCGGTGGCCAGATCCTCGAAACAGATGCGCCGGTCGAACTGCCTGGCGGAAATCATGTGCCCGGCGGGACCGGCCATCTGGATGCCCTGCGCGTCCCGCGCGCCGCAGTCCTCCAGCACCCGCCGCACGGTGACGCCGAACGGATATTCGTAGATGCCCGGCCGCTCGCAGTCGCCGCTGAGGCTGAGCAGCTTGGTGCCCTTGGATTCCGCCGTGCCGCGGCTGGCGAACCAGGCGCCGCCCTCCACCGCGATCTTGGCGGCGGCGGCGAACGTCTCGACGTTGTTGACCACGGTCGGCTTGTTCAGATAACCGTGGGTGGTCGGGAACGGCGGGCGGATGCGCGGCACGCCGTGCTTGCCTTCCAACGACTCGATCAGCGCCGATTCCTCGCCACAGACGTAGGCCCCGGCGCCCATGTGGATATCGATGTCGAACTGGAAGCCGGGGTCGCCGAGAATGGCCTCGCCCAGCAGACCGACCTCGCGGCGGCGGAGCAGGGTCGCCTTGAGCGCCTCCAGCAGGTAGCGGTACTCGCCGCGCAGGTAGACGAAACCCTGGCGGGCGCCGATCACCCGGCCGCACAGGGTCATGCCCTCGAACACCAGATCGGCGAAATCCTGCATCAGCACCCGGTCCTTGAAGGTGCCCGGCTCGCCCTCGTCGGCGTTGCAGACCACGTATTTCACGTCGCCCGGCGCGCCGCGACAGGAAATCCACTTGGCGGCTGACTTGAAGCCGGCGCCACCCTGACCGCGCAAACCGGATTTGACCATTTCTTCCAGGATCGCCTCCGGACCGCGTTTGAGCACCGCCCGCAACGCCGCGCCGTCGGCGAAATGCCGTCCCAGCAGAATATCGGCGCGACGGATGTTGCTGGTCACCTCGAAGAACTCACGCGGCCATTCCGTCAGCGGCGTTCGGCTGTTGACCAAATCCACGATCCGGTCCAGGCGTGGTTTGTCGAGGCGGGTGAGCGCGTAGCCGTTCACCAGCGCGGCCGGTCCCTGGTCGCACATGCCGGTGCAGGAGGTCGTGCCGACGCTGACCAGGCCGTCGGCGCGGGTGGTGTTGATCTCCATGTCCAGCCGTTCGCAGAGGTAATGCAGCAACTCGCGACTGCCGAGCATCCGGTCGGTGATGTTGTCGCTGAACAGGATGTCGTAGAAACCGCGCGGCTCGGTGTAGAGGAATGAATAGAATTCGGCGACGTTGCGCACCTTGTCCGGCGAGACGCCAAGCGCTTCGGCAACCTGATCCAGGGTTTCGGGTGGCAACCAGGTGAAATGGTCCTGCACTTCCCGCAGGATTTGCAGCAACCGGGTCGACATACCGCCGTGGCGCTGGACGATCTCCCGGATCGTCTGGGCAAGCGTACTGGATTCCGCCATGGAACACCCCCATTTGCTAAGGTGCGCCAACCCGCCGACACGGACATGGCTGGCCGTTTCTGGTCGAGCGGGCCATTCAAACGCCGACATGCCAAGCATAACGCAATCGCCGTCGAAAAGCTTTGCTTTCGTGGGGTTTAAAGAGCCGTCGCCGACAATGATTCGGGAACGCTATCGGTCATCGTCGACTCAAAGAATCCGAAGACCCATCCGCGTGCGCCATCGGGTCAGGGGAAACGCTCCAGCCTGCGCTATGGCTTTGGAATGGGATTACAGGCAGAATTTCATTGTTTTGCCGTCAACAACCGGGAGATGAGACGCTCTCATGCCGATTCAATTCTTGAAACGCCTCCGCTGGCTGTTGCTGGGAGGATTGACCGCCAGCGCCGCCCAGGCGGCGGTTTACCCCTTGCCGCCCCCGGACACGGACGTGATCGGACAGATCAAGGTGGTCTACGCCACCAAGGACGATACCCTGCTCGACGTCGCCCGCCGCCACAGCCTGGGCTACGATGAAATCGTGCACGCCAATCCGGGTCTGGATCGCTGGGCGCCCGGCGAAGGCACGCCGATCGTGCTGCCGACTCGCTATATCCTGCCCGACACCCCGCGCGAAGGAATCGTACTCAATATCGCGGAGCTGCGATTGTACTATTACCCCCCGGCCAGCCCCGGCGCGGAGCGGGTGGTCTACACCTTTCCAGTCAGCATCGGCCGCATGGACTGGAAGACTCCGCTGGGTGTGACCCGGGTGGTCGCCAAGGATATCGATCCTCCCTGGCGCCCGCCGGCTTCCATCAAGGCCGAACATGCGGCCGAAGGCGACATCCTGCCGGACGTCGTGCCCGGCGGACCGGACAATCCGCTGGGTCGTCATGCCTTGCGGCTGGCTTTGCCGAGCTACCTCATTCACGGCACCAACCGACCCTTCGGCATCGGCATGCGGGTGACGCATGGCTGTGTGCGGATGTACCCGGAGGATATCGAGTGGCTGTTTGGAATGGTGCCGGTCGGTACGCCGGTACGGCTGATCGACCAACCGGTCAAGGTCGGACGGCTGAACGGCGAACTGCTGGTCGAATCGCACGAACCGCTCGAAGAGGACAACATCCCCATCAAAGTCACCCTGGAACAGGCTCAGCGGGCGGTGATCGCTAAAACCGGCCCCGACATGCCCGGCGTGGATCCGGCGGCCCTGGAGGTCGCGGTGGAGCAGGTCAGCGGCATTCCGGTGTCCATCGGCACCGAACCAGGCTCCGCCCCGGCGGAGCGAACGGCTGGTGGTCCGCCCTCGGGTCCCGCTCCCAGCCAGCCAGCTGCCAGCCAGACGCCCACGAGCCCCGTTCCCGGTTATCCAACCGCCAGCCAGACGCCGATCCCATATCCCAGGCCCGCCTATAACAACTGGCCCGCGACGGCGCCCGCTTACCGGTCGGCTCCCGCCGAGCCACCCCGCTACACCCCGCCCTACGGCGCGCCGACAGCCGATTACGACGAATTGCCCTATCCGGCAACGGCGTCCCCGCCCAGCGACGACAATCGACCAATATCGGCGGCGCCGGCTTACCAACCGGCGCCACCCCGCTACACCCCGTCCTACGGCGCGCCGACAGCCGACTACGACGAGCCCCCCTATCCTTATCCGACGACGACTCCCGTACCGCCCGTCGCCAACCCGCCGGCTTACCGGCCGACGCCGGTCAATCCGGGGCCTTATCCCAGGGTTGCCCCTCCCACGGCTCGGCCATCGACCGGCAACGCGCCTGACGCTTCCCTGGAACCTCCTCCGGTGAACCGGTTGTAAAGGCAACAAAAAACCCCCGCGACCTCGGATCGCGGGGGTTTTCAACAACCTGCCAGTGATCGATTATTTATACATCGACTTCTTGAACATCCGGTTGATCTTTTCCTCGGTGGCCATGCTCATGGACTTGGCTTCGTTGGCCGTATCCAGAGCGTTCCGGGCCATGGACTTGGCTTCGTTGGCATCGTTCTGCGCCTTTTGGACATCGCTGGTGCTGGCGCAGCCAACGGTCAGCCCGGCGATCAACGCCAGCGCGGAAACCTTGGTCAAAGTCTTCAAAGACATCTTCAACTCCTTAAGTATCATTCAAACAAAGTAACGTGACGGACAACGACAATGTTGTCGCGGCACAACCATATTGTCGCGGCACAACAAAACTAATTATATAACGGAATTCCAAGCCGGAGACAATTCAAATCGCTGGGTTCAGCGAATTTCGACCCGCATCCCGACTTTCACCCAAGGTCTGAGCGCGTCGATCTGCCGGTTGTCCAGCGCCACGCAGCCGCTGGTCCAGTCAATGCCGGCGCTGTGTACGCTCGGATTGCCGCCACCTATTCCATGAATGCCGATCTGTCCGCCCAATGGCGTGTCTTGCGGCGGTGTATGGCCGTTGACCCAGGCCGCGCGGATGCGCTCGTAGGTCAGTGCGTCGATCCTCCGCTCGCGCAGCGCGCGCTGCGCGTAGTCGACATTGGGGTAGTCCAGCCCGATGAACGTCTTGAAGCGGCTGTTATCGTTGATCCAGCCCACCCGAAATACGCCGAGCGGCGTCTTGTTGTCGCCGCGCCTGGACTTGATGCCGGCGCCGCTGCTACCCAGGGCGATCTGGGAAAACGCCTTGACCGGCTGGTTACCCTGCATGAGTAGCAATGTATCTTTTCTGGTATCCACCAACAACCAGGGCTCGCGCGGCGCGCCGCCGTATCCGTTCAGCATCGGTGGCGATCCCGTGGATTCGATGCTGTTCGGAGCACAAGCGCTGGTCAGCCCTATCAGACCCCCAACAAGAACAAGTCGCGCGCTGAACATCCGCATACCGGTTATCTGGCCTCTTTCCGCTTTTTTGTCAGGCCCGAATTTATAGGGCAGAGGAAGCGGCGATGCAACTATCCGGCGCTGTCGTCCTCCCTGACCAGCCGGACGGCGTGTTTCCGGGTCAGGGCCAGAAAACGCGGGGTCGGCCCGACATCCTCGTAGATCGGATCGCCCAACTCATCCTCGGCGATGACCCGGTCGCCCTGCTCATAGGGCAGGGCGACCTCAAGGGTGTCCAGCGCCGCCGACAGCAGTTCGGTGATGAGCTGCTCCTCGGTCTTGCGTGGGTACATCTCCGCCAACGCGGCGATCCGGGCCGCATCGTGAACCGACAGCCGAACCCGGTATTCCCGCGCGGTCAACCTCGCCGCCCCGCTTTTGTTCCATTCTTCCAGCAATTCCCGAATGTCCATGCGCGCTCGTCTCCAGTCGCCGGGCTGTCAGAACCGCGGATCCAGCATCACCGGACTCAGCAGGGAGTTGCCGATGAAACAGTTCTCCTTGGCCTTGCGGTGCAGTTCCCGCACCGCGTCCGGGTCGGGAACCGTCTCGCCGCCAAAGACCACCTTGGGCCGCAAGGTCAGGCGCGCGACCATCATCTTGCCCTTCTCGTTCTTGCCCAGCTCGGCCAGCGGTTCGTCCTCATAGCTGTCCACCACCAGTTTTTTGAGCGCGGCAATGGCCAGGAACGTCAACATGTGACAACTCGACAGCGCCGCCAGCAGGGCCTCCTCGGGATTGCTCTTTTCGGGATCGCCGGAAAATTCCGGCGCCGCCGAGCCGTGTACGGTCTGGCCACCGGCCAGATGCCAGGTGTGACCGCGGTCAAAGGTTTTATAATCGAAATCCGGCGTCGCGCGCCGCCAGACGAGATTGATGGAATAACTCGACATAGGCGTACCTCTTGAAAACAGTGGGAGACAATCACGGATCGCGAGCGCCCTGCGTCAGTGCTTCCAGTGCCGCCGGTCCACAGGCGTCGCCGTCCAACGCCTGTTCCAGCCGGGCGATGCGCTCGCGCAGGTGTTCGTTGACCGCTTCCTGTTGGGCCAGCAGCGCCACGCCATCCAGTTCCATGGATCGACCAGCGAGTCGCAGGTCGCTTCCGGCATCGCTTCCCGCGTCGCCGAACAGCCAGCCGGCCACGATGCCGCACAGCAGAACCGCCAGCGCCGCCACGCCCCAGACCCAAGCCCGCTGGTAACGGGGAATCGCCGCTTCTTCGGCGTAAACCGTAAACTGTGCATGTTCCTGCCTGGTCATGGGATTTCCTCAGCGTCTCACCGTGAAGGTCGTGACCGGCGTCACCGCGTTGGGACGGACTACGCCCTTGAAAACCGATTCCTGACCACCCCGGCTCAAACGCACCTGAAACGGCGTTTCCAGGAGACGTTCCTCGTCCTTGCGCGGGACATAGCGAACCGCGATTTCGTAAGCGCCCGGCCCGGCCTTGCCAGCAGGCCAGAAAGCGTTCTCCACGGGACGGTCGCTCAAGCTGCCACGGGAGATATTGGCGTCCACATCCAGGGTTCCGCCGCACTCGGCGGGATTGCGAAAATCCAGTTGTCGCCCCGACGGACAGCGCACCACCAAATCGAGATCGCCCTGGGTGTTCCACAGCAAGGTTACCGTGATTTCGCCCGTCGTCGCGCCGGTCTCCGACATGCGGTCGGCAAATTCCCGGCGCTCCTCGGGCGTCGGCTCCACCTTGACCGGCGGTTGCTGCCGCAACGATGCAACCAGCGCGGAATCACCTCCGGTCAGGGCTTCCTCCAGGGTCCGCGCCGGCGGTTCCACGCTCGCCGGCGGGGGAGATTCGGAAGTCGTCGGCGGTGGGCCGACGGCCTCCGGTGGCTTGACAGCACCCGTTGGCGACGGCTGCGTCGCCGGGGTCGGCACCCCGCGTTCGGGAGAGGTCGATTCCGTCCGCGCCACTTCGACCGGCGCACCGCCGGATTCCCGACCAGGTGAAGCGGATGGAACCGCCACCCGGTCGGGGGCCGAGACCGGCGCGTCCGGCTCCCGCCTGCCACCGCCTCCAGCCGGGATAACCGGCGACAAGCGTTCACCGCCGGCGGACGGGGTTGGAATCGTACCCGCGACATCTGCCCCGCCAGGAGCGGGAACGACGGCTGGCGCGTCCGCTCCGGTCGGCAAGGGACATTGGCCGCGTCGCCCAGTCAGCCGCACCAACAACCGTTCGAGTCGAACCCGCAATTCCGCCTCGGTTCGTTGGGCTTGGGTCAGGGCGCCGCCAGGTTCCATATCCGCCGTTGATCGCGCCGTTTCATCGGCGACGGGCAACGACCGCTCTCTTCCCAGCCCCCAATACGCCGCGAACAGCGCCAGCAACAGCGCGATGGCCGCCACGCTCCAGAAATACCGCGAACCGACCACCACGTAACGCAGCGGCGACGCCGGCGCGGATTCCGGGATCGGCGGTGGTTCGAGCCCGGTGGCCACCGATGGGGATTCGAGCTGCGCTGGCGGTTCCGAGCCGGTCCTGGCCGCGCCCGCGGACGGCTCGGACGGTTCCGCCACCGGCTCCGGCGGCGGTGGGAAGGGTTCGACTTGCCGTTCGGTTTCGAGCGGCGATTCGGCTGCCGGGGCGGACTTCGGCGCGGTCATGGCCAGCTCGGGGATGGCGATTTCCGGCACCGCCACGTCGCGCACCGGTTCGGTCGATCCCTTCGACGGCGTCGGAGGCCGAGCCGAGCCGCCCGGCGCTTCCCAGGGCCGGTCCGGCGCGAAACCCCAGCCGGTGACGACGGGCCGACCATCGACCCGAAACAGTTCGGTCTCCGCCGGCGCGGCCAACACGGTCCGCAGAATCGCTCCCAGTTGCATTCGGCGGGAATCGTCGGAAGCGGCGTAGCGTTCCGCCAATTCCCGCCCACGACCGAGCAGTTCCTCGACTCGAGCGAGAATCGACCGACGTTCCTCGTCGGGCAGTTCGCTCAACGCCGCCGGTTGGTGATCGGGATCGCCCTGGGTGTACCAATCGATGCGATTCCTGGCGCGATCCACCACCGGTTCGGCCAGCAAAAGCGCCGCGTCCGGCTCCAACTCGCTGGCCAGCACCGCCCGGATTTGCGGATACAGGGCATGCAACGGCTGGCCGAAACCACCCGCCTCCCGTACCCCCTCGAAGGAATCACTCTTCAGCAGCAGCTGCTCGATCATGTCCGCCCGCCCCTCGCGACCCTTATCCGCTCGCTCACTCCGCGCCGTCCCGGAGCCGACCGTCGCCGGCCCTCTCACCTGGCTGACGCATTCTCCACCGCCGTTGGCGGCGGCGGAGCGGCGGTTTCGGTGGTTTCGGTCAGCGCAATATCGACGCCGCCACCGCCCAGCGTAAGCTCGATACCGTGTTGCACATTCTGTAGATAGAGCGTGACGCCTTTTTCGTTGCGCAACAGGGCGCCGCCGCCGCCCTGGCCCAAGGTGAACGCCCCCTCGACCGCGACATAGCGACCGTTGAAATCGGCCAAATCCCGCAGGCGGTAGACATGGCCGAGCGCGCTCACCCGAGTGACGCCCAAGGTCGCGACCTTAATTCCCGACAACGAGAACGGATACCGTCGTTCCTGAAAGTCCAGCGTACCCCGGCCCTGACTGAAGCCGAACAGCAGGCCGAACGAGGTACTGGAAAATTCCAGTCGGGCATCGGGACGCGCGTCCTGGGCCAACGCCGCTCCCGCCCCCACGGCCAACACCGCCATCAAGATCAATCGCATCGGCTTTCTCCCGTGAAACAACTCAGGCCGCCGGAATCGCATGTCGGGGCCACTCGTGCAGGTTCAGCAGCATCTTTTCCAGCTGGCGAGTGAGATCCACTTCCGAGCCGCCCCCCTTGTCGCTGCGCGAACAGGTATCCAATGGCCACACACCCACCTTCTCGTCCAGGTTGACTTCCTTCCACTTGGGATGGCCGGTCTGCCGCAGTTGGCCGATATTGGAGCGGATGGCCTGGCCCAGCTTGCCCAACTGCTGGCAGCGCCGGACGAAATAAGGCGTCTGCCTGCCGGAAAAATCGAAGCTCATCAACACCGCCTTGACCGCGATGGTCGATACGTCGCCGGCCAGCCATTCATAATCGGCCTGGCCGATCCGGGCGGGCTGGTATTCACGCAGCATGCGCGGGTCGTCCAGCGGCACGAAATGCACGTTTGCCAGCAGCGGCGCGAACTCCGGCTTGGTGATCAGATTGCCGACCTTGGTGAACAGGTTGACGGGCTTGCCGGCGACGTAGAAGGTGGCGTCGGCCTCCCCCTTGAGCACGGCGGTCACCCCTTGCAGCGGCGGCATGTTCAACAGTTCGGCGGGTTTCACGCCGGTCAGTTGCAACAGATTCATCGCCGTTAACCAGGTACCGCTGCCCTGTTCCCCCACCACCACCCGCTTGCCCTGCAGGTCGTTGAACGACTGGATCGATTTGCTGGCGAACAGATGCACCTCTTCGTTGTAGAACGGGAAGATCAACCGCAACCGGCTGGCGACCTGACGCATTTCCGGGCTTTCGGAGCGGCTGAGAAAGCCCAGCACGTCGGATTGCACGATGCCGAAGGTGGCGTTCTCCCTGCTGTTGATGCGCTTGATGTTGTCGATGGAGCCCTGGGAATCCTTGACCAGAATATCCAGGCCGACGGTCTTGGCGACCCCGGCGATGTCGTTGCCGAACTGGATGTAGGTCCCGGTCTTGGAACCGGTGACCATGCCGATCTGTTTGGCATCGGTATCCTCGGCCATGACCGGCGTCAACCCGCACAGGCCAACCAGAAACAACAAGCCGGCGAACAGCGGACGGTTCATAAGCGTGCTCCTATGCGAATGCGGTGATCACGTGGGATTTTCGTCGCGTCGACACCCCGCGCGAACCACGCTCAGGGTGATTTTCGTGGGCGCAGTCTTTGCTCCAATTCCTGCTCGGTCGGATCGAACTGTGATTTCAATTCATCCTCCAGGCTGCGACCGGAACCCGGTCGGGGTCGTGACGCTGGAGGGGGCGATACGGATCGCTCGCCGTCGGTGGGTGCCGCGGGCGGAATCGGACGAGTCACCGCCGGCGCGGCAGGCGGTGACGCAATCGCCGGCGCCGTGGTGGGCGGTGCGACCGGCGGCGCGACCGGCGCAACGGGCGGCGGCTCGGGCGCAACCGGCTGAACGGGCGCAACCGGCTTGGGCGCCGGAATCGGTTCCGGCGCGGGCCGGGGTTCCGGCGCGGGCCGGGGCTCGGGCGCTGGAATCGGTTCCGGCGCGGGCCGGGGTTCCGGCGCGGGCCGGGGCTCGGGGGAAACGGCAATGCCGCCAGCCGGCGCAGCCGGTTTATCGGCGACAGACCGCATCCCGCCCGCTTGGCGGCTGAACCACCACCATCCTCCCGCCGCCGTCGCCGCCAGTGCCACCAATACCAACAACCCGACGAGCGCCCCGGACAGTCCGCGCCGTTTCTGGCCGGTCGCCACGGTTGAATCCGACCCGGAAGATTGCGGCCCGAATTCCAGCCGGGAAGGTTCCGCGAGAGTCGGCGGCTCTCCGGTGGCAAGCAGCACCGTCGGTGTCGCCGCCGTTCTGGCGCGAGTCGTCTCACCCCCCCGACGCCCATCGATGTCGGGCGGGACGAGGCGTCCGGGCGCGGTCCGGGTCGGTTCCGCATCAGCCGGGATTATCGTATCTCGAACCAGCGGTTGCGCGTCCGGCGTCTCCGCCGGACTTGCGGAATCGTCCGGTCTCGATGCTTTGGATCGAGGGGGCGCCACGCGAGTCCGATCCTCGTCCGCCGCCTTGAGGCTGGCGCTCAGCTCGGGAATCGGCACATCGGGAATCGCCAGCTCCGCGCCGCTCACCTCCGGCAGTGGCGGCGGCTCCGGCATGGGCGGTTCCGGACGCGGCTTGGGACCGGCATCGACCCGCGTACCGCCGACCACCTGGCGCGCATCGCCGGCGCTACCCTCTTCGAGTTCCAGTTGCAGCGGCCAGACGAACGTCACCGTGGCAACCTCCGCCAAGCCCTGGCCGCGCACCGCCAGTCGATAGGGCATGTTCTCCAGCTGGAACACCAGATCGGGATGGATGACGAATTTCAGGACATCGCCGCTGTACCAGGCTTCCTCGGGTCGCAGCCAGTATTCCGCGCCCTGCCAGCCGTCCGGCCCCAGATGATTGGCGGCGAACCCATGCCGGCTCAAGGCGAACTCGAACGTTTCCAGGCCGCGCGGCAGGCCGTCGAGCGTGACGATGGCGTGTCCCAGCGGGCGGGCTGGGTCTTCCGACACGCGAACCGAAAGCACGGCCATCAAACATTCTCCGGGGGTTGTTTTTTTCGATCTGTGCCCGTCGATTCACTCACGACGGGCGCGGTTCAATTGTAAGCGAAGCATGGACGGCTCGACGTGAAATTCGGCTCAGGCGGCGGGCCGCAATCGCGCCAGCAGTTCGCTCAGGCGCCGGTTGGCGGCGAGATCCACCTCAACGCCGTCGCGGCTTTTGGCATTCCGCTCCACCAGATCGAGAAAGGCGCGAATCCAGTCGGTATAGTAATCCTGATCGTAAGTGGATTGCTGTTCGCTCAGTTGCGGACCGCCGCGCGGCACCGCCCGCGGTGGGAACACTGGCCGGGGGCCGCTCTCCACGGGTAGCACGGGCCGCTGTTCCGGCGCCAGCGCGTCGTAGCCCAGAAAATCCACGTAACGGTTGAGCAGGTTGGCGGTCAGCCGGGCCGGCAGCGCCACGATCTGCTCGAACTTCATGCGGAAACCGGTCACCTGCCGCACCAGCGTCTCGATTCGTTCCTCCAGCTTCAGCCGCTGCGCGCCACTGATCAGTTCCTTGACGAACTCGGCCATGTTCGCTTCCGGCACCCGGTAGTAATCGCACAGCGGCTTGTTGCCGCTCAGATCCTGCAGATCCCGCATCCATTCCGCCACGGCCTCGCGGGCGAACAGCGCCGCGTCGTCCCTGCGGGGCGCTTCGGTTGGGCCGGCGGCGGGCGCTCCCAGGCCCAGCAACGCCTTCATCTTCCCGGTGTCGACCGCCGTGCCGATGGTCGGGGCGCCGACCGCCTGCTTTTCGTCCGGCAGCCGGGTTTCGATGCGGTAATAGATGCCTTCCAGTTCGTCGCCATCGGCCTGCAAGGCGCGCAGCAATTCGCCGAAGCGCTGCTCGCCGGCGCAGTCGATCAGGCAACCGGCAACCTGCCGCGCCGCCGACCGGCGCTTTTCCAATTCCTGTTCGGGATTGTCGCTGACATAGTAATGGCCCATGCGCTCGACCATCTGTTCCCGCAGTCGCGCCACCTGCCCGGCCAGCTGCTGGCGCTTGAGTTCGGGGTTGCACAGCGGACGCAGATTTTCGGCCAGATAGCTGACGCCGCCGTCGTTGAGCGCGAAGCCTGCCTCCCAGGCTTTTGCGGGATCCTGGAAATGCACGCTGGCGACGGCGTCCTTCAGAAAGGCTTCCCTGAACGCTTCGATTCGCTTGCGCTCGCCGGGCCGGACGCCGAGCTCACGGCCGTTCTCGTCGTAATCGAAGATATTCTTGGCCTTGAAATTGGGATTGCGCAACCAGTAGCTGTTGCGGAATACGCCCCGCGTATCCCATTGCCGCGGCCAGTCGTGCTGCTTGCCGAAGAAGTTGAGCAGCGAACTTTCCAGCCGGGTGATCCAGCGGCTTTCCGGGGAGCGCTCGCCGGCCTTTTCCTCGAACTCCATATCGAACTTGGTCAGCACCAGAAACAACGCGGTCGGCTGTTGTGCCCGTTGTTCCGGAGTCGCGCCGTGGGTGGAGACGATCCAGTCGAAGACCATCTCCGGCAGGGTCTTGACCTCCTGATTGCTGGGACCGATGCACAGCAGCATGCTGGTCAATTCCTGTTCGGCGCAGTACCGCTCGAACAGATAGGCCACCTTGCCGCGCAGGAACAGGCTTTGCAGAGCATCGCCGGTTTCGAGAAACGCCGGCAGGTCCTTGATCTGTTCGCGGGAACGCGCGCCGGGGAAGTCCAGCAGGTCGGTGTGCCGGAAGAAATCCCAGGGCTGCTCGCTGATCACGATCCGCAATTCGGCGATCAGCGCCGTCACCTCGCTGCGCGGCAGCGTCACCCGCGCGCCGCCGGCGCCGATCAGGGTCAGGGTTTCGCCGCCGCCGGTCCCCAGCCCCCTGAGGGTCTGCACGTCGATGATGCTCCGCTCGCGCGGCAGCAGCGCCTCCAGGCCGGCGTAGGCGTCGCTGGCGAAATTCAGCCCTTGCAAGCCGGTGTACAGGCGCGCGTAAAGTTGGCCGAACACCTCCACCCCTCCCCAGATCACGCCGAACAGCCTGACGCGATCCTGGATGCGCAAGCGTGGCGCCAGATGCGCGGCCTGTTCCCAGTAGCCGTGCCGCAGCAGGCGCACTCGCTCGAAGCCCTTGAAATAACGCTCGAAATAGGCTTGCAGATCGTAAACGTCCTCGACGGTCAGCGGGTCCACCGGCTGAGCCTGCGCCGCCTTGGCGAGTTCACCCAGCAGTTCGGTCAACTGGGCCTGGGTCAGCGGTTCGTCCTCGCTGTGATCGCAGTCGGCGTAATAGGTGTTGCCGAGAATCTTGATCAGGTCGGTCTGGGTCAGCAACCGCATCCGCACCGGCGCGGCGGGAGTCGTGTCCGACGCCGGTTGCAGGGTGAAGCGCGTGACCAGGCCGGTGGATTCGCGCCCGCCTTCCGGGTTGATGTCGCGGATGAAGTCGATTTCCTGGCCGGCGAAATCAGCCAGCAGCGGCGCGGCGCCCTTGCGCGCCAGCGCCGAGATCAGGTAAGACTTGCCGGACTGGCTGGGGCCGAAGACGCCGACGCACATGGGTCGTTGCACGGCCTGCTCCAGCCGTTGGGCCTGGGCGACGAGGCGGCGGAATTCCTTGGTCAGCCCGGCCTTTTCCTGGCGGACCCGTTCGGCGTTGTCGTCCAGCCAGGTCAGAAATTCGGTGCCGACCTGCTCCAGGGTATGGCAGGTGTCGCTGAGGGTGGCGTCGGTGGCGGTCATGACGGGTTCGCTGGCGATGGATGGCTGGTTCTGTCGGCGATTGTAGCGCAGTCGGTCGCCGCGTTCGGCAACCGCGTCAACCAGTGCGCGACGAATTCCGCTTCCGGCAGCGGCTGACTGAAATAATAGCCCTGACCGAAACGGCAGCCTTCGCTCAACAGGAAATCGAGCTGCTCCGCCGTCTCCACGCCCTCGGCGATCACGGTCAGCCCCAGATTCCCGGCCAGCGCGATGATGGTGCGGATGATCGCCTCGTTGTTGGCGTTGCGGCCAATGTCCTTGACAAAGGATTTGTCGATCTTGAGGGTCTGCAGCGGCAACTGCTTCAGATACATCAGCGAGGAGTAGCCGGTGCCGAAATCGTCCACGGACAGCCGCACGCCGAGCGACCGCAGGCCATCCACGAACCGGACCGCGTCCTCGGCTTTCGCGATGAAGGATTCGGTGATTTCCATCTCCAGGCAACCGGCGGGCAGTCCGGTCTCGGCGAGGATGTTTCCGACCAGATCGACCAGATCGCCCCGTTCGAATTGCTTGATGGACAGGTTGACGGCGATCTTGGGCAAGTCATGGCCCTGCGCGCGCCAGTCCCGCACCTTCGCGCAGGCTTCTCGCAGCACCCATTCGCCCAGCGCCGCGATGAAACCGATCTCTTCGGCCAGCGGAATGAATTTCACGGGAGGCACCAGACCCAGTTCGGGATGGCGCCAGCGAACCAGGGCCTCGGCGCCGACGAGCGCGCCAGTGGCCAGCTCCACCTGGGGTTGATAATAAACCACCAGTTCGCGGAGCCGGATCGAACGCCGCAGCATCGCTTCCAGTTGCAGCCGTTCGACCGCGTAGGCGGTCAGTTCCCTGGCGTAGCAATGATAGCTGTTCCGACCCTTGGCCTTGGCCTGGTACATCGCGGCGTCGGCGTTCTTGACCAGTTCGTGCGCTTCATGGCCGTCGGTGGGATAAAAGCTGACTCCGATGCTGGCGGAGATGTAGATCTCGTGTTCGGCCAGGGCGAACGGCTGGGTGAAAACGCTCAACAGTTTTTGGGCCACCAGGACGGCGTCCAGCGGCCCGCCAAGATCCTCGACCAGCAGCGTGAACTCATCGCCGCCGAGTCGGGCCAGCGTGTCGCAGGCGCGAACCGTTTGCTGCAATTCTCCGGCGACGATCCGCAGCAATTGGTCACCGAGATGGTGACCCAACGTGTCGTTGACATCCTTGAAACGATCCAGGTCGACAAACAGCACGGCCAGTTGCGCCTCGTCCCGGGCCGCGTGGCGAATGGCGTGGGTCAGCCGGTCGTTGAACAGCACGCGATTCGGCAGACCGGTCAGCGGATCGTGGTGCGTCAGGAACGACAACTGCTGTTCGGCGTGTTTCTGCGCCGCGATGTCCGAAAATATGCCCACGTAATGCGTCACCCGGCCATCTCCATCCCGCACCACGCTGATCGACAGCAGCTCTGGATAAATCTCTCCGTTCTTGCGGCGGTTCCAGATTTCACCGCACCATCTGCCCTTGCGCCGGATCGCGTCCCACATCTCGCGATAAAACACCGGGGACTGACGGCCCGAGCCGAGCAGCTTGGGTTCCCTGCCGATGACTTCCTCCGGAGCATAGCCGGTGATTTCGGTGAACGCCCGGTTGACCGCGAGGACGGTCCGGTCGGTGTCGGTGATCATGATGCCCTCGGCAGCGTTTTCGAACACGCTCGCCGCCAATCGCAACCGTTCCTGGGCATGTTTCTGCCCGGTCAGATCGGCGCAAATCCAGACGCTCCCGCTTTGCGGCTGCGCCAAATCCAGGGCCTTGCCGTTAAAGTACCCCCAGAACAGGCTGCCGTCCTTGCGCTTGAACCAGAGTTCCTCCACATACGTTTCGCCCCGCGCCAGGGCGCC